>JAZKBJ010000168.1:5953-9240 GCA_040388685.1 Pseudomonadota bacterium
TCTTTCGCGCCCGTTCACGGCGGATGCGCAGCTCGCGCTGGTGACGGCGAAGGACGAGGCCGAGGCGCTCGACCTTGCGCGGCACGATTTCGCGCACATTCTGGCCGAAGCGGTGCAGGCGCTGTTTCCGGGCACACAGATCACCTTCGGGCCAAGCACCGACGACGGGTTCTATTACGATTTCGCGCCTGCCGAACGGCCCTTCACGGACGAAGACCTGCCGGCGATCGAGGCGCAGATGCGCCAGATCATCGCCGCAAACAAGCCGCTACGCCGCGAAGAGTGGAGCCGCGAGCAACTGATCTCGCGCTGGAAGCAGCAGGGTGAAAGCTTCAAGGCCGAATGGGCCGCAGAACTTCCGGGTGACGAACCGCTGACGGTTTACTGGTCCGGCGACGATTGGCTGGATATGTGCCGGGGCCCGCACTTGCCCTCGACCGGGAAGCTGGACCCGAACGCCTTCAAGCTGACGCGCGTATCGGGCGCCTATTGGCGCGGCGACCAGAATAATGCGATGCTTTCGCGCGTCTACGGCACAGGCTGGCTCAACAAGAAGCAGCTCGATGCGCACATGACGCGGCTGGAAGAGGCCGCCAAGCGCGACCACCGCAAACTGGGCAACGAGATGGACCTGTTCCATCTTCAGGCCGAAGCCCACGGCAGCGTGTTCTGGCACCCAAAGGGCTATCTGATCTGGCGCGAGTTGGAAGCCTACATGCGCCGCGCGATTGATGGTGCGGGCTACCGCGAGGTCAAGACCCCGCAGGTGATGGACGCGCGACAGTGGGAACAGTCCGGGCACTGGGGCAAGTACCGCGAGAACATGTTCGTCATCCCCGACGAAGTGCCCAACGTGGACGACGAAGGCCCGGTGATCAGCGGCGAGGCCGACTGGATGGCACTGAAGCCGATGAACTGCCCGGCACACGTGCTGATCTTCCGGCAGGGGCTGAAGTCCTATCGTGACCTGCCGATGCGGCTTTACGAGAACGGCTGCTGCCACCGCAACGAGCCGCACGGTGCGCTGCACGGGCTGATGCGCGTGCGCCAGTTCACGCAGGACGATGCGCACATCTTCTGCCGCGAAGACCAGATCGTCGACGAAGTGCAGGCCTTCTGCGAACTCGCCGACCGCGTCTACAAGCACTTCGGCTTCACGTATTCGATCAAGTTGGCGCTGCGCCCCGAAAAGCGCTTCGGCAGCGAAGAGATGTGGGACAAGGCCGAAAGCGAGCTGCGCGCCGCTGTGGTTCGCGCTGGCCTTGCGACCGAGGCCTATGGCTGGGAAGAACTGCCCGGCGAAGGCGCGTTCTATGCGCCCAAGCTGGAATGGCACCTGACCGACGCGATCGGCCGCACCTGGCAGGTCGGCACGATCCAGTCCGACCGCGTCCTGCCCGAGCGGCTCGACGCCAGCTATGTCGGCGAGGATGGCGAGAAGCACCGCCCGGTCATGCTGCACCGTGCGATCTTCGGCAGCTATGAACGCTTCATCGGCATCCTGATCGAGCATTTCGCCGGTCGTTTGCCGGTATGGCTCGCGCCGGTGCAGGCGGTGGTCGCCACCATCGTTTCGGACGCGGACGACTATGCCAAGGACGCACTGGCCAAGTTGAAGGCCGCGGGCATCCGCGCCGACACCGACCTGCGCAACGAGAAGATCAACTACAAGGTGCGCGAACATTCGCTGCAGAAAGTTCCGTACCTGCTAGTCGTCGGCAAGCGCGAGGCGGAAGAAGGCACCGTGGCGATCCGCATTCTGGGCGAACAGCACCAGAAGGTGATGCCGCTGGACGAGGCGATTGCGCTGCTGCGCGCCGAGGGGCTTGCGCCCGATTTGCGCTAAGTTCGGAGCGGGGGTGGGACTTGGTCCTGCCCCAAGCCCTTGCGCCAGTCGCAGAACGCGCACTGAAGGTTGCCGATAACCGCAAATTAAGCGGTTTCCCTTAGGTGTGGCGGAAATATTCGCCACCCGGGGACCGGCCACGATGACCATGCAATTCCGCTCGCTTGCCGAACAGGCCGCCGCAGATGGCGAAATCGACGCCGCCGAAATCCTCAGCCTGCGCCGCAGCGCGTGGCCCGACGGCCGCATCAGCCCGGACGAGGCCGAGGCGATCTTCGTGGTGAACGACCGGATTGCCGCGCCCACCGCCGAATGGAGCGACTTCTTCACCGAGGCGCTGGTCGAATTCATCGTCAACACCGCAGAGCCGCACGGCTACGTTTCCGACGACAACGCGCGCTGGCTGATCGAACGCGTCCAGCACGACGGCAAGGTGAACAGCCTGACCGAACTCGAACTGGTGGTGCGCGTGCTGGAGAAGGCGTTGTCCGCGCCCGAATCGCTCAGATTGTTCGCGCTCGACCTGCTGGAACAAGCAGTGCTGACCGGCGAAGGCCCCACCCGGACAGGTGGGAACCTCGATCCCGGCAGCGTCACCTCAACCGAATGCGCGCTGATCCGCCGCACGATCTTCGCGGCAGGCGGTGATCGCCCCGCCGCCGTCAGCCAGCGCGAGGCGGAAATGCTGTTTCGCGTAAAGGACGCCACGCTCTGCGCGCCCAATGCGCCCGAGTGGGAACGTCTGTTCGTGCAGGGCGTGGGCAATTACCTGCAGGGCTGGCAGGGCGCGAAGTGTCTGACGCGCGAGCGCGTGGGCGAGCTCGAAGCGTTCATGGACGACCGTTCGCGCAATCTCGGCCGCTTTTTCAAGCGCATGGCCATGACCAACGCCAACGGGTTCATGCAAGCCGCGCGTGATGTCAGCTTTGGCCGCCGCGCCCCATCGCGCGATATAGCTGGTGAAGCGGCGCGCGATCACGCGGTGACCGACAGCGAGAACCTGTGGCTCGATGCCCGGATAGACGCCGATGACAAACTGGACGCGCTGGAAGAAGCGCTGCTGCGCTTCCTCAGCGAAGCCTAGACGGTAAAGCTTTCCCCGCAGCCGCAGCTGCCCTTGGCATTGGGGTTCTGAAACACGAACCCTGCGGTGAAATCGTCTTCCTGCCAGTCCATCGTGCTGCCGATCAGGTAGAGTACCGAGGCGCTGTCGATGAAGAACAGCCCGCCCGGCGTCTCGATCTTCTCGTCGATAGGATTCGCTTGCGTGACATAATCAACCGAGTAGGCAAGGCCCGAGCAGCCGCGACGCGGCGTGGACAGCTTCACGCCAATCGCATCAGCCGGGGCCTCGGCCATCAGCTTGGCGATACGCGCCTCTGCGCTCGCCGTGAGGATCACGGCGGCGGGGCGTTGGCGAGTGATAGTGGCCATTGTCAAA
>JAZKBJ010000168.1:9250-10017 GCA_040388685.1 Pseudomonadota bacterium
GGACGTTCGCCTAGCCAATGTGTCTCGACTACGCTCGACACGAACGGATGTGGGGTGCCCGGCATCAGTTACAACATGCCCAGCTCAAGCTTGGCGTCGTCACTCATCTTTTGCGGGTCCCACGGCGGATCCCAGACGAGATTGACCTCGGCATCGCGCACGCCGGGCACCGCGCTGACGCGCAGTTCGACTTCGGCGGGCATCGATTCGGCCACCGGGCAATGCGGGGTGGTCAGCGTCATGGTGACGACCACGTGCGCCTCATCGGCAACCTCGACGCCGTAGATCAGGCCGAGATCGTAAATGTTGACCGGGATTTCCGGGTCGAAGATTTCCTTGAGCGCAGCCACCACGCCTTCGTAGATGTCGCCGCCGGGTTCGCCGGCGCCCACGCCTTCGGGCTTGGCCGCAAGGAAGCCTTCGAGATAGTCGCGCTTGCGTTCAAGTTTCTCGGCCGGGGTTTCCACCGGTTCGGGAATATCGTCAACGCGGGCCCGGCGCGGCGCGTTCACTTCGGCCACTTCCTCGACGGCGAATTTGGGATCGTCGCTGTTCATCCAAAGATCCTCTTGGTCCTTTCGATCCCGCGCACAAGCGCGGCGATATCGCTTTCATCGCTGTAGATGCCGAAGCTGGCGCGGGCCGTGGCGGGGACGCCAAGATGGTCCATCAGCGGCTGGGCGCAGTGGTGCCCGGCGCGGATGGCTACGCCCTCTTCATCCAGAATCGTGCCGAACTCTGTCTGAGCGTCTGCAAATCCGAGCTCC
>JAZKBJ010000169.1:0-3109 GCA_040388685.1 Pseudomonadota bacterium
CGCAAATGCTCGGTTCTCTGCAGCAAGGCCAGGTCAGCGCGCCCGTCGAGCAGCAAGGCGGTGCATCTGTGGCCGAGAGTTGCTCGGTCAACGAATTCAGCCGCGAGAGCTGCAACGCCATGTCCTCGCTCAACAAGACATGGGCACCGCTGTTCGCGCAGGCCAACATCCCGTTCAAGGCACCCAAGCTGGTGTTCTATTCGCAGGCAGGACAATCGGGCTGCGGCGCGGCGCAAAGCGCAATGGGGCCGTTCTACTGCCCCAGCGATTCCGGAATCTATATCGATACTGACTTCTACAACGAAATGGACAAGCAGATGGGAGCGGGCGGCGATTTCGCCCGGGTCTACGTGATGGCGCACGAATATGGCCACCACCTGCAGAGCCTGCTGGGGACATCGGATCAGGTACGCCAGTTGCAACAGCGCAGTCCGAGCCAGGCCAACCAGCTTTCGGTGCGCCTCGAACTTCAGGCCGATTGCTATGCCGGTGTCTGGGCGGGCCGCAACCGTGATCGCATCGAAGCGGGCGACATCGAGGAAGGCATGACCGCCGCCCACCAGATCGGCGATGATACGCTGATGAAAGCCGCTGGCCGCCGTCCTGTCGAAGATGCCTTTACCCACGGCAGCGCCGCCCAGCGCATGCAGTGGCTGCGCAAGGGCCTTGAAACCGCTGACGAGGATCAGTGCGACACGTTCAAAGACATTTAATCGAAATATCCGGAACCGAAGCTGTTGTTGGTGCTTCTCTTTGCAAAAGGGGGCACGTATGACTTTCACCAAGGCTCTTCGGTTCGCACTACTGCCTTGTACTTGTGCCATCGCCTTCCCTGCCTTTGGGCAGACGGCGGTGTCGCAGGATCAGGTTACGGCCGGCGATGTCGTCACGTCGCCGCTCAGTGATCTCAACATCAAGAAGGACGAAGTTCCCGCAATCCTCGTGACCGCCCGAGAAAAGCCTGACAACCTTGGCGGCATGGGTCGATGCCCGGCCATCTCGTCGGAAATTGCCCAACTCGATGCCGTTCTGGGCGATGACATCGACATCGCGCGCGACGATGGCGGTTCCAACATCAGCGTAGGCAACGTCGCCAAATCGCTCGTGCGTTCGCTCATCCCGTTCGGCGGTGTGATCCGCGAACTTAGCGGTGCCAACGCGCAAGAGCGCAAATGGAACGAGGCGATCTACGCCGGTTCCGTCCGCCGGGCGTTTCTGAAGGGCGTCGGCCAGCAGCGCGGCTGCAAGTATCCGGCACGCACTGCCAGCGCCAAGGATGCCGCGACGCTCTGGGCAAAGCGTGATGCTGCGGCGGCTGCGGAAAAGGACGAGAAGGCAAAGCCGGAAAAGACGACCGAAACCAAGCCGAAGGACGCCAAAAAGTCAGGCAAGGATGCCAAGGGCAAAGCGGTCAAGTACGAAGCGAAGCCGGTCGTCCAGCCCACAAGCTGAACTAGGCGGCGTGGACAAATTTGAGCCAGTATCTGGCAGTGGCGAGATGGACCATGCCGAGGAAGCTGTTGGCCAGTTGATCATAGCGTGTAGCGATGGCGCGGTTGATCTTGAGGTGGCCAAACATACGTTCGATGCGATTGCGTTGCTTGTAGAGCGCCCGATCATGCTCGATCCTCACGCGGCGGTTTGATCTACCGGGAATGACGGCCTCGATTTTCCGTTCGGCAAGGTCGGCACGGATTGCGTCGGCATCGTAGCCTTTGTCGGCAAGCAATGCATCCGGCTTGCGCTCTGGCAGACCGATCAGGTCGTCATAGGCTTTGCAATCTGCCGCTTCGCCGCCCGTCAGGTGGAAGGCGACCGGTCGTCCGTGGGCATCAGCCAGGCAGTGAAGCTTACTGGTGAACCCGCCCCGCGAGCGGCCAAGAGCGCGTCGATGAGTCCCCCTTTTCCGCCCGCTGCCGAGACATGGGCGCGAACGGTAGTGCTGTCGATGCTGTAGTGGCCGCTGTCCGCCATGACCTCGGCGAGTGTCACCGCGACTGTTTCCCAGACCCCGGCTTCGCTCCATCGTCGGAACCGCCGATAGATCGTGTTCCAACTGCCATATTTGGGCGGCACATCTCGCCAAGGAGCACCGCAACGAAGCCGCCAGAGTATGCCGTTGATAATTGACCGGTTTTGCTCGGGACGCCTACCGCGACCACGGTTCTCGGGCTCAATCGGCAACAAGCCCTTCAAAACGCGCCATTCCGCTTCGGTGAGATCGCCCCTGCTCAAGCCTGCCTCCAAAAAGCAGGCTTGAATCAAGCCTCGGTGGCCCCGTCAACTTTTTCGGTCCGCTGGCGGCATCGCGCCAAAGCATTTATGCTGGCCTTATGGCCTCGAATCTTTTCACATTCATCTGCGAATACAAGGGCGGGACATACGTCTCTCAGGTCCGCGCCCCGGATCACGAAAGAGCGATGATCGAATGGGCAGCCCTGTTGCGAAGAGAGCAGCCGATTGAGAGCATGTCGGACGTGATCGCACAGGCCGCCAGCGACGCCCAAAACAGCCCCGTGCTCCTGACCGGACTTTCTGATGTTTGGTGCTGGTCCGCGACGGTCGCGGATGAGCTCGCACTCATCCACTTCGTCCGCTCAGCAAAAACGCGAGAACTGCCCACCCACGCCGAGCGGTAATTTGTCCACGCCGCCTAGCCTTCGTGGCCAAGCCGTGCGATTTCCGCATCGAGATCGCGCAGGATTTGGCCGCGAACCTGCTCTGACAGGCTCCTGTCTCCCGCGATCTCCGCGCGTGCTTCGCGAATACCCTTGATGGCTTCCGTCATGGCGTGCTTTTCAAGATCACCCGTCGCGCCGCACATGCGCACGCGAACCCGGGTCAACTTGCCACCGTCCTCAGCCGACGTATCGACGTCCGATACAACCTGCTTGCCTTTGCAGGGTTCGTCACTTTCCTCGGTGACGACATCGGTAATCTCCTCACCCTGGTCATTCATGACAACGACGCGCTGCTTCATCATGCGCCGGTCATGCCCGGCACCCGACGGTACGGGAGGAATCCGCGCTTCGGCAGATGCTATGCGCTGTTCGACTTCGGAATCGCTCAAGGCGCGATCGGTCTGGAATACGTAGGTGCGGCCATCACG
>JAZKBJ010000169.1:3119-8041 GCA_040388685.1 Pseudomonadota bacterium
GATCGTGCGGACAAAGCCCTTCCCATCCTCGTCGCCGTGATTTTCAACGATCACGATCTGCCGATTGATTTCCGGCGGCGATGGCGGGGCGGGCGGCGATGGTGGCGCAGGGGGTTCCGGTGGTGCTGGTGGCGACGGAGGCGCTGGTGGCAAGTCCACCGCGCCGAACGCGACCGACCCGGCGGTGAGCGCCAGGACAGCGCCTGCCAGCAAGGCGAACTTCGCGCGATTGGTATCGATCATCGAACAGACTCCCCGTTTGGGGCATCGCAGGCCCCAAAATGCATTGTGCCGGGATACACGGATCCCGGCACAAACAGTTCAGGCGTTCGACAAACCGCTGCCCCAGCTGGACCAGCGTCGGACAATCAGTACACGCGCTTCTTGGGCTTGATGTACTCGACGTCGTCGGTCAGCGTGTATTCGTGAACGGGACGATAGTCGATCTTGACCTCGCCGCCCTTGCCGCCCCAGCCGTTGAACCAGGTGGCGGTATGCTTCATCCATTCGGCATCGTTGCGATCGGGGAAATCCTCGTGCGCATGGGCGCCACGGCTTTCCTTGCGGTTGTGGGCCGAATGCATCGTCACGGAAGCCTGGCTGATCAGGTTGTCGAGTTCGAGCGTTTCGACAAGATCCGAGTTCCAGATCAGCGAACGGTCGGACACATGGATGTCCTCCATGCGCTTGTAGGTATCGGCGAGCTTTACCTTCCCTTCGGCCATCAGCTCATCGGTGCGGAACACTGCTGCGTGAGCCGACATGGTGCGCTGCATTTCGATGCGTACTTCTGCCGTGGGCGAACCGCCCTTGGCATGGCGGAAATGATCGAGACGGCCAAGCGCCATGTCGGCGCTGTCCGACGGCAGCGCGTTATGCGACGTCCCGGGCTTGATCAGTTCCTTGAGACGCAGGCCGGTTGCACGACCGAATACGACAAGGTCGATCAGCGAGTTCGAGCCAAGACGGTTTGCGCCGTGGACCGAAACACAGGCTGCTTCACCCACCGCAAACAGGCCGGGAATGATCGTTTCCGGATTGCCGTCCGCGCCAATTGTCACGACTTCGCCGTGATAATTGCAGGGGATGCCGCCCATGTTGTAGTGCACGGTCGGCACCACGGGCAGCGGCTGGCGGGTCAGGTCGACACCGGCAAAGATCTTGCCGCTCTCGGTGATGCCCGGAAGACGTTCGGCCAGCACCCTCTGATCGATGTGATCGAGGTGCAGGTAAATGTGGTCCTTATGCGGACCAACGCCGCGACCTTCGCGGATTTCCAGCGCCATTGACCGCGAGACGACGTCACGCGAGGCAAGATCCTTCGCCGAAGGAGCATAGCGCTCCATGAAGCGCTCACCCTCGGAGTTGGTAAGGTAACCACCCTCGCCGCGCGCGCCTTCGGTGATCAGCACGCCCGCACCGTAAATGCCGGTCGGGTGGAACTGGACGAATTCCATATCCTGCAGCGGCAATCCGGCGCGCAGCACCATGCCGCCGCCATCACCCGTGCAGGTATGGGCCGAGGTGGCGGTGAAGTACGAACGGCCATAGCCGCCCGTTGCCAGCACGACCGCGTGGCTGCGGAAGCGATGGATCGAACCATCGTCCATGCACAGCGCGATCACGCCACGGCACTGGCCGTTTTCCATGATCAGGTCGATCGCGAAGTATTCGATGAAGAAGTCCGCATCGTACTTCAGGCTCTGCTGATAGAGCGCATGAAGCATGGCGTGGCCGGTACGGTCAGCCGCAGCGCAAGTGCGCTGGACCGGAGGGCCTTCGCCCATGTTCTGCATGTGGCCGCCGAACGGACGCTGATAGATCGTGCCTTCGGCGTTGCGGCTGAACGGCACGCCTGCGTGTTCCAGTTCGTAAACCGCGGCAGGCGCCTCACGCACCATGTATTCGATCGCGTCCTGATCGCCCAGCCAGTCCGACCCCTTGACGGTGTCGTACATGTGCCAGGTCCAGTGGTCCGGGCTGTTGTTGCCCAGCGAAGCGGCGATGCCGCCCTGTGCCGCCACGGTGTGGCTGCGCGTCGGGAAGACCTTGGTGATGCAAGCGGTGCGCAGGCCAGCCTGCGCCGAACCCATCGTGGCGCGAAGGCCGGAGCCGCCCGCACCCACGACGACCGTGTCGTAAGTGTGGTCAACGATCTTGTAGGCGGGCTGATTGGAAGTGGAAGCCATGACTTACGCGCCCCCAAGCGCAATGCGCAGAACCGAGAGGATACCGAACGCGGCAGCCGCGAAAGGCACGATATTGACCAGCAGCCAGGCGGCGATCTTGCCGCCTTCGCCGTGAATATAGTCTTCGAGCATAACCTGAACGCCCATGCGCGCATGGGTGAAGGTGTTGATCATGATCAGGATCAGCGCGATCGAGGGCAGCGGCCGTGCGACCCAGCCACGCACCGTGGCGTAGCCATAGTCCGGCAGCAGCGCGAGGCTGACGATCAGGAACGAGATCAGAACAAGGTTGCCCACAGCCGTCAGGCGCGAGGTCAGCCAGTGGTGTGTGCCGTGATGGCTGGAGCCGAGGCCCCGCACGCGGCCGATGGAGGTGCCGTTACCCATTAGGAGTTGCCTCTCTTAATATGCCAAATCCCGCCGGCGCTCAGCGCAGCAGCAGGAAGGCCCACAACAGGACGGTGGCGATCACCGAAAAGACGATCGTCAGGATCGACCAACGCGCATTGGTTTCCAGCTCGTAGCCTGCACCGATATCAAGGATCAGGTGGCGGATGCCCGAAGCAGCATGCTGGAAGAAGGCCCAGGTCAGCCCGATCAGAACAACCTTGCCGAGGAGCGCCGTCGCGGCCTGAAGTCCGCCACCTGCGCCCGTCCAGGTATAGTCAAGGAACGACTGATAGCTTTCCGGACCGCTGGCCAGAGCACCGATCCACCACAGGAATAGGCCAAGGCCCGCAAAGGCCAACCCGTTGCCGGTGATGCGGTGGAGGATCGAGACCAGCATGGCCGGGCCCCAGCGCCAGATCTGGAGATGCGGCGAGATCGGCCGTGCTTTGCGCGCCTGCGCCATGAACAAACCCCCTTGAAGTCATCATGGATCGCGGAATTGGCCGCGACCGGAGTGCGATTCGTATTAGTCGAATTGATCGACCGTGCAAGCACGCGGGAGATGTAAAAAAGGACAGCCCGTTGCGCGCACCTGCAAGCGCCCCTAGACAGCGCCCATGACCTTTCGTCCAGCCCTGAAATTCGCAATCAGCGCTTTGGCACTAGCCACCGCCTGCTCCGCACCCGCGGCACCCGAAGTAAAAAGCGCTGCACCGGTCGCCGCGGATCCAGCCGCGGGACAGCGTTTCGCCGAGCAGTGCAAGGGGAAGGAGAGCTTTGATGACCCTGCCCCGCCCGTCCGGATTTTCGGCAATGTCTGGTACGTAGGCACCTGCGAGGTCACCGTACTGCTACTGGCTTCACCCAAGGGACACGTACTTGTCGATGCGGCTACCGAGACAGCCGCGCCGCGCATTCTCGCCAATATTCGCACTGCCGGGTTCGATCCGAAGGATGTGCGCTGGATCGTATCGAGCCACGAACATTTCGATCATGTTGGCGGACTAGCCCTGCTGAAGCACGCAACTGGCGCGAAAGTCGTGGCACGAACCGAGGCCGCTGCAATCCTGCGCAGCGGAAAGGTCAGCCCTGCAGATCCGCAATTCCAGGAAATCCATGGCTTTTCACCGATCACGCCAGACAAGGTCATTAAGTCTGGCCAGATTTTGCGCGCCGGACCGTTGCGCCTGACCATGATCGCCACACCCGGCCATACCGAAGGGTCGACAAGCTGGTCATGGACAAGCTGCGAGGGCGCGGATTGCCGCAAGTTCACGTATCTCGACAGCATTTCGGCGCTGCCGCTGGGCACTTATCGCTTTGCCGATCACCCCGACCGGGTCGCGATGTTCCGCCAAACCTTTGACATGATAGACAAGATGGACTGCGGCATCGTGCTGACTCCCCACCCGTCGGTAAGCGCCATGGGCGAGCGGATGTCCGGCTCCCAACCCCTGATGGAAGCCGAGGACTGCCGCGTGATCGTGAAGTCAGCCCGCGCCCGCCTCGATACGGCGCTACTGCCATGAGCTGGAAAATCACCGCATTTGCCCCGCGCGATATCGTCCAGGCAGCACTCATCGCGCACGAGGACGCTTGGGATTGGGACCACGCCATCGTCATCGCGGGAAGCGAGATCGCGGAAGACAAGCCGGATGACTGGCAGCTTGAAGCATGGATGGACCGCAAGCCGACCAAGGCCGACCGCACCGCCATCGCCGCGCTTTTCGAAGCGGGCGCGCCCAAACTGATCATCGCGGAACTGCCGGACGAGGATTGGGTCACACTCAGCCAGCAAGGCGTGGAGCCGATCCACGAGGGCGTGTTCTACGTCCACACGCCCGAATATCCGCCACTTCGGCAAGCGGGCGTACACGACTTCGTGATCCCGGCCAGCCAGGCGTTCGGCACGGGCCAGCACGCGACAACCGCCGGTTGCCTCGCCATGCTGACCCACATGAAACGGCAGGGCGTGCGCGTGCGCAATCTTGCCGATATCGGCACCGGCACCGGCCTTCTGGGCTTCGCTGGCCTGCGTCTCTGGCCCGCCGCCCGCGCCGTGGCGAGCGATATAGACGCGGTGTGCGGACCGGTCGTGGCCGAGAATGCCGACAACAATGGCGTTTCGCTCGGCGATGGCGCTGGCCGCCTGGCTATGGTGATCGCGGCCGGGATGGACCATCCACTACTGAAAGCAGCGGGGCCTTACGATCTGCTGATCGCCAACATCCTCGCCGGGCCACTGGTCGAACTCGCGCCAGACTTTGCCCGTGCGGTGGTTCCGGGCGGCAACGTATTGCTGGCAGGGCTGCTCGAAACGCAGGAACCTTCGGTGCGCGCGGC
>JAZKBJ010000170.1:0-1252 GCA_040388685.1 Pseudomonadota bacterium
GGCAAGGCCCGGAGGACAACCGTCAACCACGGCGCCCAGCGCCGGCCCGTGGCTTTCGCCCCAGGTGGTGAAACGGAACATGTGACCAAAACTGTTCAGGCTCATGGGGCAGCGCAATGTCGCAAAGCGGCGGAAAAGTCCACCTTCCGGCGCAACCGAACGCGCGCTAAAGCCGTCCCATGTACCTCGTCGTCTTCCGCAACCGCAAACGCGCCGACATCGATGCCGCCGCCTATGCCACCGATGCGCAAGCGATGGACACGCTGGCACGACAGCAACCCGGCTTCCTCAGCTTCAAAAGCTACACCGCCGATGACGGCGAAGTCATGGCCCTGTCCGAATGGATGGACGAAGCGGCGGCGCTGGCTTGGCGGCGCGTGGCCGAACACGCCGAGGTGCAGGGCAGGGGCCGCAGCGATTATTATGAAAGCTATACGCTGTTCGCGGGCTCACCGTCGCGTGTGCATCAGTTCAAGCGGCAGGACCTATGAATATCGCGTTTCACGGCATCCCCAACTGCCGAGCAATGTGTTTCATAGGTAGCGGGAAAATGAATTAATGATTGAAGCAGAGTTTGTAGAAAAACTGGAGCGTCTCGAAACGACAAGCAACCATGCTGAGCGACATACGCTCGCGCTTGAGCTTTCAGACACAGGCGATCAAAGGGTGCTTTCAAGCCTTGTCAGGCTTGTACAGCTTCCGCATTTGCAAAAATGGCGCGGAACGCTCGTGTTCTGTCTGGGTAGTTTCGATTGCTCAGGCATCGTTGATCTTCTCGTTACTTTAGTCGAAAATGATGATGGTGAGGCATCTTGGACGGCCAGCGGAATTTTGAAGGAACAGCGCCTTGTCTCACAATAAAACCAACGAAGGGTCGTCCGCGTGACGCTAATCATGTACGGCATCCCCAACTGCGACACCGTCAAGAAGGCCCGCACTTGGCTCGATGCGCAGGGCCTCGCCTACACCTTCCACGACTACAAGAAACAGGGCGCTGATCCGGCGCGGATTGCGGGCTGGATCGCGCAGGCCGGGCTGGACAAAGTGGTGAATCGCGCGGGTACGACTTACCGCAAGCTGGACGATGCGCAGAAGGCTGCTCTGGCGGGGGACGGTGCGCCGGCTGTGCTTGCCGAGAACACCTCGGTGATCAAGCGCCCGATTGTCGAACACACCGGTGGGTTGCTTGTGGGGTTCAAGGAAGCCGAATGGGCGGCGGCGTTTAAGCCCTGACCCCCCCGTTCGTCCTGAG
>JAZKBJ010000170.1:1262-8497 GCA_040388685.1 Pseudomonadota bacterium
ACGAACGGGGGGCCAGGCAGGACCGCGCGATCAGTTCGTCTCGCGCGACAGCCTATCCGCCAGTTCGGCGATTTCCGAGGGATCGAGCAGCCAGGTGCGCGTGGCGCGGCCTTCGCGGTGGATCGGTTTGGTCAGCAGCACCCGCGCATTGTCGCGCGCGTGCGGCTTGTAGAGGGCGTAGTGCAGCGCGCAGTCGCGCACGGTGCCGATGATCGGGGCGCGGCCTTCGAGGTCGATCATGGTCGCGGGCTGGTCCCACGGAATGTCGTCTGTGAAAGCCAAGATCAAACGTCCAGATTGGCCACGTTGAGCGCGTTGTCCTGAATGAATTCGCGGCGCGGTTCGACAATGTCGCCCATCAGGCGGGTGAAGATCTCGTCGGTCACGTCGGCATCCTCGACCTTGACCTGCAACAGCGTCCGCACGTTCGGATCGAGCGTGGTTTCCCACAGCTGGTCGGCGTTCATCTCGCCAAGGCCCTTGTAGCGCTGGATCGACAGGCCCTTGCGGCCGCCCGCAAACACCGTTTCGAGCAATTCGGAAGGCCGCGTGATCGCATCCTTAGCCTGCGTGGTCGGCGCGGCGGCGGGAGCATCGGCGTCATCGCCCGAGACGACTGCATCGGATTCGGGCTCCGGCTCGGCCGTCGTTGCCGTCGCGCGCACCAGCCGGGCCACGCCCTGATAGACATCGGCGTTCTCGGCGGCGAGCTTGGCGAGCTTGCGCGCTTCGGCGCTGACGAGGAAACCGGCTTCGATCACGTGATGATCGGTGACGCCGCGCCAGATACGCTTGATGTGATAACCGCCCTCTTCGGCCAGTTTGACCGACCACCGCGCCTCGGTGTCGCCGCGATCGAGCCAGCGTGTGGTGCGCGAAAGCGCTTCGGCGCGGACTTCAGGGGTCATTTCCGGTTCAAGCGCGCCTGCGAGTGCCAGCGCTTCTATGATCGCGGGATTGTACCGGCGCGGCACGAAGGCCATGAGGTTGCGCATGCGCAGCGCATGTTCGACCAGATTTTCGAGATCCGGCCCGCTGCGCGCACCACCTGCGGTTTCCAGCACGCGGCCCGAAAGCCCGGCGTCCACCAGATAGCGGTCCAGCGCGGCGTTGTCCTTAAGATAGACTTCGCTGCGGCTCTTGGCGACCTTGTAGAGCGGCGGCTGGGCGATGAACAGGTGCCCGGACCGGATGATGTCGGGCATCTGGCGGTGGAAGAAGGTCAGCAGCAGGGTGCGGATATGCGCGCCGTCAACGTCGGCGTCGGTCATGATCACGATCTTGTGGTAGCGCAGCTTGTCGAGATTGAACTCGTCGCGGATGCCGGTGCCCATCGCCTGGATCAGTGTGCCGACTTCCTTCGAACCGATGATCCGGTCAAACCGCGCGCGCTCGACGTTCAGAACCTTGCCGCGCAGGGGCAGGATGGCCTGGTTTTCACGGTTGCGCGCCTGCTTGGCCGAACCGCCGGCCGAGTCGCCTTCGACGATGAAGATTTCGGACTTGGCGGGATCGCGTTCCTGGCAGTCGGCCAGCTTGCCCGGCAGGCTGGCGATGTCCATCGCGCCCTTGCGCCGGGTCAGTTCACGGGCGCGCTTGGCCGCTTCGCGCGCGGCGGCAGCGTCGATCACCTTCTGGATGATCGACTTGGCGTGGCCGGGATTCTCTTCCAGCCATTCCACCATCTTGTCGGCCATCAGGCTTTCAAGCGGCTGGCGGACTTCGGAGGAAACCAGCTTGTCCTTGGTCTGCGACGAGAACTTCGGGTCGGGCAGCTTGACCGAGACGATGGCGGTAAGGCCCTCGCGCATGTCGTCGCCGGTCAGCGAAACCTTTTCCTTCTTGAGCATGCCCGAGCGTTCGGCATAGCCGTTCAGCGTGCGGGTCAGTGCTGCGCGGAACGCGGCGAGGTGCGTGCCGCCATCGCGCTGCGGGATGTTGTTGGTGAAGCACAGCACGTTTTCGTAGTAGCTGTCGTTCCATTCGAGCGCGACTTCGATGCCGATGCCATCGCGTTCCGCCGAGATCGCCACAGGTTCGGGCATCAGCGCGGCCTTGTTGCGATCGAGGTACTGCACGAACGCGGCGATCCCGCCTTCGTAATAGAGATCGTGCTCCTTGACCTCTTCATGGCGCTTGTCGCGCAGCAGAATGCGCACGCCCGAATTGAGGAACGCGAGTTCGCGGTAGCGGTGTTCGAGCTTGTCGAAATCGAATTCGAGCACGTTCTTGAACGTCTCGGTGCTGGCGACGAAGGTCACGCGGGTGCCCTTCTTGACGCCGCCCTTGCCGTTGTCCGGTGCAGGACCTCGCACGATCAGCGGGGATACGGCATCGCCGTGGGCAAACTTCATCCAGTGCTCTTCGCCGTCACGCCAGATGGTAAGCTCAAGCCATTCGGACAGCGCGTTGACCACCGAGACGCCAACGCCGTGCAGCCCGCCCGAGACCTTGTAGGCATTGTCGTTCGAGGTGTTCTCGAACTTACCGCCCGCGTGAAGCTGGGTCATGATCACTTCGGCGGCGGAAACGCCTTCCTCGGCATGGATGCCGGTGGGGATGCCGCGCCCGTTATCCTCGACCGAAACCGAGCCATCGGGGTTCAGTTCGATCAGCACGAGGTCGCAATGCCCGGCCAGCGCTTCGTCGATCGCGTTGTCCGAAACCTCGAACACCATATGGTGCAGGCCCGATCCGTCGTCGGTATCGCCGATGTACATGCCGGGGCGCTTGCGCACCGCGTCGAGACCTTTCAGCACCTTGATGGAATCGGCGCCGTAAGCATTGGCGTTGGGGATGTTTTCGTTCGTACTGGCCATCGTTTGCACATAGGCACTAAGGTGCAAAAACCCAAGCGAATCCGCCCTGTTTTGCACAGGTGGCAAAGCGCGGGAAAAGGTGTTTGCGCGCGCGTTTGGCTTGCCGCAGGATAGCCTCGCTTCGACGCTTCTCCGGGGACTGCCAGACCATGCGCAAACTGCTCGCCACGCTCTTTCCGCTTGTGCTGCCGATGGGTGGTGCAATGGCTGCAGACGCACCGCTCCGCGCCGATCAGCAGGCCTACCGCGCGCTCTACAAGGAGTTCGTCGAGACCGACACCTCGATCACCACCGGCAGTTGCACCGCGCTGGCCGACAAGATCGAGGGCCACTTGCGCAAGGCAGGCTTTGCCGACGCCGAGATTCACCGCTTTGCCGTGCCCGAATTCCCGAAGGAGGGCGGCATTGTCGCGGTCCTGCCGGGCAGTTCGAAGACGGCCAGGCCCATCCTCCTGCTCGGCCATCTCGATGTCGTTGTCGCCAAGCGTGAGGACTGGACCCGCGATCCCTACACTTTCATCGAGGAAGGCGGGTATTTTTACGGGCGCGGCGTGGCCGACATGAAGGCGATGGACGCGATCTGGACTGATATGTTCATACGCTGGCGCAAGGCCGGCAAGGTGCCCAAGCGCACGCTCAAGCTGGCGCTGACTTGCGGCGAGGAGACCAGCACCGCGTTCAACGGCGCAAAGTGGCTGTCGCAGAACCGCCGCAAACTGATCGACGCCGAGTTTGCGCTCAACGAAGGCGGCGCGGGCCGCACCGACAAGCCGCTGGAAGATGGGGGCCGCGTTGTCGTCCACACGATGCACGTGGGCGAGAAGACGCCGGTCAACTACCGCATCGAAGCGACCAACCCCGGCGGGCACAGTTCCGCCCCGGTCAAGGACAACGCGATCTACGAATTGTCGGACGCCCTGGCGCGGCTGCGTGATTTCGATTTCCCGCTGATGCTCAATGACACCACCCGCGCCTATTTCACCAAGGCGGGCGCGGCGCGCGGCGATGCCATGGGCAAGGCGATGGTGGCGATCGTCGCCAATCCGGCGGACCAAGCCGCAGAGGCCGTCTTGAATACCGACCGAACGTTTCATTCGATGCTGCGCACGACCTGTGTCGCCACACTGCTCGACGGCGGCCATGCCAACAATGCCCTGCCGCAACGCGCGGGCGCGAACGTCAATTGCCGCATCTTTCCCGGCGTTTCTGCCGAAGACGTGCGCAAGACGCTCGAAACGGTGATCGCCGATCCGAAAATGACCGTGGTTCGCACCGACAATCGCGGACCCGATGCCAAAGCGCCGCCGCTCAATCCCGCGATCCTCGGCCCGGCTGAAAAGCTGGTGGCCAAATACTACCCCGGCGTGCCGATGGTGCCAATGATGTCCACCGGCGCGACCGATGGCGTGTTCCTGTCGGCGGTCGGCATTCCCAGCTACGGCCCGCCGGGCCTGTTCAGCAACCCCGATGGCAACGGCACGCATGGGCTGAACGAGCGGATCGCGGTCAGCGCCGTCTATACCGGGCGCGACCTGCTGACCGATCTAGTCACAGCTTATGCGTTCTGACGCACCGCTTCCCTCTTGACGGCGGACTCGCTGCGGTGTTCCTTACCGCTTATGCGTAACACAGCGGTCACGCGGCTCAGCCATGACTGCCCCTGCCAGGGCCATCCCGCCCTTGCCTGCAGGGACCGGACCGGGACGTGCTTCATAAGGCGCTGATCGAGAGGGCGGCTTCGGCCAGGCCCAATAGCGGCGATAGCGCCGCCTTCAACGACGTTTTGCAAAACGACCGCCACCTTTCGAATTGCCCAGCACTGGTCCTCAACGCCGACTATACCCCGCTCAGCTATTATCCGCTCAGCCTTTGGCCTTGGCAGACCGCGATCAAGGCGGTGTTCCTAGAACGCGTCGACATTATCGACACGTATGAGCGCGAGGTGCACAGCCCCGGCTTCGGGATGAAGCTGCCCTCGGTCATTGCGCTGCGCCAGTATGTGCGGCCCAGCGAATATCCCGCCTTCACCCGCTTCAACCTGTTCCTGCGGGATGCCTTCCAGTGTCAGTATTGTGGTTGCCACGAGAACCTGACCTTCGACCATATCGTGCCGCGCCGGCTTGGCGGGCGCACCTCGTGGGAAAACGTCGCGGCGGCCTGCGCGCCCTGCAACTTGCGTAAAGGCGGGCGCACGCCTGAACAGGCGCGCATGCGCCTGATGAGCCGCGCGATCCGCCCGACCACGTGGCAATTGCAGGAACGCGGCCGGGCCTTCCCGCCCAATCACCTGCACGAAACCTGGCGCGACTGGCTCTACTGGGACGTTGAGCTGGAAGGCTGATCCGGCTTTTCCTGCTTGAGCAGTGAAGCGCCCTTCCAGAATAGCAGTAGCGTAATCACTGATATTCCCGCCGAGAGCAGCATGGGCATTCCCGGCAGGTCGATGATCGCATGGGGGCCGCTGAACCTTGCCAGAGCCTGCGTGTACATCGGCGGGCCGATGATCGCGGCAATGCTGCCGATCGATTGGACCGCGCCCTGCAACTCGCCCTGGCTGCGCGCGTCGACCGCACGGCTGTTGAACGCTGAAATCGGTGGCTGCACGAATCCCTGCAGCGCGCCCACTGCAATCGCCAGGTAAACCTGCCAATGTTCACGCGCGACGTTGTAGAGGATCGCCGAGGCGCACAGTCCGAACACGCCCAAAACCACGGCGCGTTGCTCGCCCAGCTTCGGCAGCGCGATACGCAGCCCGAGGCCTTGCACAATTGCGCTGGTGAAGCCGACCATCGCCAGTGCCAGCCCGACATCGCGCACCGTGAAGCCATAAGCGGCAATCGCGAAGTAGGACCAGACTGCCGGATAGACGACGTGCGCCAGCTGCCACGTGCCCAGCGCTGCGACGAACCACAGCACCGTCGGGCTCTGCCCGCGCAAGGCCTTGAGCGAGGATATGGCATTGGCCTTGCGCCAATCGAATGGACGGCGGTTTTCAGGGCTGAGCGATTCCTTGAGGAAGACCAGCCCGAACGTGAAGTTGGTAAGTGCCAGGCCCGCTGCCGCATAGAATGGCAGTCGCGCATCGACCGAACCGAGCAAACCGCCGAGCGCCGGGCCGACGACGAACCCGAACCCGAACGCCAGCCCCATCATGCCGAAGCTGGCCGCGCGCTTTTCTGGCGGCGTCACGTCGGCGATATAGGCATAGGCGGCAGAGAAGCTGGCTCCGGTTATCCCTGCGATCAGACGGCCGATCACCAGCCACCAGAAGTGCGGCGCCATCGCCTGAAGCAGATAGTCGAGCCCAAGCAGGAACACGGCAGCCAGCAGCACCGGCCTCCGCCCGAAGCGGTCCGACAGATTACCGATCACCGGCGCGAACACGAACTGCATCGCCGCATAACCCGCACCCAGCCATCCGGCATATTCCGCCGCCGTGCCGATATCGACATGCGTCAGATCGATGATCAGCCCCGGCAGCACCGGCGTGACGATGCCGAAGCCCAGCATGTCGATCATCACGATCGCGAAGACGATGCCGAACGAGGCCCGGTGCGGCTTGATGTCAGGCATGGGCAAGTCTCCGGCGGGTGAGGGGCGAGGCGTCAGCGGCGGCTCAGCGCTTCGTCGCTTTGCGCCATGAGTTGCTCGATGATCTCGGCCACCGGCTCTTCCCTGGTTACCATGCCGACCGATTGCCCGGCCATGACCGAACCGCGCTCGACATCGCCCTCGATCACCGCGCGGCGCAGCGCGCCCGCCCAGAAATGCTCGATCTCAAGTTGCGCTTCGCCCATGTCGACCAACCCTTCATCGAGCCGCTTGGCGACTTCGACCTGCTTGGCGGTAAACTCTTCCGAACCCTTGTTCTTGAGCGCGCGCACCGGGATCACCGGCAGGCGCGGATCGACCTGAACGCTGGCCACCGCGTCACGCGCGTTGCCCCGGAAAAACGCCGCCTTGAACGCGGGGTGGGCAATCGATTCGGTGGCGCAGGCAAAGCGGGTGCCCAACTGGACGCCGCTCGCACCCATTTCCAGATAGCTCGCGATCATCTCGCCCCGGCCAATCCCGCCCGCCACGAACACCACATGGTCTTCAGCCAGCGCGGGCAGGAATTCCTGCGCCAGCACCGAGGTCGAGACCGGGCCGATATGCCCGCCCGCTTCCGAACCCTCGATCACCAGAGCGTCCGCGCCCGAGCGCAGCAACTTCTTGGCCAGCGCCAGCGTTGGCGCGAACACCAGCACCTTGGCGCCGAATGCCTTGATCGCCTCGACGCTGCCCTTGGGCGGAATGCCGCCCGCCAGCACGACATGGCCGACCTTGTGCTTGGCGCAGACAGCGATCAGATCGAACAGCATCGGGTGCATGGTGATCAGGTTCACGCCGAACGGCTTGCCGGTCAGCGCTTTC
>JAZKBJ010000171.1:0-4940 GCA_040388685.1 Pseudomonadota bacterium
CTGATCGACCCCGCAAAACGCAGGTTCTACACCGGCATCGGCCATTTGCACGATTCCGGGGGCGTGTTGAAAGTCACCGAGCAGGGCGCACCGCTGCTTGAGGCATTGCTTGCCGAACTGGTTCCTGACACCCTCGTCAGCGCATGACCGTCGCCGACATTCTCGAAACCTGGAACGATCACCTCGCGCTCTCGCGCCGCCGCTCGCCTCATACGGTGCGCGCCTATGCCGCTACGGCGGCGCGGCTGCTCCACGCCCTGCCGGCAGGGCAGGACTGGCACTCCATCGCACGCCTCGATGCGGCGACGTTGCGGGGTCATCTGGCCGAGCGCCGCGCGGGCGGTATCGGCAATGTCTCGGCCGCGCGCGAACTCTCCGCGCTCAAGACGTTCATCGCCTTCGCCCGCGAACAATCCGGCGATCTCGAACCCGCCCGCCCACGCCTGCGCGGCCCCCGCGTCAAGAAGGGGTTGCCCCGCCCGATCACGCCTGACGAGGCGGTGAACCTTGCCGAAACCGTGGCCGACGACGCAGCCGAACCATGGATCGCCGCCCGCGACCGCGCGGTCCTGTTGCTGCTCTACGGCGCAGGCTTGCGCATCGCCGAAGCGCTCGCCCTGCCCGCCTCGGTCCTGCCCCTGGCGGAAACGCTGGTGATCACAGGCAAAGGCGGACGCCAGCGAGTCGTCCCGCTCCTGCCGATCGTCCGCGCCGGGGGGGAGGACTATGTCCGCCAATGCCCGTGGCCACTGCCAAAAGACCAGCCGCTGTTCCGAGGAGCCAAAGGCGGCCCACTCGCACAAGGCATGGTGCAGCGGGCTGTCGCGCGGGCGCGCATCATCCTCGGCCTGCCCGCCACAGCCACGCCGCACGCCCTGCGCCATTCCTTCGCCACCCACCTTTTGGGCGCAGGCGCGGACTTGCGCAGCCTGCAGGAACTGCTCGGCCACGCCAGCCTGTCCTCGACGCAGATCTATACGAAGGTCGATGCCGCAACGCTTTTGGACGTCTATCGCAACGCCCACCCGCGCGCCTGACGCCGCTATTTCGCGCCGGGCGGCCTTGGCAGCCGCAGCACGGAGAGCAATCCGCCAAGATCCTCGCTCTCGCGCAGATCCACCGCGCCGCCATAGATTTCCGCCACGTCGCGCACGATTGCCAATCCAAGGCCAGTGCCGGGCTTGCCGGTATCGAGCCGTGCGCCGCGATCGAAGATGCGTTCGCGCGCTTCCTCGGGGATTCCCATGCCGTCGTCTTCAACCCATATTTCGCAGAACTTCTGATCGACTGGCGCGGCGTCGATGGTGATAAACACCGATCCTCCGCCATATTTCGCTGCGTTTTCGATCAGGTTGCCCAGGATTTCGTCAAGATCCTGCCGCTCGATCGAAACTTCCGCCGCGCGGTTGCCATCCATGTCCAGCCGAACATTCGGATAGAGCCGCGTCACCGCGCGCTCCACCGCCTCGGCGCTCTCCCAGACATTGGCGCGTGACAGGCCCACCGCACGGCGGCCGACGGCGCGGGCGCGGGCCAGATGGTGGTCAACCTGCCGCCGCATCACGGCAGCTTCACGGATCACCGTGTCCGAGAGGTCCGGCGCCTTGGCGGTGGCCGCGTTCATCACCACGGTCAGCGGCGTCTTGAGCGCATGGGCAAGATTGCCCGCATGGGTGCGCGCCTCTTCCGCCTGCCGCTCCGAATGTTCGAGCAGTGCGTTCAGCTCCTGTACCATCGGCTGCACTTCCAGCGGCAGCGGATCGGTCACCCGGCTTGCCCCGCCCTCGCGCATTCGCGCAATCGCCTTGCGCACCCGGCGCAGGGGGCCGAGGCCGTAATAGGTCTGCAATCCGGCCATCACAAACAGGCCGAAACCGAGCACCAGAAAGGACCATATCAGGATCGCCCGAATTCTGCGGATCTGCGAATTCAGCTCGCCCCGCCCTGCGGCGACCTGAAACTCCCACAGCGTATTGGTGCCAGGCAGAATCACTGACCGCTTGATGATCCGCAACGGCTCGCCATCGAACTGGTCGCTGTCCTCGATCCGGGGATCGATGTTGTTTTGGTCAGGATTGGTCCGCAGCGACCGGTCCCACAAGGAGCGCGAGGGGAAATCCTCGTGCCCCTGCCCCGAGATCTGCCAATACAGCCCGCTGTTGGGTTCAAGAAAGCGCTGGTCGCCGAGTGGCCGGTTGAAGAACACTTCTCCATCCGGCCCGATTTCCGCCGAAGCGACCATCGCGGTCAGCATGTAACCAAGTTGCTCATCGAAATTGCGCGTGACCAGACCGGTCAGCGTCTGGTCAAGCGCCAGCCCTCCGCCCAGCAACAGCACGGTTACCCAGCCCGCCGCGATCACCAGCATGCGCCGCGTCAGCGACCCGGTATGCGGCGCCGGACCGTCCTTCGTGCGCTGGGACGGAGCTTCGCGTTCTGGCCTGCTCTCGGCCACGGTTTAGCCTCGGCCGGGGCCAGCCGGATCGTCGAGGCTATAACCCAGCCCACGGATTGTGGTGATCACGTCCGGCCCAAGCTTCTTGCGAATGCGCGTCACGAACACTTCGATCGTGTTCGAATCGCGGTCGAAATCCTGATCGTAAATGTGCTCGATCAGCTCGGTACGGCTGACCACCTTGCCCTTGTGGTGCAGCAGATACGACAGAAGCTTGTATTCCTGCGCGGTCAGCTTCACCGGTTCGCCGTCCAGCGTCACGCGGCCCGAGCGGGTGTCCAGCCGAACGCCGCCTGCCGTCAGTTCCGACGACGAATTGCCCGAAGCGCGGCGAATCAGCGCACGCAGGCGCGCGATGAGTTCCTCGGTCTGGAACGGCTTGGCGAGGTAATCGTCCGCGCCCGCGTCCAGTCCGGCTACCTTGTCCGACCAGGAATCGCGCGCGGTCAGCACCAGCACCGGAAACTTGCGGCCTTCCTTCCGCCACATGCCCAGCACGGTCAGCCCGTCGATCTCGGGCAGGCCGAGGTCGAGCACAACTGCATCGTATTCCTCGGTCGACCCCATGAAATGGCCGTCTTCACCATCGGTCGAAAGATCGACGGCGTAGCCCGTGTGTTCGAGCGTGGTCTTCAGCTGCTTGCCGAGAGTCGGTTCATCCTCGACGATCAGGATGCGCATGGAAATCTGTCCCCTGCTGGACGCGACAGTCGCGCCGAAACTTGTTCATGTAGATGGGGGTGCAAACATGAACGGTCAAGGAACTGCCGCGAAAGCTGCGGTTAACCGGGCGTGCGCTTAGCGGGATTCGCCGAGCACCTGCCCGGTCTTGGCATCGACATCGACGAACATCACGCGGCCATCGCGGATGAACTTGAGGCGGTAGACCATGGCAGAGGGGTCATATTCCGGGCCGAGGTATTGCATGCCGGGCTTGGTCGGCAGCACGCGCCGTTCGATATCGCGGAGCGAGCGCACCGCACCCGAACGCAAATCGCGGCGCACTTCGTTCTGCTCGTCCGGCCGCTGCTGCGCATGGCCCGCAGTGGGAGCCAAGCTGGCCAGAGTGGCGGCGGCAACAAGAGAAAGGGCAAATCGCATGATGTCCGCATGCCTAGCCCCAAGGCATTGAACAAGCGGTGAATGCGAAGGCACATTATCGTTCAGGCTGCGGCGTTGCACATAAGCGACACCCCCGCTAAGCGCGGGGCCTATGGCAGCAGCACCGATCCTCAGCTGGGAAGGCCTTGGCCTTGTCCAGGGCAATGGCTGGCTTTTCAGCGATCTCGACATCAACATCGGCCCGCGTGACCGGCTCGCCCTGATCGGCCGCAACGGCGCGGGCAAGACGACGCTGCTCAAGTTGATTGGCGGCCAGGTCGATGCCGACAAGGGTACGCGCTCTGTTCAGCCCGGCACGCGTATCATCACGCTCGAACAGGACCCGTTCTTCACCGGCTTTGACACACTGCTGGACTTCGCCCTCTCGGGCAAGGATGCGCCTCCCCGACACTTGGGCATCGACCTTTCGCGCAAGGCTGACAGCGCCAGCGGCGGCGAACGACGCCGCGCCGCCCTGGCCCGTGCACTGGCCAGCGAACCCGACTTGCTGCTGCTCGACGAGCCGACCAACCACCTCGACCTTGCCGCGATCGATTGGCTGGAAGACTGGCTGCAACGCTACAAGGGCGCATTCGTGGTGATCAGCCATGACCGTACCTTCCTCGACCGGCTGACCAAGGCTACCCTGTGGCTCGATCGTGGTTCGCTACGGCGCAAGGACATCGGCTTTGGCGGATATGAAGCATGGATGGAAACCGTCTATGCCGAGGAAGCCCGGGCCGCCGACAAGCTCGACGCAAAGCTCAAGATCGAAGCCCATTGGCTCGAACGCGGCGTGACCGCTCGCCGCAAGCGCAACATGGGACGGCTGGAAAAGCTCTATGAAATGCGCGCGCAGCGTGCCGCCATGCTCACCCCGCAAGGCACCGCCAAGCTGGCGCTGTCCAGCGACGATGCCAAGAGTAAGGCGGTCATCGTCGCCGATCACGTCAACAAGTCTTTCGGTGAACGCCCCATCGTCAAGGACTTCACCCTGCGCATCACGCGCAAGGACCGCATCGGCGTGGTCGGCTCAAACGGCGCGGGCAAGACAACGCTGCTCAAGCTGCTGACAGGTGAACTCGCGCCAGACAGCGGCAAAATCACGCTGGCACAGACACTTCAAGGTGTGTTCATCGACCAGCAGCGCAGTCTCATGGCCCCTGAAAAGCGCGTGCGCGATGTGCTGGCCGATGGCAGCGACTGGACCACGTAGTTCCCGGCCGCGTCCGCCGCGAGGACCGCGCCGAAGGCAACCCAGCCCGTGTTGATGGTCGCCGCGCTCGTCGTGTCGAGATACCAGGCCTTGAGGTCGGTCGAGTCGCGGCGAACGGCGATAAAGTAATTCCCCTGCACCGCAAGCAGAGAAGGGGTGGCGCTCAAG
>JAZKBJ010000171.1:4950-5316 GCA_040388685.1 Pseudomonadota bacterium
GACTGGATCGACGTGCGCGGGGTGCGAAAGCATATCCACGGCTACCTCAAGGACTTCCTGTTCGATCCGGGCCTTGTCGAGGCGCGCATCGGCACGCTTTCGGGCGGCGAACGCTCCCGCCTGCTGCTCGCCCGCGAATTCGCGCGCTTCTCGAACCTGCTGGTGCTGGACGAGCCGACCAACGACCTCGATCTCGAAACGCTCGACTTGCTGCAGGAGGTCATCTCGGACTACGACGGCACCGTGCTGATCGTCAGCCACGACCGCGACTTCCTCGACCGCATGGTGACGGTGACGCTCGGGCTCGACGGCTCGGGCAAGGTCGATGTCGTCGCGGGCGGCTATGCCGACTGGGAAGCCAAGCGC
>JAZKBJ010000172.1:0-786 GCA_040388685.1 Pseudomonadota bacterium
CGCCGCCCGGCGTGCCGCTGACGATCACATCGCCGGGATTGAGCGGGGTGAAGGTCGAGCAATATTCGATGATGAAGGCGATGTCCCAGATCATGTCGGAGATCGGCTGATCCTGCACCAACGCCCCGTTAAGGCGTGTCTGCACGCGCTGGCTGGCAAGATCTGGCAGTTCATCGGGCGTGACCAGCGAAGGGCCGAACGCGCCGGTCCCCGGGAAGGTCTTGCCGGGCGTGAACTGAATGTTGTGGCGCTGCCAATCGCGCACCGATCCATCGTTGAACACCGAATAGCCCGCGACATGGTCCAGCGCCTTGGCGCGGGGAATGCGGCGGCCGGGCTTGCCGATCACGACGGCCAGTTCACCCTCATAATCGAACCGCACCGATTCCTTGGGGCGCAGCAGCGCTTCACCGTCGGCGATCAGGCTGTCGGCATAGCGGGTGAAGATCGCCGGAAATTCCTTCTGTTCCCGTCCTGTTTCAGCCACATGCGTGGCATAGTTCAGGCCGACACAGAGGATTTTGTCGGGGTTCGGCACCACCGGCAGCAGGCGCACTTCCGAACGCGCGAAGCTGGCAGTTGTGGTCAGAGCGGCAAGATCGCCGCCAAGCGCATCCTTGAGCCATGCGCGCGTGCCGACCGGTCCGAGGTCGTGCACCGTCTCGCCATCGAGGCGGCCAAAGCTGGGGGTGCCGTCGGGGCGGCGGAAGCTGATGTAACGGGCCATTGGTTTTGCTCCTTTACGCGCAGGTGTGGCGTGCCCGGTCGTCCCGGCCAAGGCAAGAG
>JAZKBJ010000172.1:796-9475 GCA_040388685.1 Pseudomonadota bacterium
TGTTGATGGTCAAAGTGGTTCTGGCTGCCAGTCGCGGCGGCTGAGGAAGCGTTCCTCGGCCACGCGCAATCCGCCGAAATCCTTGTCCGAAACGCCCCACTGGTCGATGCGCTGCTCGGGCCAGGTCCAGTCGTCGGGCTTGCCGGCTTCGTAATCGGCGGGGACTTTTTCGACCGGGGTCGAATATTCGATCACCGGACCGAACGGCGCGATGTAATAGGCATAGACATTGTCACCCGGACCGTGGCGTCCCGGCCCCCATGCGGGCGCAAAGCCGTTGTCGCGCATCCAGCCGATGCCGCGCATCACCGCATCGAGATCGTCCATCTCGAATGCGACATGGTTGAGGCTGGCGAAGCCCGCGCGGGCGAAGGCGGTAGAGTGGTGGCTGTCGTTGCACCGCACGAAGACCATGCCCTTGGTCCGGTCCGAGACGGTGAAGGACAGCACGTCCTCGACCGCGTGGCCCATCATTTCGGCGTCGGCGGCGTTGAACACGACATGGGTGAGCTTGACCGGCGAGACGCGTTTGCTGGCCTTGGCAAAGCCTTCGATCGGCGCGACTTCGCTGGTTTGCGTGAGGAAGCGCAGGATCGTGCCTTCGGGCAGTTCGACGAGGATGCCGTGGCCGTCGCCGGGATCGGCGGAGACGGTCGGCTTGGCGGCCCAGCCCTTGGCGGAGACGCGGACCTTGAGTTCGGCGAGTTCTTCAGTTGTGCAGACGAACGTGGTCGAACGGACCCATTCGTCGTCCGATTTTTCGAAGGCGACGAGGTAGGGGAAGGGGCCGGTGCCGCGCAAGTAATGGGTGTCACTATGCTGCTCGGTGGCGGTCAGGCCCCAGATATCGACCATGAAAGCAGCCGCCCCTGCGGGATCGGGCAGGGCAATTTCGATGCTGCGCAGCTTCACTTGGCAGATTCCAGATTGAATCCGGCGGCGCGCAGGCCGACCAGCGCGCATTCCTCGTCGCAATCGCCGGTATCGCCGCTGACGCCGACTGCGCCGATGACCTGGCCGTCATGGCGGATGAGGACGCCGCCGGGGGAGAAGGCGATGTTGCCGCCGACAACAGCGGTGACGCTCTGGAAAAACGCCGGGTTGCCCTTGGCGCGTTCGGCGATCACGCGGGTGTCATCGCCCATGCCGAGTGCGCCGACGGCCTTGGCGCGGGCGATATCGTGGCGGAACATGGTCGCGCCATCCTCCCGCGCGAAAGCGACCGGGTGGCCGCCTGCGTCGAGCACGATCAGCGCGAGCGGCTTTGCGCCGCGAGCGCGGGCCTTGGCCAGCGCGGCATTCGCGATAGTCTGGGCGGCGGAAAGGGTGAGCGTCATGCCGTGATTTCCTGCTTCATCTTGAGCAGCGCGTCACGCGCCGCGATGAGGTCTGCTGCGTTGCCGGTGCCGAACACGCAATGATCGGGGCGGACCAGTACGGCATCTGCGCCGTGCGCGCCAAGCCATGCCAGAACCGCGCCATTATCGGGCAGGTCGGCGGCGGCGATGGTGACAGGGGGCCTGAGGCCCCCGCCTTCGCGGGGGAGCGGTTGTGCTGGGGCGCGCACGAACAGCCGCCAGCCTTGCCCGGTCAGATCGTCGAGCTTGCGCCCGTCGGTCAGGATGGGCTGGATGAAGCGGGTGCCGGCTGCAGGCGTGCCCGGCGCGATGAACCCGGCGGCGATTGCCGGGATTAGGTCGGCGGCGGTTTCTCCCGCCTTTTGCGCGGCTTGCGACCGGATGTTCGCATCGCGTGTAGCCGCTTTGGCCGGATCGAGTTCGCAGATGTAGCGGCCTGCCGCCACCGCTGCGCCGATCACCCCGCGCACGTGGGGATCGCGCTCGGGCTGGTAGGTGGCGAGGATGGCCTCGTCGGCACCGTCATTTGCGATGGCCGCCATTTTCCACGCGAGGTTGGCCACATCGCGCAGGCCATGGCACATGCCCTGCCCGAAGAACGGCGGGGTCTGGTGCGCTGCGTCTCCGGCAAGGAACACGCGGCCTACCTGCCACTTTTCGGCGACGAGGCCGTGGAAACGGTAGGTGGCAGCGCGGACGATCCGGTGCGGCACGTCCTTCATCCATGCCCCGACCAAGGCGGCGACGTTTTGGGGCTGCATCATCACCGCATCGTCTTCGTGCGGGAGCAGCATGAATTCCCAACGGCGGTGGTTACCACGCCCGGGCACGATTGTGGCGGGGCGGGCGGGATCGCACATCATTACCGACAGGCGCTGGAGATCGGCGCTCTCGGGCACGCCGGTGAGCGCGGGGAAGCTGACCGGCCCTTCGACTTCGGCATCGACCACCAGCCACGGTTCCTCGAAATCCAGATCGTCGAGTGCAACGTTCAGCACCTTGCGCACCGGACTGCGCGAACCGTCAGCGGCGATCACCCAGCGTGCGCGGACTTGGTGGGGCGCGTCGCTTTCGGTGTAGTGCACGGTGACGCCTGTATCATCCTGTTCGAGCGCCGTAAATTCCGCACCAAGCTGCAATGCGATGCGCCCATTTTCGGCAAAGGCATCGCGCAAGTGCGCTTCGAGTTCAGGCTGGTAGAAGAAGTAGTCATTCGACCAGCCGAAGGGCTTGGGCTTGCCGACGGTGCCCATGTAGCGGATCACGCCGTGGTCCGCGCCGATATGCAGGTGGCCGTCGGTTGCTACCATGTCGGGCGCGACGCGATCGATCACGCCCGCGCTCTGGAACAGGCGCATCATCTCGTGGTCGAGATGGACCGCGCGGGGCAGGGGGTAGTGGCCCAGATCTTTTTCGAGCACGATCACCGAAAGGCCCTGCTTTCCCAACAGGTTGGCGGCGGTTGCTCCCACCGGTCCGCAACCGATGATCGCAACGTCGAACATGGCTTCGGACATTATGCCAGCGCCTCGGCGGGGGCCTTGTACAACGCGCCGTCCTTCATGATCATGGCGAGGTTGGCCTTGTCCTGCAGGATCGCCACGTCCTGCGTGGGATCGCCCTGCACCAACAGCAGGTCGGCAAGGTAGCCCTCACGGACCAGACCGACGGGCATGTCCATCAGTTCGCCGCCCAGCTTGGTCGCGGCGGTGAGCGCTTCGGCGGGGGTATAGCCGAAGTGATCGACGAAGATCTGCAGATCGCGCGCGTTGCGGCCATTGGGGTTGAACGGGAAGCCGTAGTCGCCGCCGATCAGGATACGAACACCGCGTGCCTTGAGCGCGGGGACAAGTTTGCTTTCCAGTTCCATGCGTTCGGCGGCGCTCTTCTTCATGTGGCTCATGTCGATGTGCGGCGGCGGACTGGCTTCGAGCGCGGCGATCGAGACGCCGGGCGAGGGCGCGTAGAACGTGGTGTCCCTGGCCGCGACCATCGCATCGGCGGCAGTCTGGTCGGCATAGGAGGCGTGATAGATGATCCGTGCGCCGGCCTTCAGGGCAAGTTCGATAGCCTTTGGATAATAGGCGTGGGTGGCGATCCACAGACCGGCGTCCCTGGCCGCAGCGCCTGCCGCTTCCATTTCCTCGTCGGTGTAGAGCACATCGGCTGCCGAGCCGGGCTTGAGCGAGTCTTCGCCCGAGACAACCAGCTTGAGCGACACGACGCCCTGTTCCTTGCAGTAGGCGACGAACTGGCGAATCGCGTCGGGGCCGCGTCCGTTGAACACATCGCCGGTCTCGACGCCCTCTGCGCCTTCGGGGCTGCGTTCGAGCGTGGAGGGGATCAGGCGCGGGCCGGGGGTTTCACCGGCGGCGATTGCCGTGGCGAGATCAACTTCGATCCCGTCGCCCAGTGCGCCTGCGGAATAGGCGCTGGTGAAGCCGTGGTCGAGCAGGACGCGGGCGTTGCGCCATGCGGCCACTTTCAGCTCGTCGGCAGGAAGGATGAACTGGTGGTAGATCTTCTCGACCGAGGAGCCCCAGGTGAGGTGGGCGTGGGCTTCGACCATGCCCGGCATCAGCGTGCGGCCAGCGCCTTCGATGACGGTTCCGGCATCGCTGGCGTCTAGCGAATCAGCACTTTCGCCGATGGCAGCGATGCGGCTGCCTTCGACCAACACGGCGCGGTTGCCCGGCAGGAGGCTTTCGCCGTCGAAAATGCGGACGTCGCGGATGAGCGTCGTCATGTGGTCTCTCCCAAAGTATCCCGGCCCAAAATTTCGCCGCCCGCTTTGCGCCATTTTTGCCAAAGGGAAAAGTATTGATATGCGATGTTTCCATATCTTGAAGTTATGGAAATCACCTGAATGGCGTCGATAGCGTGGCACCTTTTCAATCGATTGGACACAGCGGGCAATAGCCGAAACACTGGTCTTTCAGAACGGGATAGGGAGAGCGGGATGGGCGGGCGGTTGAGCGGGAAGATCGCGGTGGTGACCGGCGCAGGCGCGGGTATCGGCCAGGGCTGTGCCGAGGCGTTCCGGGCCGAGGGCGCAACGGTTATCGGGGTGGATCTGGCGGGCGCGGACTTAGCCTGCGACCTGACCAGCGAGGCGCAAACGGCTGAGGGGTTCGCCGGGATTGTGGCGGAGCATGGCCGGATCGACGTGCTGGTAAACGCGGCTGCCTTTGCGAGCTTCGCGTGGATCGAGGAGATGACGCTGGAGCAGTGGCGGCGGACGCTGACCGGCGAACTCGATATCGTGTTCCTGCCCACTCGCGCGGCATGGGCTGGCCTCAAGGCAAGCGGCGCTGCGGCAGTGATCAATTTCGCCAGCGCCAATGCGCGCCATGCGCTCGATGGATCGGCGGCGCTGGCGCATTGCGCGGGCAAGGGCGGGGTGCTGGCGATGACCCGGCAATTGGCGATGGAAGGCGCACCGCACGGCATCCGCGCCAACACGATTTCGCCGGGGTTCATCCTGACCGAAGCGACGCGGCGGCATATGGCCGAGGTGCCGCACTTCGAGGCGCTGGTGCTGGCGAAGAACATGCTCAAGCGCCTGGGCGAACCGGTAGACATCGCGATGTGCGCGGTGTGGCTGGCGAGTGACGAGGCGCGCTATGTTACCGGGGCCGATGTGCCGGTGGATGGCGGGGCGACGGCCTGGTAGCGGTTTAAACGGGCGTTGCGCAGGCCCACCCCGCTGCGACTAACGCTTCTTGCAGAAGCGCAAGTCTCGCTCCCCTCCCGCAAGCGAGAGGGGTTGGGGGTGGGCATTCTCCGTCAGAACGGGGCGTTCAAACGCCCCAATGCGCCTTCGAGCATGTGGGCATGGACCTTCGGGTCGCCGTGTTCGAGTTGCAGCTTGCCTACCGCGACGCTGGTTTCGATCACATCGCGGCAACGGTCGAAGCGGCGGTCCTGATAGGCCAGAAGCGCGGCGGCCACGTCGTCGTTGCGGGCCAGTTCCTCGGCCAGCACGATGCCGCTTTCTACCGCCATGCCCGCGCCCGAAGCGAGGTGCGGGGTGGTGGCGTGGACCGCGTCGCCCAGCAGAACGATGCGGCCGTTGAACCAGTCCTTCGGCTGCAGCGCGGCGGCGAGCGGGCGGTAGTTGATCCAGTCCGCGCGCGTCATGTTGTCGCGGATCCAGCCCGCGTTTCCGCCGAAATCGGCGAGGTGGGCCTTGAGCGTGACGAAGAGTTCTTCCTCGTCCATGAAGGTTTCGCGCTCTTCATGCGCGGTGAGCATCCACATGTAGACCATGTCGGGCGCGCAGGCGGTGATGCCGCAGGGGTTGGCGTGGCCAAGGAAGAATTCGCCCATTTCCAGCCCCGGCGGTTTGCGGATCGAGATGCGCCAGCAGCCCTGTCCGGTCGGCACGGCGGGCGCCATGTGCGGGAAGGCGATGGTGCGCACGGTGGAGGCCACACTGTCGGCGCCGACGACGAGATCGTAGCGGCCAGAGGTCTCGTCAGAGAAGGTCACGTCGACGCCGTCATCGCGGTTTTCCAGCGCGGTGACCGTCACGCCGAGGCGCACGGCGATGGGCAGTTCGCGCACGCGGGTCTGCATGATGCGGTGGAGGATCGGGCGCATGATTCCGCCGGTTGCGGGCAGGCCTTCCTCGATGACGGGTTCGTCAAGGTCGAGCATGTGCGTGCCGTCGAAGCGGAACAGCCGCGTCTTGCTGGTGATCGCGCCAGCGGCCTTGATCGCATCGAGCAACCCTAGCCGCTTGTAGGCGCGCAAGGTTGGCCCGGTGATGGTGATGCCCGCGCCATAGACGCGCCAATCGGGGTCAAGGTCGATCAGATCGACCGCGACTCCGCGCTCGGCGAGGCTGATTGCCGCCGCCATGCCGCCAATTCCCCCGCCCACGACAAGCGCCGCTGCGATACTGCTGATGTTTTCCCCAGTCATGCAGCCATGACCTAGCGATGGCGGCCAAGCGCACAAATCCGAACTGTGGATAGCAAGCCATTGATACAAACGGTGCGACGTTCGGGCACGGGCTGGCTATCCGGGGCGCAAGGACAAAAACCGTGCATAGGGGAGGAAAACTGATGCGCATTGCACTTTTGGGGACGAGCGCCCTGCTGGCTCTTGCAGTGGCCACACCGGTTGCGGCGCAGGAAGCGCAAGCCGAAGCGGGCGACAACAGCGGCATTGCCGAAATCATCGTGACTGCGCAGCGCCGCGAGGAATCGCTGCAGAAGGCGGCCATCGCGATCGACGCGGTTTCGGGCGCTGATCTGGCCGAGCGCGGTATTTCCAACGCGACCGACATTACCAAGGCCGTCCCGGCGCTTTCGCTGCCATCGGTCGGCGGCAACATCGCCTCGATCTTCATTCGCGGCGTGGGCAACGTGACCACCAGCAGCTACAACGATCCCGCGGTGACGCCGAGCTATGACGGCGTCGTGCTGGGCCGTGGCGGCGGCGTGTTTGGCGCGGCATTCTATGACCTTGCGCGCGTTGAAGTGCTCAAGGGACCGCAGGGCATTCTCTACGGTCGCAATGCCACCGGCGGCGCGGTCAACATCATTCCGGCGCGCCCGGAAATCGGCCGCAATTCGATGGGCTTCAATGTCTCTTACGGCAACTATGATGCGGTCGACGCCGACGCGCATGTCAACCTTGGCGTGAGTGCAAACAGCGCGCTGCGACTGGGTGCGGCCTATACCACGCGCAACGGCTACAACATCGACGGCACCGACGATGCCCAGCGCGGCTCGCTGCGCGCGCAGTTCCTTGTCGAAGCGTCGAGCGACCTGTCGCTGCGGATCGGCGCGGACTACACTCATGTTGGCGGCAAGGGCGTGGGCGGCAGCTACATCGGCGGGTTCATTCCCGGCCCTGCGGGCTACACCTTCTTTCCATCGGGCCTGGGCGACAGCGAGGGCTTCAATTCGCCCGCGTCCAACGCTTTTCGCAGCCACAACCTTGGCGCGCCCGCGTTCGCCTTCCTCAATCCGATGAACGCCGACCAGCGGCAGGACAGCACCTACTGGGGCGTCAATGCCGAGCTGAACTGGCAGACCGGCATCGGCAAGCTGACGGTGATCCCGGCCTATCGCGAGAGCACCGATGACACGCTGTTCTATGGCCCTGCGTTCAACACCGCCAATACCAAGGAAAAGGTCAGGCAGGCCAGCCTCGAAGCGCGGCTTTCGGGCAGCGCGGGCATGATCGACTACGTGCTGGGCGCGTTCTACTTCAACGAGAAGATCAAGGCGAACAACCAGTACAATCAGGAATTCGTGCTGCCGATCGTCAACTATAACCACAAGACCGACAGCTATGCCGGGTTTGGCCAGTTGACCGCGCATGTGACTGACCAGTTCCGCCTGATCGGCGGCGCGCGCTACACGCATGACAAGAAGTCGATCGACGGGCTGATCAACAACTTCATCACGTTCTGCGGCGGGCTTCCACCGGCGCTGGTGACCCCGCCCGCATCGTTCGGCCTTGGCTGCGCCACGCCGGGCAACATTCCCCATTATCCCAATTTCCTGAACACCACCGACACGATCAACTGGCTGGTATCGGGCGGATACATTCCGGCAGGCAGCACCGATCAGCCCGGCTATCAGGTGTTCCCGCTGCTGAGCGGCGTCGGCGCGATCCTGAAGACCTACAATCCGGTGGTCGACACCAAGGGCTATTCGCGGGTGACGTGGAAGGCTTCGGCCGAATACGACGTGTCGCCCGACAGCCTGGTCTATGCCACGGTCGAAAGCGGCTACCGCGCGGGCGGTTTGCAGATGACCGAGAGCAAGACCAGCTACAAGCCCGAGTTCATCACCGCCTACACTATCGGATCGAAGAACCGCTTCTTCGACAACCACGTGCAGCTGAACCTCGAAGGGTTCATCTGGAAGTACCGCGATCAGCAGATCACCTACTTCACCGTGGACACATCGGGCACGCTGATCAGCTCGAACGAGAACGCGGGCAAGTCCTCGATCAAGGGCTTCGACGTGGATCTGGTGGTGAAGCCGACCAGCGGCACGACGCTGAACGCCAAGGTGCAGTACCTCGACACCAATTATGACGAGCTGCATCTTTATACCGCAGCCCCGCGCGACAACTTCGGTTGCCCGTTCACCTTCACCGGGGCGGTCGCGGGCGGTGCGCCGGTCAAGGACTTCAACTGCTCTGGCAATCCGCTGCTGTTCAGCCCGAAGTGGACGGTGAACCTTGGCGCGCAGCAGGTGGTGCCGGTGGGCGACAGCCTCGAACTGGTGGCAAACGTCGATACCGCGTGGCGTGACAGCCAGTGGGGCGCGTTCGAATACCTCGATTTCGAGCGTAT
>JAZKBJ010000172.1:9582-16425 GCA_040388685.1 Pseudomonadota bacterium
CTGGACGACCGACGCCTCGCTGACCATCCGCGATGCAGATGGTGCCTGGGCGCTGACCGGGTTCGTCCGCAACATCGAGGACAAGCGCCGCAATCTGGCGCCGCAAGCCTCACCCATCGGGGTCGCGGTTGGCCATTATTCGGCGCCGCGCACTTATGGCCTGCGTCTTTCAGGCAACTTCTGAGGACGATATGACGATGAACGTGGTGGTTACCGGGGCTGGCGGATTTGTCGGGCGAGAACTTGTCCGCAAGCTGCTGGCGGGCGGCCACCACGTCACCGGCATCGATACCCATGCGGGCGGCATTCCCGAGCGCGCGCGCGCGGTTGCGGGCGACTTGGGCGATGCCGCCGTGCGGGCTGATGCGCTGGTGGGCGGGTGCGATGCGCTGGTGCACCTTGCCACGGTGCCCGGAGGCGCGGCGGAGGCCGATCCTGCCGCTTCGCGCCGGATCAATGTGGATGCGATGTACGACCTGCTGCTTGAGGCAGGCGCGGTCAATCCCGGTGTGCGGGTGGTCTATGCCAGCTCCATCGCGGTGCTGGGCGATCCGATGCCCGCGCTGGTGGACGACGAAACGCCGCTCAGCCCCAAGATGATCTACGGCGGGCACAAGGCGATGATGGAACACGCCGTGGCGATGTTCTCCAATCGCTGGCTGATCGACGGGGTGACCGTGCGTCTGCCCGGCATCCTCGCGCGGCCCAAGGGGCCATCGGGGATGAAATCGGCGTTCATGTCCGACCTGTTCCACGCGCTGAAGGCGGGCGAGGCGTTCACCTGTCCGGTATCGGCGGCGGGCACGATCTGGGCGCAATCGGTGCTGCGGTGCGCGGAGAATTTCGTGCACGCGCTGACGCTCGATTCCGCGCTGTTGCCGCCAACGAGGGCGGTGACCTTGCCCGCACAGCGCCTGACGATGGGCGATTTGGCGGCCGAGGCCGCGCGCCAGTGCGGGGTATCGCCTGATCTGGTGACCTATGCGCCCGATGCGGCGCTGGAAGCGGCCTTTGCGGCGCAGCCGCCGCTTCACACCCCCGCCGCCCTGCGCGCCGGTTTTGCGCATGACGGCGATCCTGCTACACTCGTCGCCAACGCACTCTCGAGCATCTGAGGGGCGGCGGGAGATGGCGATGCGGTTCGGACGGCTCGACCTTAATCTGCTGGTGGCGCTCGATGCGCTGCTGACCGAACGCAGCGTGAGCCTTGCGGCCGACCGGCTGTGCCTTTCGCAATCGGCCACATCCAGCGCGCTGGGCCGCTTGCGCGAATACTTCGGTGATGAACTGCTGGTGGTGAAGGGCCGGGCGATGATCCTGACCGCGCGCGGCGAGGAACTGATCGAGCCGGTGCGCGCCGTGCTGGAGCAGATCCGCACGACGGTTTCGGTCGCCCCGCCGTTCGATCCCGCCACGGCAGACCGGGTGGTGCGGATCATGGCGTCGGATTATTCGACCGAAGTCCTGCTCACGGGCGTGCTGGCCGATCTTGAACGCGATGCGCCGAACATGCGCTTTGAAATCCAGCCGATGCACGACAACCCGATCGAAGCGATCGAGCGTGGCTACATCGATCTGCTGGTGACCATCGACTACGCGATTTCCGCCGATCACCCGAGCCAGATCCTGTTCGAGGACGACTATGTGGTGGTGGGGGATGCGGCCAATCCCGCGCTGGCCGGGCCGATCACGCGCCAGCTCTACTTCGACCTGGGCCATGTGACCGCGCGCTTCGGCAAGTCTCGTGTGCCTGCGTTCGAGGACTGGTTCGTGCGCAGGCAGAAGCAGCAGCGCCGGGTCGAAGTGGTCGCGCCATCGTTCCTTTCGCTGCCGGGGCTGGTGCTGGGCACGCGGCGGATCGCCACAATGCACCGGCGCATGGCCGATATGGTGGTGCGCACGCTGCCGCTGGTGATGCGCGAGATCCCGTTCGACATTCCGCCGATCCGCGAGGCGGTGCAGTGGAACATCGCCAACAACAACGACCGCGCGCTACGCTGGATCGTCGAACAGCTGGAAGCGGCGGCGGGCGCCAAGGGCGCCGAGCCGGGCAATGTCGTGGCGCTGGAAAGCGGCGGGAAAATGGATCGTACCTCGATCGAGGTCGAATACCGGATGAACCACCCGCAGCGCTGAGGCGGCGGTCAGTCCTCGGCGGCGTCGAAATTTGCGCGGGCTTGGAGGATGGCGGCCTGCCGTTCGTTGACCCACCCGATCAGCCGTTCCGCCTTGTGGTGCAGATCGCGGCCCAGCGGGGTCAGGCCGTAGCTGACTTTCGGCGGAACGCTCTCTACCACATGCCGGACGACCAGTCCTTCGCGTTCCAGCGCGCGCAGTTTGAGCGTGAGCACGCGCTGCGAAATTCTCTCTTCCGAGCCGAGCCTGCCGAGCACGCGCCGCAGTTCAGCGTGACGCCACGTGCCGACCGCCAGCACCAGCAGGATGAGGGTGGACCAGCGATCCCCGAGCAGGCCGAAAATGGTGCGCACGGGATCGTCGCGCTGCACCCCGTGGGCGTTCATGTCCATGGCAAGATGGGTGATCGGAGCATGAAACGCCGGGTCGATGCCGGTGAGGTCTATGCTGCGGCCTTCTTCCATCTCGGCACAGATTCCCTGATCATCGGATGGGCACAAAAAAGTGCCGTCTTACGGTCTTTGCACAACGGTCTAAGCAGTCTTCGCAACAACGATCAAGCAGCGTTCCGGCACAAGGGATGCGCGCGTTTTGACAAGGGAGATGGCCATGTTCTTGCGCGATTGCTGGTATCTGGCGGCATGGGGCAGCGAAGTGTCCGCAGGCGGCATGCTCGGGCGGCAGATTGCGGGCGAGCATGTCTTGCTGGCGCGGTCGCAGGACGGGGAAATCCATGCGCTTGCGAACACCTGCCCGCACCGGCTTGTGCCGCTTTCGATGGGCACTTGCGCTGCGGATACGGTGACTTGCGCCTACCACGGTCTGCGGTTTGCGCTGGACGGGCGCTGCGTTGAAAATCCGCATGGGGCTATTTCGAAGGCGCTGACGGTGCCCACTTTCGTCTGCGTCGAGCGCCATGGCGCGCTGTGGCTTTGGCTGGGCGATGGCGCGGCCGATCCGGCGCTGATTCCCGACTATCGCTTCATCGACGATACCGCGCCCGAGGCGCGGGTGATGGGGTATCTCCATTCGGACGCCGATTACAGGCTGATGACCGATAACATCATGGACCTGACCCACGCCGACTATCTCCACGCCACGCTGCTGGGCGGCGGTATCAACACCCGCGCCCGCGCCGAGGCGGTGCAGGACGGTGACAACGTAGAGATAACCTGGACCGCGCAGGACGATACCCTGGCGCCGCTTCACGCCGATGCGCTGGGCGTTGCCGATGGCAGGGGCGATTTCTACAACAAGGTGTTGTGGCAGGCCCCCGGCAATATGGTCCAGCGGATCATGCTGGCGCGGCCCGGCGAGATGGAAAGCGCGCCGATGGACAGCATGACCTGCCACGTGATGACGCCCGAGACCGCCACGACCACGCACTACTTCTTCTGCCACACCAGCGATGCGGTCACGGCCAACCCGGCCATCGCGCCGGCCGTTCTGGGCGGATTGATGCAGGCTTTCGCGGGCGAGGACAAGCCGATGCTGGAAGCGCAGACGCGGCGGATCGGCGGCAAGGATTTCTGGGCGCAGAAGCCCGCGATGCTACCGTCCGACAAGGGCGCGGTGATGGTGCGGCGCACGCTGGACCGCTTGATCGAACGCGAAGGAGAGAGCGCATGACGCAAGACGCGATCCGCATGGACGGAAAAGTGGCGATCGTCACCGGCGGCGCGGGCGGGATCGGCGAAGCGACCGCGCGGCTGCTGACCTTGCGCGGGGGCCGTGTCGTGATTGCCGATATCGCTTTTGACCGGGCGCAGGCTTTGGCGGCGGAACTGCCGGGGGCGCTGGCCGTGGCGCTCGATCTTGAGCAGGAGGATTCCATCCTCGCGCTGATCGAAACCACCGTGATGCACTTCGGCAGGCTGGACGTGTTGCACAACAATGCCGCCCTGCTCAGCCCCGAGATCGCGCGGGCCGATGGCGACGTGGAGCATATGGCCACCGATCTGTGGGACCGGACATATGCGGTGAACGTGCGGGGCACGATGATCGCCTGCCGCGCTGCGCTGCCCCACTTGCGCGAGACGCGCGGCAACATCGTGAACACGGTCAGCAATCTCGCGCTGCAGGGCCACATTATCCAGGCCGCCTATTCGAGCAGCAAGGCAGCCGTGATCCAGATGACCCGTGCGATTGCGGCCAGCCACGGCAAGGCAGGCGTGCGCTGCAACGCGGTCGCGCCGGGGATGACGATGACGCCCGCGCTGAAGGATGCCTTTCCGCCTGCCTTGCGCAAGGTGGTGGAGGACGAAACCCTGCGCGACCAGCTGGGCGAACCGCAGGACATTGCCGAGGCGGTGGCGTTCCTTGCCAGCGATGCCGCGCGCAACGTGACCGGGCAAGTGCTGGTCTGCGATGGCGGTGGTGCGTCCCACGTTCCGGGACTCTCCGGATTCCGCAGCTTCTTTTCGGGAGAACATTGAGATGAGCCAGTACGACATCGTCGTGATGGGCGGCGGGCACAACGGCCTGACCGCTGCCGCCTACATGGCCAAGGCGGGCAAGAAGGTCCTCGTGGTCGAGGCCAAGCCTTATTACGGCGGCGGGGTCTCCACGCGCGAGCTGATCATGCCGGGCTACTGGCACGACGAGCATTCGAACGTGCACATCATGATCCAGGGCAATCCGCTGCTGCGCGACGACGAGCTGGGGCTGCTGTCGAAATTCGGCCTCGAATATATCTACCCCGATCTGGTCCACGTTTCGATCTGGGAGGATGGCACGGTTATCCGCTCGTACAAGGATCTGGACCGGACCTGCGAGGAACTGGCGCAAGTGACGTCCGAGAAGGACGCCGAGGCCTATCGCAAGTTCGTGAAGATGAGCCAGACCGCGCTGCCTATGCTGATGAGCGGGATGTATTCCCCGCCGTTTCCGCTGGGCGCCTTTGTGGCGATGATGGACCAGTCGGACGAGGGGCGTTTTCTGCTCGACCTGATGCAGCGCACCGCGCTCGACATCGTCGATGCCTATTTCGACAGCGAATTGCTCAAGCTGCACATCGTGCGGATGGTGACCGAGAACCTGCAGATGCCCGATGAACTGGGCACCGGCATGGGCGCGTTCGTGATGCCGGGGATCATCCACACCTTCGGCTGTTCGATGCCCAAGGGCGGGTCGGGGCAATTGAGCCATGCGCTGGTCCGCGCGATCGAGCATTTCGGCGGTGAGGTCCGCGTCAATGCGCCGGTGGCCAGGGTGCTGGTATCGGGCGGCAAGGCGGCGGGCGTGGTCATGGCCGATGGCGAGACGATCATGGCGCGCGACGGCGTGATCGCACAGATCCACCCGCACAAGCTCCGCCAATTCGTGGGCGAAACGCCCGAGCCGGTGCTGCAACGCGCCGAGCGGGTGACGCAATCGACATTCTCGATCAACCTCACGCACCTTGCGCTCAAGGAACGGCTGCAACTGCGCGTTGGCAACGATTGCAACGCGATGATGACCGAGCTGATGGACTTCTATTCGGTGCGCGACATGTGCCTTGAATATGACAAGATGCGCCGGGGCGAGGTGAGCCACCGCCTGATCGCGGGTGGCGACAATGCGATCTTCGATCCGAGCCGCGCGCCGGAAGGCGCAGGCGTGTTCTATGGGGTGAACTTCGGGCCGTACCGGCTCTATCCCGATGGTCCGAAGAGCTGGGATGCGGTCAAGGAAGAGCATTCGGACCGGGCGCTGGCGCAATATGCCAAGTTCTACAAGAACATCGGGTCCGATAACATCCTCGGTCGGAAGGTCTGCTCGCCGCTCGATCATGAGCGCGGTAGCCCCAATTCGATGGTCGAGGGCGATGCGCATGGCTGCGCGCCGTTCTTCTATCAGTCTGCCGGGCATCGCCCGACGCCGGACCTAGGATCGTTCCGGGTGCCGGGGGTTGAGGGACTCTATCTGGCGGGGCCGTTCATGCATCCGGGCGGCGGGGTGTTCGGCGCAGGCCGCGCCACCGCGATCCAGATGATGGACGACATCGGCCTCGATTACGACAAGGTGTGCGGAGGACCGGTGTGATGAGCAACGTGAAGGCCAAAGTGCCGGTGGCGAAGATCCTGGATGCGCAGGACAAGGAATTGATGGCGATCCGCAAGCTGGAGCGCGACGGCAATACGCTGGTGATCCGGGGCAAGATCTTCGGCGCTATGCCGATGGTGGCGAAGCTGACGCCCGAAGAGGCGCGCGCGGCGCTGAAGCTGATCGATGTCCGGACGTTCCTGTTCCTGCTGACGCTGCTGTTCCGCCGGAGCTGATCCGCTCTATCCGTAGCGTCGATAGCATCACTCCGGAAACTTCGGTTTCCGGACTTTGCCGTGCGGCGGCATGAGGGTGCCTTGAATGAATCCGGGAGATCTCATGCCTGTTCTTGGCCCTGACAGTGTCCTTGGCGTCGAAAGCGTCGTGTTCGGCGTAAGCGACCTTGCCGAAAATATCCGGTTCTGGACCGATTTCGGCCTGCCGCTGGAAAGCGCGGACGAAAGCGAGGCGGTGTTCCGCCTGCAATCGGGCAGCCGCGTGCTGCTGCTGCGTCACGGCGATGCGCGCCTGCCGGTGCCCGATCCCTTTGCGGGCGACGGGGTGAAGGAAACCGTGTGGGGCGTCGATACGGCGGCGAACCTTGAGCGGATTGCCGCCAGCCTTGCCAGCGAAGTGGTGGTGACGCGGGGCAGCGATGGCACCGTGCGCTGCGTCTGCCCGGAC
>JAZKBJ010000172.1:16470-17955 GCA_040388685.1 Pseudomonadota bacterium
GTCGTGTTCTTTTCGCCGGACTATGTCGGCAGCTTCGAGTTCTATGAGCGGCATCTCGGCTTCCGCTATGTCGATCACTCGACTGGCACAGGCATCTTCGCGCGAGCGGGCGGCACGTTCGAGCATCATTCGATCTTCTGGGTGAACTGCGACCTGCCGATCGCGCCCGACCACTTCAAGTTCATGCATATCGCGTTCGGGATGGACGACATCGACGAGGTCATGCTCGGCGCCAACGTGATGGACAACAAGGGCTGGAAGAACACCACGATGAACACCAGCGGGGGCATATCGCGCCACCGCATTTCCAGCGCGATCTACTATTACTGCGAAATTCCCGGCCACGCGGGCGAGGCGGAATATCACGCGGACACCGACTACGTTGACGACAGCTGGGTGCCGCGCGCCTGGGACTTCAAGTTCGGCTCGCTGCTCTGGTCGCACAACGCGCCCGCCATCTTCCGGGGCGATGACATTCCGTGGGACATGGTCTTTGACCACGACCGCAAGAGCTTCGATCCGTTCCGCCGCGCCAAGCCGGGCAAGCAGCCGATCGGCGGGGATCTGGCGAACCTGACGGAAGAGGACGAACACGCGATCTGACGGGGCGGGGAGCGCTGCAAATGTATCCGCTCCCTCAACGATCTCCCTGCCAAAACCCGTTCGTCCTGAGCCTGTCGAAGGACGCGCTATACCCCATCCCCTTGGACCACTGCGCACAATACGGGCCTTGGCGCGCATCCTTCGACAAGCTCAGGACGAACGGGTGGGGTATTGTGACGGGTGTGCGAGCGGTGGCGGCGGGGCGCGCTACGCCCCGTCTTCCTCGACAAACTCGATCAGGTTGCCCGCGCAGTCGCGGAGGAAGCAGCCCTTGCCAAAGGATTCGCGCACCACGAAGGCGACGTCCGCACCCTTCTGTTCCATCTCGGTGAGGAAGGCTTCGAGGTCAGCGACGCGGAAGGCGACGTGTTTGTTGCCATGGGTCTGCACATCGCGCGGGGGGTGGCGGCGGTCTTCGGGAAGGGGGGCAGCGCCTTCGACTTCAAAGATTTCAAAACGCAGCGGACCTTTGCGGACCATCGCGGTGTGGCTGCGCGCGGCTTCGATGTAGAAGCGCTTTTCGAGCGTAAAGCCGAGCACGCGGCGGTACCAGTCTATCGCTTCGTCAAGGCTGGGGACCGAGACGCCGCCGTGGTGGAACGTGAATTCAGCCATGCGCCGCTTCCTTGGCGATCATCGATTCAAGCATCCGCCGCGCCCGCGCGCCGCCCTGGTCGATGCCAAGCGAGAGCGGCTTTTCCTTCCAGAAATCCTTCCCGCGCACGTTGTTGTAGGCAGCCTCGATCATCGGCTTGTCCTCAAGATCGAAAGCCTCGCCGAACAGGGCTTGCAGCATGGCGTCGACTTGCGGGTTGTCCAGATCGCTGAACCGGGTCGAGGACCAGAAGTAGTGGGTCGAATGTTCGTCCGCGGGCGTGAGGA
>JAZKBJ010000172.1:17965-19154 GCA_040388685.1 Pseudomonadota bacterium
CGGCCTCGCGGCCCGCGCCGTGCGGCGAGACGCCGACATTGAGCCGCATCGAGGCAGGTGCGTTCCAGCGCATGTCGAGCCAGTGATCGACGCGGGCGTCGGGCGGGAACGCCCCTTGCGCGACCGACGGCGGCGCGATGTCCGGCATCCACCAGTTGGAATGTAGCGTCTCGCCCTCCACTTGCACCGCATGTTCGCCCGCAAAAATCACGCCTTGCCCCGCGAATGTGCCCTTATGGACGAATTCGATGTGGCTGAGATCGAGCAGGTTGTCAGTGCCGTATTCGTAATTCGCCTGCATCAGCGTGTAGCCGCGCACGGTGCGGCTGTGCGGCGTGTCAGGGATGAAGCCGAAATCGGGGATCAGCGCGGGGTCGGCGTCATCACGGTCCCCTGCCCACAGCCACGCGATGCCATCGCGTTCGTGGACGGCGAACGACGGAACGGTCGATCCGGCGGGGATGCGATCCGAAAAAGGGTTGTGCACGCAGCGGCCATCGGGCGCGAAGGTGAGGCCGTGGTAACCGCAGACCACCCGGTCGCCATCGCGCGTGCCTTTGGACAGCGGCGCGAAACGGTGCGGGCAGCGGTCGAGCAGCGCGGCAATGGTGCCATCCTGGGGCCGGTAGAGAAACACCGGCTCGCCGAGCAGGCGGCGGGCAAGGCCCGCTTCGCCCACCTCGTCAGCCCAACCCGCCATGACCCAGCAATTGCGCAAGTAGCGTTCCATGCGATTCAGCCCATTTCCGCGAAAGTCTGTGCACACCAATCAGCGATGTAATCCCGCATGCCGGTGCCATTGTCCGCGCCGCAATGTTCGACCTCGAAATCGGCCTTGGTGAACATGCGCAGCGTGCGCTTGGGGCTGTTCACTGCCTGATCGTAGGACATATGCGCGTTGAAGGCGGGAATCTGGCGGTCGTTCTCGCCGTGAGTGATCAGGAACGGCACGCGGATTTTCTCGACCTGCCCATCAAGCGTGATCTGGTCAGCATAGTCGAGGAATGCGTCGCGCCCTCCGTTTTCGGCATCAAAGCCGAAGACCCACATCACGTGGTCCCAGTAATGCGGCACGGGGTTTTCGCCCTCATTGGACACACGCTCGCGCTGGCGCTGGCCCCAGACATGGTTCGCGCCCATAACCGCACACAGGGCATAGCGCGCGTCGTTCGCGGCGATGCGCGGAGCA
>JAZKBJ010000172.1:19164-23520 GCA_040388685.1 Pseudomonadota bacterium
TGCGAATGGATGACGTCGGAACGGGTCAGCAGGTAATCGAAGGCCGGGCTGCCCCAGCGCTCGGCATCGAACACCGCGGGAAGACCGCGCGACCGGATCGCCTCGCCGGTGCCGGGCTGGTCGAGGAACAGCGTGTTCATGCCGCGTTCGAGGTTCGACGCGCCGTGGCCGCCCATGTTGACCTGTTCCTTCATGGAATCGAGGCCGTTCACCGATACCAGCGTGGGGCGCGGCGTGCCCGAGCCGTCGTGGACGAAGATCGCGGTATAGGCCCCGTTCTCATAGGGTATCTCGACCTTGTCGGCATGTAGCCCGCGCATGGCGCTACCCTTGTGGTACAGCTCCAGCCCCTTGGCATAGGCCGCCCAGCGCGGGGCGTAATCGCGGCTCTGCATGCGTTCGGCGGCGAGGTAGTAGCCCGAGGCGCGCAAGTATTTCGTGCCCGCTGACAGCAGATAGCCCTCGGCCTCGTCCGCCGCCGCGTTGGCCGCGACCTGATCGGCAACGCGAATCCAGCTGTCGAACATCTGTGCGGAGCCGGCATCCGCGCCGGACTTCGACGCTTCCATGATCGGGCGGTTGGCCTCGTCGATCTCGCCGTGATTGCCGCCGCAGACCAGCGCGAGGTTGGTGGCAAGGTTCCAGACGTAGTTTCCGGGGAATGGCTCGAACATGGGGATCTTTCTTCAGGCGGGAACGAGTTCGACCGGCAGGGTGCCGATGGCGTGGAGCGTGTTGTTGAGGCGGCGCGTGGCAGGCGCGGTGGCGCGGATTTCGGCCACGCGTGGGAGGAGAGCCTGAACGACTGCCTCGGCCTCCATCCGCGCGACCATCTGGCCAAGGCACTGGTGAATGCCGAAGCCGAAACCGACATGGCCGCTGGCGGTGCGGTCGATGTGGAAGCGGTCCGGTTCGTGCCACTTGCGCGGATCGCGGTTGGCGGCGGCGAGGAACAGTAGGACTTTTGCGCCTTCGGGAATCTGCACGCCGGCGACTTCGACTTCGCGGGCCGTGGTGCGGAAGAAGGTCTGCACGGTGCCACCCCAGCGCAGCGATTCCTCGATGGCTTTCTTGGTCAGCCCTGGCTGCGCGCGCAGACGCTGCCATTCGCCGGGGAACTGCGCGAAAGCGTGGATCAGCGTGGCGATGCCGTTGACCGTGGTGTCGACGCCTGCGGTGAGGAACGAGCGGACCAGCCGTTCGGCCTCGCTTGCCGTGCATTCGCCCCGGTCGGCGGCTTCATAGACTTGCATGCCCCAGCCGCCGGGCGTGAGCATGTCGCGCTTACAGCTTTGCATGACCCATTCGGTGGCCTCCACAGCGGCCTGCATCGTTTCGGCGAGCAGGGCATTGCGCGGGCCGAAGGCATTGAACGCGACCGTGGCATAGGGAATCAGGTTCTCGCGGCCCTGTTCGCGCAATCCGATCAGGTCGGGGAAAACCGCGAGCGGGAAAGCCTCGGCCAGCGCGGGGACGGCGTCGAACGGGCCGGTGCCGACAAGACTATCGACCAGCGCATCGGCCTTTGCCTGCCACTGCGGCATGACCTTGCGCAAGGCGCCGAGCGAGGCGACGCGGTTCATCAGCCCGCGCGTGCGGTCATGCAGCGGCGGATCGGCCTCAAGCAGCAGCGAGGGTGGACGCCAGGGTTCTTCGGTGGCGAAATCGGCAAGGCCGACGCCGCGCCCGGACACGAACGTGCCGTGATCCTTGAGCGCGGCCTGCACTTCGCCGTGGCGGGCCATGGCGAAGCAGCCGATGGCGGGGAGCCACACCACCGCGCCTGCATCGCGTAGGGCGGGGTGCGCCGCGAAAGGATCGGCAAGGAAAGCCGGATCGAACGGATCGAGTTCAAGCGTGACGAGGCTTTCAGCAGTTGTGGCCACGGCTCTCTCTCCCCCCAATGCGCCTGTTGATGTGGCTGTGCACTTGGGCCTTGCATATCCAAAGCGCTGGCGCGGGGACCAACGCATTGCGTGAATACCAGATCATCAACCGAATGACTTTGTTCTGGGCGGGCGGGCTGGCTAACGGCAGGATCGAGAACGATTTTGCGGGAGAGACTGGCCGATGAGACTTGCGACGCTGCGTGATGGCACGAAGGACGGGCGGCTTGTCGTGGTCTCGCCCGATGGCGCGGCCTATGCCGCGGCTCCGGTGGGCACCTTGCAGGAAGCGATGGAGCGCTGGACCGAGGTTTCGGCGCAGCTTGCCGCGATTGCCGACTTTCCCGAAGCGCTTGATCCCGCACAGCTCGCCGCGCCGCTGCCGCGCGCATGGCAGTGGCTCGATGGATCGGCCTTCCAGAGCCACGGCGACCTGATGGACGCGGTGCTGCAGATCAACAAGCCCAAGACGGATATGCCGCTGATGTATCAGGGCACATCGGACAAGTTCTATGGTCCGCACGATGATGTTCGCTTCAATGACGAAGCGCTCGGCATCGACTTCGAGGGCGAGTTCGGCGTGATCGTGGATGCGGTGCCGATGGGCGCCAGTGCGGCAGACGCGATGGCCCATATCAGGCTGGTCGTGCAGATAAACGACTGGTCGCTGCGCACGCTCGCCGGGCCGGAAATGAAGACCGGCTTCGGCTGGGTGCAGGCCAAGCCGCCTTGCGGCATGGCCCCCTTCGCGGTGACGCCCGATGAACTGGGCGCTGACTGGCGGAACGGCCGGGTGTGCCTGAACCTCAATGTCGACTGGAACGGCCAGCGCTTCGGCGCGGCCAATGGTGAGCCGATGGGGCATGGTTTCCACGAACTAGTCGCGCATGCGGCGCGCACGCGCGATCTGGTGGCGGGCACGGTGATCGGTTCGGGCACGGTGTCCAACCCCAACTTCCGCGAGATCGGATCATCGTGCATTGCCGAGCGGCGCGGGATCGAAGTGCTTGATCAGGGGGAACCGAAGACCGCATTCATGGCCTTTGGCGATACGGTGCGGATGGAAGCGGTCGATGCTGCCGGACGCGCACCGTTCGGGGCGCTTGAGCAGAAGGTGGTGAAGGCATGAGCGACATTCTTTCCGATTCCGGCCTGCCGCCTATCCAGCGCGTGGTCACCGGACACAACGCCGACGGACGCGCGGTGTTCAAGTCCGAGGACGTGACGCCGACGAAGATGATCCCGAGCGGTGACGCTTCCTTCCTGCTGGTGTGGACCACCGCCACGGTTCCTGCCGACAACAACGACGAGACCGATGGCCGCCACCGCGAGGCGGGGCTGACGCTTGAGGGCGGGTCGGTGATCCGCGTGGTCGATATGTTGCCGGGCAAGCAAAGCCCGATGCACCGCACCAATTCGATCGATTATGGCATCGTGCTGGAAGGCGAGATCGAGCTGGAGCTGGAAGACGGGGCCAAGCGCACAGTGCGGCAGGGCGGAATCATCGTGCAGCGCGGCACCAATCACCTGTGGCGCAACACTTCCGATAAGGTCTGCCGTATCGCCTTTATCCTGATCGAGGCCCCGGCCTATGTTCATGACGGGCAGCCACTGCCCGAGGACAAGCCGCACTGATCGTGGGCGACCTGTTCGACCTTGCCGGCAAAGCGGCCATCGTTACCGGATCGACGCGGGGGATCGGCCGCGCGATTGCGGGCGCGCTGATCGATGCGGGCGCGCGGGTGGTGATTTCGAGCGAGGATGCCGCCGATACGGCCCGCGTCGCGACGGAACTCGGCATGCCGGGGATCGCCTGCGACGTTTCGGACGATGCGGCGCTGGCGCGTCTGGTCGATTTCAGCGCGGCGGAACTGGGGCGCATCGACGTTCTGGTTTGCAATGCCGGGATCACCGGGCAGGCGGGGCCCTTCGCCACTATCGACATGGACGATTACGCGCGGGTGATGGCGATCAACCTGACCATCAACGCCTATGCGCTGGCCAAGGCGGGCGTGGCGCAACTCGCGCGCAATCTGGCGGTGGAGTGGGGACCGCAGGCCGTGCGGGTCAACGCGCTGTCGCCGGGGTTCATCGCCACCGAGCTATCGCAGCCTTTGCTGGACAATCCAGACTTCATGGCGCGGCGCATGGGAATGACCCCGCTCAGGCGACCGGGCACGCCCGACGAGGTGGCAGGCGCGGCGGTGTTCCTCGCCTCACCTGCTGGCGGCTTCGTCACCGGGCATAACCTTGTGGTCGATGGCGGCACGCTGATCACCGACGGGTCGTAACCGTCGCCGATTGCGGCACAGGGTGAAACGGACCTGACAGCAGCAATCGACAGTCGCGGGGGCGACACCTAGCCTTGGTGTGAAGGGGCACGTTTGTCCTGGGACGAGAGGCTGGATGCCCACCCCCAACCCCTCCCGCTTGCGGGAGGGGAGCGAGACTTGCGGCTCCGCAGGAGACG
>JAZKBJ010000173.1:0-2718 GCA_040388685.1 Pseudomonadota bacterium
CGAGCGCGACTGCTCGCTCCAGCGCCGCCACCAGAAGGTGATCGAGGAAGCGCCGGCGCCGGGGATGGACGCGGCCACGCGCGAAGCGATCTGCGCGGCGGCGGTGCGCGCGGCCAAGGCGGTGGACTATGAAGGCGCGGGCACCATCGAGTTCATCGCCGATGGCTCTGGCGTGCTGTCAGCCGACCGCATCTGGTTCATGGAGATGAACACGCGGCTGCAGGTGGAGCATCCGGTGACCGAGGCGATCACCGGGGTCGATCTGGTCGAATGGCAATTGCGCGTGGCGAGCGGCGAGCCGCTGCCCAAGCGGCAGGACGAGCTATCGATCACCGGCTGGGCGATGGAAGCGCGGCTCTATGCGGAAGACCCGGCGCGGGGGTTTTTGCCGAGTGTGGGGCGGCTGGAGGCCTTTGAACTGGGCAATGGACCGGGTGCCCGCATCGATACGGGCGTTGAAGAGGGTGCGGAAGTCTCGCCGTTCTACGATCCGATGATTGCCAAGGTCATTGCTGCGGGGGCCGATAGGGACGAGGCGCGGGTGCGCCTGCGCGACCTGTTGAATCAATCGGTCATCTGGCCGGTTCGGACGAACGCATCTTTCCTGATCGCTGCGCTCGAACATCGGGACTTTGTCCGAGGGTCAGTCGATACCGGGTTGATCGGCAGAGACGGCGAAGCAATGGCCGTCGCGCCTTCCCCTTCAAGAACAGCGATGCACTATGCCGCATCGGACTTGATGGGCGAGTATGTACAGCCGCGCTTCCGCCTGAATGCGTCACCGAAGCAGACGGCGCAATTTTGTGTGGATGGACTGTCGACCGACGTGCCGTTGGCGCTTGATGACGCAGAAGCACGTCAAACCGAGTGGGTTCATTTCAGGATCAATGGGCACCAATCGGTGCTGTTCAGCGAGAAGGGGCAAACTTGGGAAATGACGCCCTGGCGCGTCGATGGCTCGGGCCATCAGGCCTCCGACGGCGCGATCCTCTCGCCCATGCCGGGGAAGGTCATCGCGGTCGAGGTTGCGGCAGGGCAGGCGGTGAGCAAGGGGCAGAAGCTGCTGACGCTTGAGGCGATGAAGATGGAGCATTCGCTGACCGCGCCGTTCGATGGGGTGGTGGCGGAGCTGAACGTCAGTGCGGGCGCGCAAGTGCAGGTCGATGCGCTGCTGGTGCGGGTCGAGAAGGCGGAGTGATGGAAAACCCCCCTCCCCGCCGGGGAGGGGTAGGGGGTGGGGGAGCGCGTATTGCGTCGGCGCCGGCGTGGTAAAACCCTCCCCAACCCTCTCCTTGAGGGGAGGGGGAAAGCGGAAAACGGAGTGCAGCATGGCCGGACGTTATTTCGATGAATGGACCGTGGGCGACAGGATCGCGCATGAGATCCGGCGCACAGTGACCGAGACGGATAATCTGCTGTTCTCGGTGATGACGCACAATCCGCAGCCATTGCACATCGATGCCGAGGCGGCGAGGGCGAGCGAGTTCGGGCAGATCCTCGTCAACGGCACTTTCACCTTCGCGCTGATGGTCGGGCTGTCGGTGGGAGACACCACGCTGGGCACGCTGGTGGCCAACCTTGGCTACGACAAGCTGGTGATGCCGAAGCCGGTGTTCATCGGCGATACCATGCGCGCGACGAGCGAAGTGGCGGAACTGAAGGCGTCGAAATCGCGGCCGGAAGCGGGAATCGTCGTGTTCGCGCATGAACTTATCAACCAGCGCGATGAAGTCGTCTGCCGCTGCCTGCGCTCGGCCATGATCGCCCGCAAGCCCGCCTGAAAGACAGGATCAAAAGCGCCGATTGCGCGTTGTGAACCTCAAGCCGCCGTATGGGTGCGGCTTTTGGGACCTCGAGCGACGTGATCGGAGACTGCATGGAGAACTGCGCAACAGGTGTCGCAGGGCTGGACGAAATCCTTGCAGGCGGCCTTGCGCATGGGCGGCTGTTCCTGCTCGAAGGCAGCCCCGGCACCGGCAAGACGACGATCGCCACGCAGTTCCTGCTCGATGGCGCGCGCAATGGTGAGCGCGTGCTTTATATAACCCTGTCCGAAACAGAGGAAGAATTGCGCGCGGGCGCTGTGTCGCACGGCTGGAGCTTTCCGGAGACCTTCGAGGTGTTCGAACTGGTCCCGCCTGAGAGCCTGCTCGACGAGGACCAGCAGCAGAGCCTGCTCTATTCGTCCGACCTTGAGCTGGGCGAGACGACCAAGCGCATCTTCGAGGCGTTCGAGGCGATCAAGCCGACGCGCGTGGTGCTCGACAGCCTGTCCGAAATCCGTCTGCTCGCGCAAAGCTCGCTGCGGTATCGCCGCCAGATCCTGTCGCTCAAGCACTACTTCTCGCGCCACGACGCGACCGTGCTGATGCTCGACGACCTGACCGCCGATGCGCTCGACAAGACCGTGCACAGCGTCGCGCATGCTGTGATCCGGCTGGAGGAACTGTCGCCCAACTATGGGTCGGAGCGTCGGCGGATGCGCGTGCTGAAATATCGCGGGCGGCGCTATCGCGGTGGATACCACGATTTCGTGATCGACACCGGCGGCGTGCGCGCCTTCCCGCGTCTCGTTTCGGCCGAGCACCGTGCAAATTTCGCCCGGGGCACGGTCCCCATAGACAATGCCGCGCTCAACGGTCTGCTGGGTGGCGGGTTCGAACGCGGGGCCAGCACGCTTGTTCTCGGGCCTGCCGGTACGGGGAAGTCCCTGCTCAC
>JAZKBJ010000173.1:2728-4991 GCA_040388685.1 Pseudomonadota bacterium
GCGCGGCGAGCGCGCGGCGATGTTCGTATTCGACGAAGAGCTGGGCCTGCTGTTCGAACGCGCCAAGGGCCTGGGCATCGATTTGCAGGCGATGGTCGACAAGGGCAATCTGACCATCGGGCAGATCGACGCGGCCGAATTGACCCCCGGCGAGTTTTCCGAGCGGGTGCGCATCTGCGTCGAAAAGCACGAGGCGCAGACAGTCGTGATCGACAGCCTCAATGGTTATCAGGCGGCCATGCCCGAGGAGCAGGCGCTGATCCTGCACATGCACGAATTGCTGCAGTATCTGAACCGGCAGGGCGTGATGACTTTTCTGACCGTGGCGCAGCATGGCTTGGTGGGCGACATGAAATCGCCAGTGGACGTGACTTATCTTGCCGATACCGTGGTGCTGCTGCGTTATTTCGAAGCGCGCGGGCGAGTGCGCCGCGCGATCTCGGTGGTAAAGAAGCGGACCGGGCATCACGAGGATACGATCCGCGAATTCATGATCGGCACGTCCGGCATCACGCTAGGCGAACCGCTGGTGGCTTTTCAGGGTGTGCTGCGCGGGGTGCCGATGCTGGTGGGTAGCGACGAAGGCCTTCTCGATATTGCCCAACAGCGATGAACCGCACGCTTGCCCAAGGCGCCGTCATTATGGCGCCGCGCGGACGCGACGCGGTCATTGCCAAGGGAATGCTGGCCGAAGGCGGCTTCGACAGCCTGATCGTGCCGGATCTTCCCGCGTTTTGCGCCGCGCTGCGCGGCGGAACCGGCATGGCGATCGTCACCGAGGAGTCCTTGCGCGGGGCGGACCTGCGCGAACTGGCCGATCTGCTCGAAGCGCAGGAGGAATGGTCGGACCTGCCGTTCATCGTGCTGACCGCGCGGGGAGGCGGACTTGAGCGCAACCCCGGTGCGGTGCGTCTGCTGGAGACGCTGGGCAACGTCACGTTCCTCGAACGGCCGTTTCATCCGACGACGCTGCTCAGCCTGGCACGTGCGGCGCGGCGGGCGCGGCGGCGGCAATATGATGCGCGCAGCCGTCTGGAAGCTATCCGCGAGGGCGAATCGCGGCTGCGTGTTGCGATTGCCGCGGGCGGGCTCGGCGCGTGGTCGTTCGATGTGCAGACGCAGGCGCTTGAGGCTTCGGAGACGTGCAAGGCGCAGTTTGGCTTGGGGCCGGGCGATCCGTTCGGCTATGCCGAACTCCTCGCCACGATCCACGACGACGACCGCGCGGAAATGCAGGCGGCGGCGTTTCAGTCGATCCGGCAGGGCGATGACTACAATGTCGAGTATCGCTGCATCTGGCCCGACGATACGCTGCACTGGCTGCGCATTTCCGGCCGCGTGGAATATGATCCGCAGGGCCGCCCGAGCCGGGTTGTCGGGGTATCGCAGGAAATCACCGATCAGCGCCGGGTCGAGGCGCGGCGCAACGCCCTGCTGTTGCTGGGCGACAGGCTGCGGGTGATGACCGGCCCGGAGGACATGTCGTATATCGCCGCGCAGATCCTCGGCGAGACGCTGGAGGTCAGCCGCGCCGGTTATGGCGAGATCGACGCCTTGGCCGAGACGATCACGATCGAACGCGACTGGTTCACGCCCGAGACGCACAGTCTGGCCGGTGTGCTCCATTTCCGCGACTATGGCAGCTACATCGAGGATCTGAAGCAGGGCAGGCTGGTGGCGATTGCCGATGCGCGGCTTGATTCCCGTACCCGGGCCAATGCCGATGCGCTGGAGGGAATCCATGCGCGCGCGGTGTTCAACATGCCGATCGTCGAGGCCGAGGGCGTGGTTGCGCTGCTCTATCTCAATCATCTCCACGCGCGGGTCTGGGCCGAGGATGACATCGCCTTCGTGCGCGAAGTGGCGGACCGCACGCAGGCTGCGATCAAGCGGCGCAAGGCTGAACTGGAACTGGCGGCGCTCGCCGAGACGCTCGAGCGTCAGGTCGAGGAGCGCACCCGCGAACGCGATCGCACCTGGCAGAATTCGCAGGACTTGCTTGCCATCGTCGGGGCTGACGCGCGCTTCGCCTCGGTCAATCCGGCGTGGACCGCGATTCTGGGCTGGCTACCGTCCGAGATCGTGGGCAAGGACCACACCGCCTTCGCTCATCCCGATGAGCGCACTGCAACCACGGCGGCCTATGCCACCGCCCGGGCGGGGCCGCTGCGCCAGTACAAGAGCCGCCTGCGCCACAAGGACGGCAGCTATCGCTGGTTCTCGTGGGTCGCGGCGGCCGATGGCGACCAGGTCTATGCCAGCG
>JAZKBJ010000174.1:0-898 GCA_040388685.1 Pseudomonadota bacterium
GTTTTCATAGCTGGAGATGCGTGGACTCCAGCCACCGCCCTCCAACAGGAAATTGGCTACTCACCGAGTCAATTCGCAGGGCTGATGGGGGCTTTCGGTAGGCGTCTTGTGAACACTCCCGGTTATGTTCTGCACTCGGCGTTTTTTGAACAGGAGTGGGATAGTGAACGCTCTTGTTACCTCTATCGCCTGCCGCCATCAGTGCGTGCCGCAGTAGAAAAAGCGCGAATCCCGGACTACAATCTGTGAAGCCACCTGCGCTCCTTGATTCTTTTCAAAATGTCCCCTATAAAGGACAAGCCTTTCAGCTGTCGGAAACGCCCGACTTCTCGGATTGGCTCGGCTCCTTGCGGGACCGGCGGGCACGGGCAAGGATCGTGGTTCGCCTCGAACGCTTGGCCGACGGGAACTTTGGTGACTGCAAGTCTGTCAAAGGCGGCGTTCACGAACTTCGCGTCGACTATGGGCCGGGCTACCGGGTGTATTTCTTCCAGCGGGGCAAAGAGCTTGTTATTCTCCTGTCCGGAGGCGACAAGCGCACGCAGGATACCGATATTGCCCATGCAAAGCGGCTGAAGGAAGAGATCGAGCGCACCAATGGAGATTCGCCCATTTGATCCCGCAAACTACCTTGAGACCGAGGAGGACATTCTCTTCTATCTTGAGGCAGCAATGGAAGGGAACGACCCCAAGCATATTGCTGGGGCGTTGGGCAATATTGCCCGCTCAAAGGGCATGAGCGAAATTGCGCGCAAGACCGGACTTGGGCGTCAGGCGCTTTACAAATCGCTTTCCGAAGACGGCAATCCCACTCTGGAAACGCTGGTTGCAGTCCTGTCAGTCCTCGGCCTCGAACTGACTGTCCAGAAGCGCGCCGCCTGAACCTTCGCATGAAGTT
>JAZKBJ010000174.1:908-2627 GCA_040388685.1 Pseudomonadota bacterium
CCTTGCCGCCTGCTCCAAATCCCCCGTGCCGCCCACGCGCGAGGGCGCGCCGGACAATGCCGTACGCATGGCGTTGCCCGAGGGTGAGGTGCTGCCGGGCGTTCAGGACGACACGTCACAGCCAGCGTGGGCGGCCGCGCCCGATGGCATGTCAGCGCGATTTGGCAATGCAGGCGAGCAGCCGCTTGTATCGATTGCCTGCCGCGCGGGCGTGCTGGTCGTCACGCGCCATGCCTATGCGCCGGTCGGTGCGCAGGCGCTGTTCGCACTCGTTGGCAGCGAGGGTATCCTGCGCCTGCCAGTGGACGCCACCGCCATTCCGGGCCAGCGCGGCTATCTGTGGCAGGGCACGCTCACAGCAGACGATGCCCGGGCCAAGGTTCTCGGCGGTGCCTATACCGGCACGCTGCCCGGTGCTGGCATGATCAAGGTATCTGCGGGCGGTCCGGCGCGCGATGTCATCGCGCGGTGCCGCGTAGCTGCTCCAACCAACGCGCCTGAGCCTGTCGCCCCGGCGCGAGTGGTCGATTAAACCTTCCCGAATTTCGCCTCATAGGCCGCCGTGTCACCGCTTGCCAGCAAGCGCGCCTGTTCCACCCAGTTATCGCGTGTTGCGCGCCCGGCGAAGGAACCGAGTTGCGCGTCAATCCGGGCAATATCTTCATCGGTCCAGCCCGCGATCTGCGCGTAACTGCTCACGCCAAGCGACGTCAGCAATGCCTTCAGCTTCGGCCCCACGCCCTTGATCCGCCCAAGATCATCGCCACCCAGCGCAGGTTGCGGCTCGGCAATTTCATCCGCAGCGGCGATTGCCACGATCTCGCCGATCCCGGCCATGGTGCCCACGCCCGGTGGCGGGGTGACCAGCGCCGCCGCACTGGGCGCTGCGATCAATGCGCTGTTGCGCTCGGCAGGCGCCGCGCCTTCCGAAAGGACATCGGTATAATCGCGCTTGGTCGGGGCAGGCTTGGTGCGTCCCCACAGCCACCACACGACAAACGCCACCAGCAGGACGATTCCCGCCAGCACAACCTGGTTGGTCTCGATCAGTTCGAGCATTGCCACTCCCTCACGCCCATCATGCCGCCTGCTGCTTGCGGAACAGCACCCGGTCTTCCGGCCCGAACGACCGGACCCACAACATGTAGCAATAAATACCCAGAATGGCGGGAATTCCGAGCGAAAGTTCAGCCCATTCGGGCAGCCACGTCACCGCCGTGCCAAGCGCCGCCGCCGGGATCACCGCCCACGCCAATCCCCAGCGCCAGTTGCTGATGCTGTGTCCGAGAATGCGGGCCAGAACGCGCGACTTCACCATCGAGGCGAGACCCAGCGAAAGCGCCAGGGCCAACGCCGCTGCCGCCGCGACATACATTGGACCCCACCCGGCGTTGCGTGCCACCACGATTAGCACGATCGTCAGCACCGCCTGCACCGCAATCGTGGCAAGACTGATCCACAGGTTCCGCATCCGCGCGAGGTAAACCAGCGCCGCTTCGCTCACCACGGCCTTGGATGCCACCACTTCAGCCACCAGCAGGAACACCAGCGCCGCCGTGCCCGAAACGAAAGCCGGTCCGCCAAGGCCCATCAGCCCCTCGCCCGGAATGCCTAAGGCCATCGCGATGCCCACTTGCGCCGCGCTGATCCAGAAGCCCACCTGGCACACCTGCTTGGCAATCGCGGCGTAGTCCTTGTCCTTGACGCTGCGCGTGATCA
>JAZKBJ010000174.1:2653-9704 GCA_040388685.1 Pseudomonadota bacterium
GCTTGCGTGTCCCCCACTCCACCGCATCGGCGCCTGCCAACGGCAGGTTGCGGCGGGCCAGTTGCCACAGCAGCATCGGGCGCGGTTTCCACGCATGCGGCATGCCGTAGGAGCGCACCAGCGAGAACAGCGCCACCGCGGTCGCTGCCCAGACAGAGAGCAGATAGGCCAGACTCAGGCCCGATTCCGGCGAGACGAAGTAGAACACCCCGGCCGCTATCGAGATCGTCCAAGGCTCCACCACCGAACGCGCCCGCACCGTCGCCGCGACGTCAAAGCGGTAGGCCAGCGCCGCCAGCGCAAGGTCGCCCAGAGCAAGCCCCGGAATCGCCAGCACCAGCAAGCGGTCGGCAAGCGAGAAGGCGCTGCTCGGATACATCGACTGCGGGAAGGCATAGATCACCGCGCCCATGCCGAGCGACAGCGCCATCGCGAGCAGGAAGGAGTCGCCCACGCTGTTGGCCGGATGCTGGTCGCCCTCGGCCAGTCGCTGTGCCAGCCCGCGCTTCTGCCCCAACGTTGCCAGCATGCCCGCGAACTCGACCATGACCAGCGCCGAGGCAAAACGCCCCATCGCAGGTGCGCCATAGAAGCGGCTGGCGATGATCAGGAAAGGGATGCGCGCCAGCAACCGCAGCAGGAAGCCAAGGAAATTGGTGCGCCCGCCCTTGGCAAGCGCGGCAATGTCCTGCTGGCCGGGAGGCGTTGAAGCGGCGTCAGACAAGCGGGTTTTCCGCCTTCAATGGCCGCGAAAGCAGCCCCGCCACAACCTCATGCGCGGGCGCGCCGCCGTCCAACAATGTGACAACCGCCTCTACGATTGGCATCGAAATGCTGCGCGCGCGCGCCAGTTCGGCGAGCACCGGCGCGGTAAATGCACCCTCGGCGACGGTCGTCTGCGATCCCAACACCTCGCTCGCACTCGCGCCTTCGCCCAGCGCCTTGCCCAGCGAGAAGTTGCGGCTAGAAGTGGAAGAACAGGTCAGCACAAGGTCACCCAAACCCGAAAGACCCGAAAGCGTTTCCGGCTTTGCACCAAGCGCCAACCCGAACCGTTGCATTTCGGCAAAGCCTCGGCTGATCAGCGCCGCACGCGCGTTCTGCCCCAGCCGCAGCCCATCGACCACGCCGCAGGCGATCGCCAGCACGTTCTTTACCGCGCCGCCGATCTCCGCCCCGGCGATATCGTCCGAATAATAGGGCCGGAACGCAGGCCGCGCGATGGCGGCGGACAGACGCTTCCACTGCGCCTCGCCGCCCGCGCAGGCCAGCGTCACCGCCGTCGGCAGGCCAGCCGCAACTTCATGCGCGAAGGTCGGCCCGGACAGCACCGCAAGGCTCGCCCCCGGCGCGGCATCTCGGGCAACATCGGCCATCAGCCGTCCGGTTCCCGCCTCGATTCCCTTTGAGCACAGAACCACATCGCCGCCATCGCGCCCGATCCCGCCAAGCACTCGCGCCAGATGTTGCGCTGGCGTCACCAGCAGCAGCACCGGAACCCGGCCCATATCCGCCAGATCGCCGGTTGCGCGGATCGAAGCGTTCAGCCTCGCCGAGGGCAGGAACAGCCCGTTGCGGCGCTCGTCGTTGATCTCGGCCACCAGTTCCGGCTCGCGCGCCCAAAGCAGCACCTCGCGCCCGTCGCTCGACAGCATCTGCGCCAGCGCCGTGCCCCATGCTCCTGCGCCCACAACGCCGACTTCAGGGCCCACTTCCACGGTCATGCCTTCACCCCTGCACCGCGCACGGGCGCGGCATTGTCATCGAGCGGCCAGCGCGGACGCGCCGCCACATCAAGCGCATCGACATATCCCAGAGCATAGCGCTCCGCGCCAGCCCAGCCGATCATCGCGGCATTGTCTGTGCACAGTTTCGGCGGCGGCGCGACCAGCGGCAGCCCATATGCGCCAGCCAGCGCCTCCAGCGCCCCCCGCAGCGCCGCGTTGGCCGCAACCCCGCCCGCCACGACCAGCGCGGTCATCCCCGGCGAGGCGGCGGCAAGCGCAATCCGCGTCCGGTCCACCACGCAATCGATCGCCGCCTGCTGAAACGATGCCGCGATGTCGGCGTCGGAATAAATGCCAGCATCCTTCGCCCGCATCACCGCGCTTTTCAGCCCGGCAAACGAGAAATGCACCTCGCCGCTGCCCACCAGCGGACGCGGTAGCTTCACCGCCTTAGGATCGCCCTCGCGCGCCATACGCTCTACCGCAGGCCCGCCCGGATAGCCCAGACCCAGAATTTTCGCGGTCTTGTCGAACGCCTCGCCCAGCGCATCGTCGATAGTCGTGGCAAGGCGGCGGTACTGCCCGACGCCAGCCACTTCGAGAATCTGGCAATGCCCGCCCGAAACCAGCAGCAGCAGATAAGGATAATGCAGCGCCGGGTCGGCCAACCTTGGCGAAAGCGCGTGGCCTTCAAGGTGATTGACCGCGATCAGCGGCTTGCCCGCCGCCATCGCCAGCGCCTTGCCCGTCACCAGCCCAACCATCACTCCGCCGATCAGCCCCGGCCCTGCGGTTGCCGCAATGGCGTCCATATCGCCCAAACCAAGCCCCGCATCGGCCAGCACCGCCTCGATCATCGGGCTCAGGACCTCGACGTGCGCGCGCGCCGCGATTTCGGGCACCACACCGCCATAGGGCCGGTGCGCCTCGTCCTGCGAAGCGATGCGCTGCGCCACGATGCGTGTCTCCAGCGACGCGCCATTGCTGTCGATCACCGCGGCCGCGGTTTCATCGCAACTGGATTCTATGCCAAGGATCAGGGCCATCAGGCGCTTTCCTCTAGAGATAATCCCGTTTACGGCAAGCGGCGCATGACATCAGCCTCTCCCAAACAGCCGCTCAAGCTCGGCACACGCCGCTCCCCGCTCGCCATGGCGCAGGCCTTTGAAGCCCGCGCGCGCCTCTGCGCCGCGCATGGCTGGCCCGAGGACATGGTCGAACTGGTGCCCGTAACTGCCAGTGGCGACAGGATTCAAGACCGCCCGCTCGCCGAGATCGGCGGCAAGGCGCTGTGGACCAAGGAACTCGATGCCTGGCTGCTCTCGGGCGAAATCGACTTCGCGGTCCATTCGATGAAGGACGTCGAAACCGTCCGCCCTGAACAATTCGCCATTGCCGCCGTCCTTCCGCGTGCCGACGTGCGCGACGTGCTGGTCGGCTCCACGCCAGGTCAGACCTCAGGATCGTCGGCTTTCGCGGCAATGTCGCCACGCGGCTGGCCAAGCTGCAGGCGGGTGAGGCCGACGTCACGCTGCTCGCCGCCGCCGGCCTCCAGCGCCTCGGCGAAACCGGCGTAGGCCATCCGCTGTCGCAATTCGAATGGCTTCCCGCGCCTGCCCAAGGTGCGATCGGCATCGAATGCCTCGCCGCGCGCGATGACCTGCGCCAGTGGCTCGCCGCCATCGACGATACGCCCAGCCACGATGCAATCCGCGCCGAGCGCGCGCTGCTGCTGGCGCTCGGCGGAAACTGCCACAGTCCAATCGCGGTGCTGACCACGACCCACGAATCCTCGCTTACCCTGCGCGCCGCCATCTTCAGCCCCGACGGTGCAGAGCGCGTTGAAGCGAGCGAAACCTTCGCCCCGCACGATGCTGCTGGCCCCGCCCGCCTCGCCCACCGCCTGCTGGCAGACGCCCCCGCATCGGTGACCGTGCATTTCAGCGGAGCGCCATGACGTCGCTCCCGCTCATCGTGATCCGCCCTGAACCGGGCAATACGGCGACGCTGGACTCAGCCCGGGCACTCGGACTCGATGCCCACGGCTTCCCGCTGTTCGACGTCGCACCGCGCCACTGGGACATGCCGGAAGGCCACTTCGCCGCGATCCTCGCAGGCAGCGCCAACGTTTTCCGCCACGGCGGACCGCAGCTTGATACGCTAACGCACATCCCCGTCGCCGCCGTGGGCGAGACGACCGCTCAAACTGCGCGCGACGCAGGGTTCACCGTAACCCGGACCGGCGAGGGCGGCTTGCAACCGCTGGTCGAAACGCTCTCGCCCGGCCGCTATCTGCGCCTCGCCGGGCTGGACCGGGTTCAACTGTCCCCGCCCGAGGGCGTGACGATCGAAACCCGAATCATCTATGCCGCGCAGCCCTGCCCGGTTCCGGGCGAACTCGCGGCACTTCTCTCAGGCCGCGCCGTCACTCTGCTCCATTCGGGCGAAGCCGCCCGGCACTTCCGCGCCGAATGCGAACGGCTTGAAATTGTTCGATCAAATATCTACCTCGCCTGTCTTGCACCGCGCATAGCCGAACTGGCTGGCCCCGACTGGGGCGAAGTCGCGGTGGCTCAGACAAGGACCGATGCGGACCTGCTGGAACTCGCCGCGCGAATGTGCCAGACAGTGTGACTTCGGGGCGACAGGACAAGAAAAAACGCATGCAGGATTTTGGGGACAGACCGCGCGTAGCGCCTGAGCGTAGCGGCATGCGCGGACGGACCATCGCCGCGCTTCTCGCGGGATGCCTGCTCGCGGGCGCGGTCGGCGCCGCCTGGCTCGGCTGGCGTAATGGCCTGATCGAATTCGATGTTTCCGAAGGCGTGCCGCAACTCGTCGCCGCTCCCAGCGCAACCCCATCGGCCACGGTCGCCGCTGTTGACACGGCTGCGCAGGCGCAACTAGCCGATACTTCGGCCAAAGTCGCCATGCTCGAACAGCGTCTGGCCGACCTCAACCAACAGGCCATCGCCGCCTCGGCCAATGCCACCCACGCCGAGTCGCTGCTCCTCGCTTTTGCCGCGCGGCGCGCGCTCGAACGCGGCCAACCCCTCGGCTGGATCGAAACACAGTTGCGCGCGCGCTTTGGCGCAACGCAGGGCGCAGCAGTGGACCGCGTGATCGCTGCAGGCGCCGCACCGGTCACCCTCGCCCAGCTTTCCGAACAGTTCGAACTGCTCGGCCCGCAGCTTGTGGGCGGAACCGCCGACGAAGGCACGTTCGACTGGCTGTCCCGCCAGGTCTCCGAGCTGTTCGTCGTCCGCCACGACGACATGCCCTCCCCCGCCCCCGAAAGCCGCCTCGTCCGCACCCGCGCGTTCCTCGCAGGCGGCAAGGTCGAAGCAGCCGCCGCCGAAGTCGAACGCATGCCCGGCAGCACCGCCGCCACCGACTGGCTAGCCCACGCCCGCGACTACACCGCCGCCCAGCGCGCTCTCGACCAGCTGGAAGCCGCTGCATTGATGAGCGCGCAGCCTGTGGCCGCGCCGAGCGCTGCGCCGACGGTTGAGGCTAGTCCGAGCGCGGAAGCGTCTGCCGGGGCGATCTGATTTCACACCACATCTGCTCTCTCCCCTGAAGGGGAGAGAGCTTAGAAAACTCTCAAGCCGCCCGCAGCAGCTTCGGCAGATCACCGCTCATTCCGCGCGCCTCGTCCATGAACCAGCGCTTGAGTGGAGCCACGCGCTGCACGCCTGCCATGCCGAAGCGGCGGATCGCCGAGGGCAACTTGCCCGGCACGCCGAACAGGCGCGTCAACACGTCGGTTGCGGCTGCCACCATGAAGGTATCCGCCGCGCGCCAGCGTTCGTAGCGCGCGAGCAATTGCGCGTCGCCCACGTCCAGCCCCAGCCGCACGCCGTCCGACAGCACTTCGACCAGCGCCGCGACATCGCGCAGGCCCACGTTGAGGCCCTGCCCCGCGATGGGGTGCATCCCGTGCGCGGCATCGCCGACCAGCGCCAGCCGCTCGCTCACGATCTTGGCGGTGTGGTGGAAGTTCAGCGGATAGGAGGTGCGCGGGCTTGCCAGCTTGATCGCCCCGAAAATGCCGTGCATCCGCTGCGACACTTCGTTCAGGAACATCGCCTCGGGCATGGCCAGCACGGCGGCGGCGTCCTTCTCCGCCACCGTCCAGACCAGCGCCGAGCGGTGCACGCCGTCGGCATGATCGAGCAGCGGCAGCAGCGCAAACGGCCCCGCCGGATAGAACACTTCCCACGCCACGTTGTCGTGCGGCTTCTCGTGTGTCAGTCCTGCAATGATCGCGCGGTGGCCATAGTCCCATCGCGCGGGCGTGAACCCCGCCTCGTCGCGGGTGGGCGACTTGCGCCCCTCCGCCCCGACCAGCAAGCGCCCCTTGAGCACGCGCCCGTCGGCCAGCGTTACCGCCACGCCATGCTCGCCGCGCTCCCGGTGAACCACATGGGCGTTGGGGTGGAAGGTGATCGCCTCTTCCTTCGCCGCCACGTCATACATCGCAATGCGCACATCGCGGTTGGCGTACATCCGGCCCAACGAGCCATCACCGTCTGCGGGTTTGAAGTCGATCCGCCCCGGCTTCATCGCATCGGTCACCGCAATCGCCTCGATCGGGCAACCCAAGGGCGTCAGCGCCTCGGCCATGCCGAGATGCGCGTAGAGGTTCCAGCTTGCGGTCGAAATTGCCGAAGCGCGCCCGTCGAAACCATCCGCCGTCTGCGCCGCAGGGTCGGAATTATCGACGACATGCGAAGTGATCCCGGCCTTGGCGAAGAATCACGACATCGGCGTGAAGTTCATTCATTTCGCGGCTCCACAGGTAGTGCCCGGCCCACCATCGAGATCAAGGCAGCGCCCGTCAAACGAACCTTCGGGAATCTTGAGGCCGATCAATGCCGCAAGGCTTGGCGCGATGTCCACCGTTTCCACCGCGCTCGGCTGCTCGAACCCGGTCATCCCCTTGCGCCAGAACAGGATCGGCACGCGGCGGTCATAGTCCCACGGGCTGCCGTGCGTGGCGATATAGCCCGGCCCCGGCGTGGCAATCGGCACAATGCCGCGTTTGAGGAACACCACGAAATCGCCCGAATGCAGCGGGTTATACGAAGCCCGCGCGCGCTCCGCCATCGTCCACACCTCGGGCGAGCGCGTCGGCATCGGCGTTGCCGCGATCTCTGCGGCCGTCAGCACCGCCTCGACCTGTGGATTGGCCTCGAGCACCGTCTTGGCTTCGTCGACGATCTTGCCCTTGAGGCCCGGCGCAACGTCCTTGCGCACCCAGTAATCGCCCGACGCCCCGTCCGCGAGGATCAGCTTTTTCGGATCAAGCCCGTACCGTTTTC
>JAZKBJ010000175.1:0-1803 GCA_040388685.1 Pseudomonadota bacterium
GGCGTGGCGTGGGAAGCGATCTTCGTCGACGACAACAGCCCTGATGGCACCGCTGACGAAGCGCGCCGGATCGCGCTCGAAGATCCGCGCATCCGGGTGATCGAACGCATCGGCAGGCGCGGCTTGGCTTCCGCCGCCATCGAAGGCATGTGCGCCACCGCCGCACCGATCGTGGCGGTGATGGACGCCGACCAGCAGCACGATCCCGAACTGTTGCCGCAGATGCTCGGCGCGGTCGAAGGCGGCGAATACGATCTCGCCTATGCCTCGCGCTTTGCCGAAGGCGCCAGCACAGAAGCTTGGGGCAGACCGGACCGGGTGAAAGCCTCTGGCCTTGCCAACCGCATCGCCAACAAGGTGACCGGCGTCGAACTGACCGACCCGATGAGCGGCTACTTCATGATCCGCGCCGAAACCCTGCGCGCCGACGCGCACCGCCTTTCGGGCGTGGGCTTCAAGATCCTCCTCGATATTCTGGCAACGGTCGACCGTCCGCTGAAAATCAAGGAATTCCCTCTCCACTTCGCCGCGCGTTCGGAAGGCGAAAGCAAACTGGACCAGACCGTCGTGTTCGAATTCCTCGTGGGCCTCTATGACAAGTGGCTCGGCCGCATCATCCCGACGCGATTTGCCCTGTTCGGCACGGTCGGTGCGATGGGCGTGGTGGTGCAGCTCGGCGCGCTGTGGGTGCTGCTCAAACTGATCGCGGGCGAACGCTTCGTTTATGGCAACTGGTCCGAAAGCGCGACCTTCAACACCGCGAACACGCTGGCCGCGATCATCGCGATGACCTTCAACTTCGTGCTCAACAACGAACTGACCTATTCCGACAAGCGCCTGCGCGGTGTCGGCCCGGTCATGCGCGGCTGGGCGCAGTTTGCGCTCACCTGCTCGCTTGGCCTGCTGACCAATATCGGCTCGGCCGCCGTGCTCAAGACCATCGGCTTCCACGCCGTGGTCGCGGTGATTGTCGGCATCGTCCTCGGCTCGGTCTGGAACTTCGCGCTGTCCTCGCGCTTCGTCTGGGGCAAGTACTGAGCTACTTCCAGCTGTTGAGCCAGGTGTAGTCCAGATACGAGTTCTTGGCGGGGAGTTCGGCTGCCGAGATGATCGGATAGAACCCGATCATCATCCCGAAGGCCAGGACCAGCGTAACTTTGGCGGGCCAGCGCAGGCCGAGGTCCCACCACTCCGCCAGCACCAGCGCCAGCGCCGCCATCAGGAAGCAGCTGGCCAGCATGTAGTGGTAGTAGAACTGCACCGGCTTGCCGTTGATCGCCCAGAAGCCAACCAAAAGCGCATAGGATGCGACGACCAGCAGCCGTAGTCGGTCACCCTTGACGCCGTCCCACAGGCAGAACGCCAGCGCGGGCAGGCCTGCCAGCATCGTGAACGGATTGCCGAGCATCAGCACGCCGCGCTGCGCGCCATCGACGTTCTCGTAGAGAAACCAGATCGGGCGGATATTGACCATCCACTGCCACCACTGGCTCATATAAGTGTGGGGCTTCTTCACGCTGTCCTGCAACTGCAGCATGTATTCCTGCCACTCGATCAGCTTGGCCGGGGACAGCGGCTTTTCCGCGTAGAAGAATGCGGGGGTGAACGTGGCGAAATAGACCACAAGCGGCATCACGCCGAGCCAGATTGCGGCCTCCAGCACGGACACGCCGGGCACGGGTCCGACGCCCGCCGATGACCACAGCAACCCCGCGCGCCTGCCCTTCAGCGCTTGCCACCGGTTCAGCACGAACAGCAATCCCGGCAGCGGGCCGCCGATGCGTTCGAGCACTGCCGAGAACG
>JAZKBJ010000175.1:1813-7362 GCA_040388685.1 Pseudomonadota bacterium
CAGCAGCAGATGGAGCCGCGCTGCACTCACTTTGCCCGAAGGATTGCGCCACGCCAGTGCCCATTGCCACACTGCCAGCGCCATGAACCCGCCCATCGCCATGTCGAGCAGCGCAATCCGCGCCATCATGAACCAGACGAAATCCGTCGCCAGCAGCAGCCCGAACATAATGGTCGCGCTGCGGGACAGGCTGGCCCACCACAGGCCCCGCATCATCGCCCACAGGCCCAGCCCGCCCAGCACGGCCGAGGGAAACCGCCAGCCGAACGGCGTATCGCAAATAGCCTGCATCGACCATGAAATCTACTGATTCGCCAGCAATGGATGTTCGGGATTCAGGCGCGCGCTCAGATCGATCAGCCGCCGCGCGGCGGGAAGATAATGGATCTCGTCGAACATCGGCTTCGACGGAATGCCGAGCCGGTGAAGGACGATGAAGAAGAACGCGGCGGCGATGATCCCGCACCACATGGCGGGATCGCGCCGGTCGTTGCCGGGAAAGTCGGTGCGATGGGATATTGAGGCCGTCATGCCCGTCCGCGAATAGGCGTGGCCGCCACGCTTCGCAATCCCACCGCTTGCGTGGTCGCGCTCACGAAACTAAGGCAGGCCCCATGAAACGCACGACTGGCCAGGACCGCTCGATCACCCGCAATTGGCGCCCCGCAACGCAGGCCATTCGTGGCGGCACGTGGCGTTCCGAGATGGGTGAAACGTCCGAGGCGTTGTTCCTGACGTCGGGCTACGCCTACGACAACGCCGCCACGGTCGCCGCGCGGTTTGCCGGCGAGGCCGAGGGCATGACCTATTCGCGCCTGCAGAACCCCACCGTGCAGATGCTGGAAGAACGCATCGCCCTGATGGAAGGCGCCGAGGCATGCCGGACGCAGGCGACCGGCATGGCCGCGATGACCACCGCACTGCTGTGCCAGCTTTCTGCGGGCGACCATGTCGTCGCCGCCAAGGCCGCGTTCGGTTCGTGCCGCTGGCTGATCGACAACCTCCTGCCGCGCTTCGGCATCGAAGGCACCACCATCGATGCCTCGGACAACGCGGCATGGGAAGCGGCGATCCGCCCCAACACCAAGGTGTTCTTCTTCGAAAGCCCGGCCAACCCGACGATGGACGTGGTCGATCTCGAATTCGTCTGCGGCCTCGCCAAATCGCGCGGCATCACCACCGTGGTGGACAATGCCTTTGCCACGTCGGCGCTCCAGCGTCCGATGGACTTCGGCGCGGACGTGGTGGCCTATTCCGCGACCAAGATGATGGACGGACAGGGCCGCGTCATGGCGGGGGCCGTCTGCGGATCGGCCGATTGGATCAACAATGTGCTCCTGCCGTTCCAGCGCAACACCGGGCCCAATATCGCCGCATTCAACGCTTGGGTCGTGCTCAAGGGCCTCGAAACGCTTGACCTGCGCATCCACCGGCAGAGCGAGAACGCGCTCAAGGTCGCCAGCTTCGTCGAAGGACGCGTGCCGCGCCTGCTCTACCCGTTCCTGCCCAGCCATCCGCAGTATGACTTGGCAAAGAAGCAGATGAAGGCTGGCGGGACGATCTTCTCGTTCCACCTCGATGGCGGGCTTACGCAGGCTCACGCCCTGCTCGACGCGCTGCAACTGATCGATATTTCGAACAATATTGGCGACTCGCGCTCGCTGATGTGCCACCCGGCATCGACCACGCACTACGGTGTCGGGCCCGAAACCCGCGCCGACATGGGGGTGGGCGAAGGCATGCTGCGCCTCAATGTCGGCTTGGAAGATCCCGATGACTTGATCGAGGACCTCGACCAGGCATTGCGCACGGCAGGTCTCTGAGGGCTGTTGCATCGCGGCGCACTTGGCTTAGAGTGCAGTCTGCGGTGGGGTCGCAACGGAGCATGCCAAATTGCTGGCCGAAGCGCATCTTTCTGCCATTATCCAGTCATCCGACGATGCGATCATAAGCAAGGACCTGACCGGCACGGTTCTGAGCTGGAATCCTGCTGCAACCCGCATTTTCGGGTTCGAGGAAGCCGACATGATCGGTGCTTCTATCCGCAAGCTCATCCCGGCCGACCGGCAGCTTGAGGAAGACGACATTCTTGGGCGGGTGATCCGGGGCGAACGCGTCAAGAGCTTCGATACAGTGCGCCACCGCAAGGACGGAAGCGAGATTTCCGTCTCGATCACGGTATCGCCCATATTCGACAAGGGCGGCCGCATCGTGGGTGCCAGCAAAATCGCCCGCGACATTACCGCGCGCGAAACAAACCAGCGCGCCTTGCGCGAAAGCGAAACCCGCTTCCGCATGCTGGCCGACAACATCTCGCAACTGGCGTGGGTGGCCGACGCGACCGGGTCAATCGACTGGTACAACAAGCGTTGGTACGATTTCACCGGCGTTCCGCCCGGCTCCACCGATGGCTGGGGGTGGGATAAGGTTCACCATCCCGACCATATCGGGCGAGTGCAAGAGCATTTCCGTGCAAGCATCGCTGCGGGGCGGGAATGGGAAGATACGTTCCCCTTGCGCGGAAAGGACGGCCAATATCGCTGGTTCCTGTCGCGCGCCAAGCCGATCCGTGACGAGAACGGTGCCATCCTGCACTGGTTCGGCACCAACACCGACGTGACCGAGATGCTCGACAAGGAAGAGCAGATCCGTGTGCTGCTGATGGAAGTGAACCACCGCTCGAAGAACCTGCTTTCGGTCGTTCAAGCGCTGGCACGACGATCGGGCGGTGGCGATCCCGATTTTCTGCACCGGTTCGAAAACCGCCTTGCCAGTCTATCGGCCAATCAGGACCTGCTGATCCGGCGCGGTTGGTCGACGATCATGATGGACGAACTGGCCGATGCCCAGCTTGCCATCCTCGGCCGCGACAGCCGGGAACAGGTGCTGACGCAGGGCTTGTCGATCCCGCTCAGCCCGCGCAGCGCCGAGATCATCGGCATGGCACTTCATGAGCTGGCCACCAACGCCTTGAAATATGGCGCGTTGTCGGTCCCAGCCGGCAGGGTTGCCCTCTCGTGGGAGGAAACTGCCGACAGCATGTTCCAGATTGACTGGCGCGAGAGCGGCGGGCCGAACGTGGTCGCTCCGGAAGGGCGCGGTTTCGGCACGACCCTTATCCAGCACATCCCGGCGCGCAGCCTAGATGCGGAAGTGACGCTTGCCTATGCTGCGGCGGGCCTCAACTGGCGCTTGCGCTGCACAAGCGAGACGGCCCGAGCACTGGCGAGCTAACCACGCCCGATATCTGTAATGTTATCGGCACCACCCGTAGCCGCGCGCTTGTCGTCGGTTATCAGGGTGTTTTCACCGCGCCCCATCGTCCAGTTCTTGCCCAGACGAACCTTGTAATTGGGTGCGCACCAGATTTCACCGGACTCATCGAGCGCAGTAACCCAGATTAGATTATGTTCCTGCCCGTAGTCGATCATGCCGATGGCATAACCATCGCCTTTGCCCAGTACGTGCAGCGGAATGGTGGGATTGAGTTGCGTAAACACGAATGGATTTCCCTGATGGCGCTGGATGGCACCAGTTCATCAGGTCAATCGCCTAGCCTCGCCCTCAGTTCCCGCCGCAGTTTACTCAGGCTTGGCGGCAGCTTCCAGCGCGGCGATACGCGCCTTGAGGCTTTCCACTTCCTCGCGCGCTGCCGCAGCAAGGTCTTTCACAGCGTCGAATTCCTCGCGGCTGACGAAATCGAGTCCGCCGAACACTTCCTTGGCCTTTTCACGCGCGCTTTCGCTCGCCTCGCGGCCCATTCCGGCGATGGTCCCGGCGGCACTGTTCATCAGCTTGACGAAGTCGGCGATCAGCGGGTTTTCGCTCTGCATGTGTTCAATTCCCGATTGGCGTGTGCTGGCCGCTATGTGGGCGGCGAGCGCGCCGCCCGCAAGGGTCAAATCGATACACGAACCGTGCTGGATGAACCGAAGGCGCCATCGGCATCGGGATTGAGCCGGCCGATCTCGAACGTCAGCACGCTGGCGAAGCAGACCCACGCGAGATAGGGCAGAAGCAGCATCCCGGCGACCGGGCGAATGCGCCAGAACAATGCGGCGGTGATCGCAATTGCGAATGCCATGGCCACGCATATCCAGAATGCCGCCGTGATCTGGTGCATCGCAAAGAATACCGGCGACCATGACAGGTTGAGTGCCAACTGGATGACAAATACCGCCACTGCCAGCCCTCTGCCCGCAGCACCGCGCGCCGAAAGGATCATTGCCAGCGACACGCCCATCAGCAGATAGAGCGCTGACCACACGATCGGGAATGCAATCGGCGGCGGATAGATCGCGGGCTTCACGAGATCATCGAACCAGGGATTGCCCGGACCGCTCCCGGCAGCCTGCCCGGAGAAAAAGCCGAGGACAAGCAGCAAGGGCACTGTGAAGAGCGACCAGCGCAGGAGGCTGGCACGAAGCTGACCGGTAGAAGCGAGGTAATTCATGGCACCCGTTTGCAATGCGCAAATGCGCGATTCGCCGGGGATATTGACGGGCACGGCCCCGGTGCGCAATGCGAACTCGCTCCGGCAGCAATCCCGCACGGAGACAGTAACCGTGGATAAGTCAGGTTCGTTCCGCCGAAATCAGGAATTCGACATTCCCTTCCGGCCCTGTGATAGGGCTCGGCACGATGCCGTGAACCACCCAACCCTCGCTTTCCAGCCAGGTGCGCACTTCACCGCACACCCGTTCGTGCAAGGCCTCATCGCGCACGACGCCGCCCTTGCCGACTTCGCCGCGCCCCACTTCGAACTGGGGCTTGATCAGCGCCACCAGCCGCGTCGGCCGCGTGGCCAGCGCCAGCGGCACCTCCAGCACCTTGTGCAAGGCAATGAAGCTGGCATCGCAGACAACCCATGTGGCCGGACGGTCGATATGCCCCGGCGTCAGCACTCGCGCACTGGTCTGCTCATGAACCGTGACCCGCGCATCCTGCCGCAACTTCCACGCCAGCTGGTTGGTGCCTGAATCAATGGCGAAAACATGCTCTGCGCCGCCCTGCAGCAGAACGTCGGTAAAACCACCGGTCGAACTGCCGATATCCATGGCCACCACGCCTGCAGGGTCCAGGTCGAAGTGCGCGATCGCATGCGCCAGCTTGATCCCGCCGCGTGAAACCCACGGGTGGTCGCGCCCCCGCACCTCCAGCGGAGCGTCCGGGGCGAGGGACTGGCCCGCCTTGGCGATCTTGGTTTCGCCCGAGAACACAAGGCCCGCGAGGATCAGCGCCCCGCAGGTGGTGCCCACGCCGCCGCCCAGCGTGCCTCGCCCCGCTCCTGTGGCACCCCCACCCCCGCCGCCAGCATCTGCATTCAAGGACTGGCGCGATGCACCACAAACACCGGGAGACTGGCGCCACGAAGGCTCACCGACCGGAGCTGTTGCCCGCTACGGGTTAGCGGGTGCAACAGTTTTCGCCATTGCCTGCAACCGCTCCGCTCGTTCGGTGTCTTTGATCCGCTCGGGCTCGTCGGTCGTGTCTCTGCCGATGTCGGTTGCCACCACCAGCGAAATTCGGTCGCTGTCGGCTGAACCCGC
>JAZKBJ010000176.1:0-5746 GCA_040388685.1 Pseudomonadota bacterium
CTTCCACATGGGCGTGCTGACGGCCACCGGCCTGATCGTTGGGGACAGCCTGTTCAACATCGCCTATGCGGCGATAGTCGCCGCACCCGACAATCCCGATGCATTGGCAGTGGTGGACGGGTTCCCGGCAAGTCTTCCGGTGGGTGTGGCCGTATTCGGTGGCATCATCGCCTATGCCTACTGGCGCATGCGGCGGGACGGGAAAACCGCTTAACCCGGCGTTGCGATGTTGACCGGCCCGGCGTGAACGCAGCGCAGGCCGGATGGTGCATCGCCCTGACCCAGTTCCCGCATGATTTCGCTCCCGTCCATGATGAAGCGGCGGCCGGAAAACACGCCGCTGGTGAGCGTCACGCTTTCTGCAAGCAGCAGATAGGATCCGCGCGAACCATCGGGCGCAACATAGCTGGAATCGGGCACGATAACGAAACTGGCCTCGGGCTTTGCTACCGGCATGACCGTGGCATCGCCCGGAATTTCGCAGGTCCACGCTCCCTGCGGCAGCACACCGAGCTTGCCGCCGGGCACGGCGAGGGCGGGGGCTGCGAGGCCGATCAGGGCAAGGGTGCATAGCGCGCGCTTCATCGAAATTGCGCTAGCACGCGACGCCCGCTTGAAGCAACGGCCACGAGCGGCTAAGGGCCGCGCTTCGCCTCGTGCGGCTTCCTTCGTTAAACAAGGCTCTTTCCATCATGAAGATCAGCGGCGTGGACATCCGTCCGGGCAATATCCTGGAATACGAAAAGGGCATCTGGAAAGTTGCCAAGACCCAGCACACCCAGCCGGGCAAGGGTGGGGCGTTCATGCAGGTCGAGATGAAGAACCTCATCGACGGCCGCAAGACCAACGTCCGTTTCCGCAGCCAGGACACGATCGAGCGCGTGCGCCTCGACACGAAGGACTTCCAGTTCCTTTATGCCGAAGGCGACGATCTTGTGTTCATGGACGTGGAAACCTACGACCAGATCACCCTGCCGTCCGATCTTCTCGGCGACGCTGCGGCATTCCTGCAGGACGGCATGACCGTGCTGCTCGAAATGTATGACGAGCGCCCGATTTCCGTCCAACTCCCCGATCAGGTCGAAGCGACCATCGTCGAGGCTGACGCCGTGGTGAAGGGCCAGACCGCTTCGTCGAGCTACAAGCCTGCGATTCTCGACAATGGCGTGCGCGTCATGGTTCCGCCGCACATCGGCAGCGGCACGCGCATCATCGTCGACGTCTATGAACGCACGTACGTCGGCAAGGTGGGCTGAGTAGATGGCAGCCATTTCCGGCCTGATGCGCGTGATGGAGCGCGCGGCGCGCAAGGCGGGCGGCCGCCTCCGCCGCGACTTCGGCGAGGTCGAGCATCTTCAGGTGAGCAAGAAGGGCCCGGCCGACTTCGTGTCGAAGGCCGATCAGCACTCCGAGCGCACCTTGTGGGACGAACTGCGAGAAGCACGTCCGGGCTGGGGCTTCCTTATGGAAGAGGGCGGCGAGATCCCGGGTGACGAGGGCAAGCCCCGCTTCATCATCGATCCGCTCGATGGCACGACCAACTTCCTCCACGGTATCCCGCACTTCGCGATCTCTATCGCAGTGCAGGAGCCGACTTTGGACGGCAAGGGCTGGGGCGAGGTTACCGCCGCGCTGGTCTATCAGCCGGTCACCGACGAGAGCTTCTGGGCCGAAAAGAGCCGGGGCGCATGGCTGCAAGACCGACGCCTGCGCGTTTCGGCCCGACGCTACATGGACGAGGCGCTGGTCGCCACGGGCATTCCGTTCGCGGGGCGCGGTGATGTCAATGAGTGGGCGCGGATATACGCCGAACTCGGCCCGCGCATCGCCGGTATCCGCCGCTTCGGAGTTGCATCGCTCGACCTTGCGTGGGTTGCAGCAGGCCGCTTTGACGGCTTCTGGGAATCGGGTCTCTATCCCTGGGATACCGCTGCCGGATGCCTGCTGGTGCGTGAAGCCGGTGGCTTCGTGACCGATTACAAGGGCCGCTCGCAGCCGATCTGTGACGAGACCGTGCTTGCCGGTAACGATGCGCTACATTCGAAGATGCACAAGCTGCTTGTCGGCGCTTTGCGCAACGCATGACTTGACGTTTCGTCCGGGGGCTGGCTAAGGCCCGTCCCCTGACGTTTCGTGCCCCTGTGGCGGAATGGTAGACGCGAACGACTCAAAATCGTTTGTAGAGATACGTGCCCGTTCGAGTCGGGCCAGGGGCACCATTCGTACAAAAGTCTTTTGCCAGTGGCGGCGCAACAGCTAGCCTGCGCGGCATGAAGACCCTGCTCGCCGCTGCATCGGCTCTCGCACTCACAGCCGTCCCCGCCAGTGCCGATCCTTTGCGCGATACGATCGCGCGGGACTTGCCGGGCCTGATGGAAATCTACCGTGATTTTCACGCCATCCCGGAGTTGAGCTTTCAGGAAGTTCGTTCAGCCGCGAAACTGGCCGCCGAAGCGCACAAGGCCGGGTTCGAGGTCACCGAAAGGGTTGGCAAGACAGGCGTCGTGGCGGTCATGCGCAATGGTCCAGGGCCGGTCGTACTGATTCGTGCCGACATGGACGCGCTTCCGGTCGTCGAACAGACCGGATTGCCCTACGCGTCCAAAGTACGTGGCACCTCAACCGCGGGCGTGGAAAGCGGCGTGATGCACGCTTGCGGCCACGATACCCACATGACCGCATGGATCGAGATCGCGCGGCTGATGGCGGCGAATCGGAAGGCGTGGTCGGGCACACTGGTGATGATCGGACAGCCTGCCGAGGAAGTGGGGCTTGGTGCGCGGACAATGCTGGACGACGGTCTGTTTACCCGCTTTCCCAAGCCGCGTTACGCATTGGCGTTTCACGACAGTGGCGATCTGGCGGGCGGGGTGATTGGCACGGTGCCGGGCTATGCGCTCGCCAATGTCGACAGTGTAGACCTGACTGTGCGCGGGATTGGCGGGCACGGGGCCTATCCGCAGACGACTAAGGGCCCGATCGTCATGGCCAGCGCTATCGTGATGCGGTTGCAAACGCTGGTCAGCCGCGAATCAAGTCCGTTTGAACCCGGCGTAGTGACCGTCGGCAGCTTTCATGCCGGGGCCAAGCACAACATCATCCCCGATGAAGCGCAGCTACAGCTGACGGTGCGCAGCTATGGCGACGAACAGCGCCAGCGCTTGCTCGACGGAATTGCCCGCGTTGCCAAGGGGGAGGCCATCGCGAGCGGCATTCCGGACAGCCGCATGCCGGTGGTGGTGGTGCGGGAGCCGCACACGCGAGCGACATGGAACACGCCCGATTTTACGCGGAAGATCGGCCGTCTGTTAACCGAACGTCTTGGTGCGGACCGGGTGGTCGAAACGACGCCGACCATGGCAGGGGAAGACTTCGGCGAGTTCGGGCGGGCGGGCGGTGGCGACATCGAATCGACGATTCTGTGGGTAGGCGGCCGCAAGACCGACGATCTGGAGCGTGCGCGCAAGGAAGGCACGGCACTGCCGTCTCTGCACAGCCCGTTCTTTGCGCCCGAGGCAGACAAGGTGATTGCCGCCGGTGCCGAGGCATTGACCATTGCGGCAATGGCATTGATGCCACTGCCTTGACGTCAGTCGATTTCGTCGGACCCGGATCGCGCGGCGGACATGGCGGCTAGCGACGATACCTGTTCGCGTGTCGGCATGACGGGGCCTTGCTGCGTGCGGCGCTGGCGCTCGTCCTCCAGCGCTTTCAGGTACGCCTTGCGCTGTTCGGGAGACATTCTGGCGAGCGCCGCCTGATCGACTTCGATGATGATCTGCGAAGGCGCCACTGTCATATTCGCGGGAATGAAACCGCTGTTGCCACCGGAACTGCGCGATCCATCCATCGGTTCGCCGAACTGTCCGCGAAAGCCGTCGCCACCACGCTTCTTCGCGTTGTCCTTGCGGTGGTCACCAATCTTGGCTTTGCCGAATTCCTTCTGTTCGGCGCGCTTCATCTCGGTATGACGCTGGTTCTGCGCCATCGCATCCTGCGTCTCGCCATTGGCGAACACGGCGATGACCACCGAAATCGCGATGGTGATCATCGCGAAGTGCCGATACATCTTCGGATCGATGCCGAGAATATGGGGTGAAGCTGCTGCCATCCATCGTGGCAATACCAGCGGCATATTAAGGATCACTTCACGCCACGTGGTTAGCAAACTCTTGCCGAAATGGTCGCACCTGAACCGAGGGGTGCACTTGCGTTCCAGATATGTTCCGTTTAAGCAACGGCATGGCCAAACCGAAACGCCGTTATGTCTGCCAGGCCTGCGGCAGTGTCTCGCACCGCTGGCAGGGTCAATGCGCCGATTGCAGTGAATGGAACACGCTGGCGGAAGATGCGCCGGAAACGGTGTTCTCGGCCAAACACAGTCTGTCGAGTGGCGGGCGGCCCGTGGCGTTTGTGTCGCTCGACCAACCGGTGGCCCTGCCGCAGCGTAGAAAGACCGGGATAGCGGAATTCGACCGCGCACTGGGTGGCGGTCTGGTGCCCGGCAGTGCAATCCTGATGGGCGGTGATCCCGGCATCGGCAAATCGACACTGCTGCTACAGGCGGCTGCCAAAGTGGCTATGGAGGGCGGTGAATCCGTCTATATCAGCGGCGAAGAGGCCTCTGATCAGGTTCGCCTGCGGGCAGATAGGCTGGGGCTGGGCAAGGCCCCGATCAGGCTCGCGGCGGCAACGTCGGTGCGCGATATCCTGACCACGCTGGGCACGATGTCACCGCCTGATCTTTTGGTGATCGATTCGATCCAGACGATGCATTCGGACCAGATCGAAGGCGCGCCCGGCACGGTCAGCCAGGTGCGTGGCTGTGCGTTCGAATTGATCCGCTACGCCAAGGAAAACGGCGTGGCGATGGTGCTGGTCGGCCATGTGACCAAGGACGGGTCGATTGCCGGGCCGCGCGTGCTCGAACACATGGTCGACGTGGTGATGAGCTTTGAAGGGGAGCGCAGCCACCAGTACCGCATCCTTCGCGCGATCAAGAATCGCTTCGGCGCGGTGGACGAGATCGGCGTGTTCGCGATGGCTGGCGCGGGGCTGGAGGAGGTGGGCAATCCGTCACTGCTGTTCCTATCGGGGCGCGAACAGGAAGTAGCGGGAAGTGCGGTCTTTCCGGCGCTCGAAGGCACGCGGCCGGTACTGGTGGAAATTCAGGCGCTGACCGTGCGGCTTGCCAGCGGTGCCACGCCGCGCCGCGCGGTGGTGGGCTGGGACAGCGGACGTCTGGCGATGTTGCTGGCGGTGCTGGAGGCCCGCTGCGGGCTGAGTTTCTCGACGGCGGAAGTCTACCTCAACGTGGCGGGCGGTTATCGGCTGACCGACCCTGCAGCGGACCTTGCTGTGGCCGCTGCGCTGGTTTCGGCCTTGTCGGACAGGCCCCTGCCTGCAGATTCCATCTGGTTCGGTGAAATCTCCCTGGCGGGGGAGGTGCGGCCTGTCGCGCATACTCCGGTGCGGCTGCGTGAGGCTGCAAAGCTCGGCTTTACCAAGGGATGCGGGCCTGAAGCGGGGTCAGAGAAGGTGGAGGGCCTGCGCTATTCGCCGCTGCGGCTCCTGCCAAATCTGATTGACCGTGTCATGAGCGGGTCATAGGCTCCCTCGCAAATGACCGGCTTCGATTATGTAGTCCTGCTCCTCGTTGGCCTTGGCGCGGTTGGCGGCTTTTTCCGCGGCTTCGTGGAGGAAGTCCTGTCGCTGGCCGCATGGTGCCTCGCGCTCCTTGCAGTCC
>JAZKBJ010000176.1:5756-7683 GCA_040388685.1 Pseudomonadota bacterium
GGCTGGCGGATCATCTGCCGAACGAGACCGGCGCGGGAATCCTCGCATTCGCGCTGCTGCTGCTCATCCCCTACATCGCCACGCGGTTCGTGGCCCGGCGCATGGGCAGCGCCAGCAGGGGGTCTGTTATTGGTCCGATCGACCGGATACTCGGGTTCGGCTTCGGCGCGGTGAAGGGCTTCATCATCGTCGTGCTCGGCTATTCGCTCGTCGTTTTTGCCTATGACCTGGTCTGGGGTGAGGGTGGCCGACCGGGTTGGATCACCGAATCACGAACCTATCCATTCCTGAATGCGGCCAGCGAGGAACTGTTGACGTTGATTTCGGCGCGGCGTGAACAGGCCGCCGAGACTGCGCGCGAAGTCGCCAAGCACAAGGCCAGATCAGAGGCCCGCTCCGCCATTCTGGGCGAATGACGTGAGCGCTGGTCGCGGGCTCTATACGCCCGAAATGCTTGGCGCAGCGATGGAACTCACCGCTTACCCTTGGAACGATGCATTGCCGCTGAAAGGCAGCGCACGATCGCGCAGTTGCGGCAGCGCGATCGAGATGGCCCTTTTGCTGGATGATGCGGGCGCGATAGTGACTCTGGCGATAAAGCCTCATGCCTGCGCCGTGGGACAGGCGGCCGCTGCACGGTTTGCAGCCTCTGCTGCAGGGCGCAACGCCGCGCAAATCACCACTGCAAGGGCGGAACTCGCCGAATGGCTGGGCGGCTCCGACCAAAAGCCCGATTGGCCGGGCATCGAACTTCTCGAGCCAGCAAGGGTCTACCCGGCGCGGCACGGCGCTATCCTGCTGGCTTGGGACGCTGCGATCGCAGCCATGGAATAGCGTCGTCCAGCGCATTGGCGGGGTTCCGCCTTGCGCAGCACTTCGCTAGAGGATGCGCAAACGGCAGAATGCTTGGGGGAATTGCGTGTGACAGAAGTCTTGACCAAGGATCACGAGGTGCAGCCCAGCGCTTCTGATATTCGGCTCGTCATTGCCGCGAGTTCGGCTGGCACCGTGTTCGAATGGTACGACTTCTTCATCTACGGCACGCTTGCCTCGATCATCGGCAAGACGTTTTTCCCGTCAGACAACGCTACTTTGCAGGTCCTGCTGGTATGGGCCGGGTTTGCGGTCGGCTTCGGCTTCCGGCCACTTGGCGCGATCCTGTTCGGCTATCTTGGCGACAAACTGGGGCGCAAGTATACCTTCCTCGTGACCGTCACGCTGATGGGCATTGCCACGGCGGGCGTCGGGCTCATTCCTTCGGCTGCCAGCATCGGCCTTGCCGCGCCCACAATCATCATCCTGCTGCGCGTGCTGCAGGGGCTCGCGCTCGGCGGGGAATATGGCGGCGCGGCGATCTACGTGGCCGAACATGCGCCGGGCGGAAGGCGCGGCTACTACACCAGTTATATTCAGGCGAGCGTTGTCGGCGGCTTCGTGTTGAGCCTGATCGTGGTGCTTTCCAGCAAGGCATTGATGAGCGAGGCGGTGTGGCTCAGTTGGGGCTGGCGCGTGCCGTTCCTCGTCAGCCTCGCACTGCTGGCGATATCGCTGTGGATGCGGCTCAAACTGTCGGAAAGCCCAGTTTTCCAGGCGATGAAGGAACAGGGCGAACTGGCCGGCAATCCATTTGTCGAGAGTTTCACTTATCCGGGCAACAAGCGCCGCATCTTCATTGCGCTGTTCGGCATCGCGGCGGGGCTGACGGTGATCTGGTACACCGCGATGTTCTCGGGCCTCAGTTTCCTCAAGTCTGCGATGCGGGTCGAGGACACGGTGGCAGAGATCATCGTAGGGATTGGCGCCTGCGTCGGCATGATCTTTTTCATCATATTCGGCGCTCTGTCCGACAAGATTGGCCGTAAGAAGCCGATTGTGTTCGGGTATGCTGCAACGCTGCTTCTTCTTTTTCCGACGTTCTGGCTGATGG
>JAZKBJ010000177.1:0-4194 GCA_040388685.1 Pseudomonadota bacterium
CGATGCTGGGCGATTGCTGGATCAGCCCGTCGCGGCGCAGCGGCATCAGCGTGTCGATGGCCCAGCCGAGATCGTCTGGCTTGTCGAATTCATAGTCATAGCCCGCCACCGCCTCCGGCTCGGGCATCAGCCACAGGCCGAGCTTGGTGACGATGCCGAGGTTCGATTGGCAGAACATCGTGTCCCAGCCGGGGCCGAAGCCGTTGCGATAGAGCGTCCAGTTGGGCGAGCCGTCCATCGCGCCCATGCCGGTGCGCACCAGATCCCCATCTGGCAGCACTACTTCAAGGCCGCAGATGCGCGCGGCGTGATCGCCATAGGAGGTATAGCCCACGCCCCGGTCGAGCTGTTGCCCGGCACCGACAGCCACAGCGGAATGCCCTTCGATTGCAGATGATCGTAAAGGTCGAAGAATCCGACGCCCGGTTCAACCAGCACGGTGCCGGTTTCTGCATCGACCTCAATCTTTTTCATGCGCGACAGGTCGAGCACCACCGCGCCGCGCATAACCGGCGCCGATCCGCCATAGCCGAAGTTCTTGCCCCGGCTGATCGGCCACAGAGGCACGCGGTACTGGTTGGCAATGCGCACGACTTCGCGCACTTCTTCGGCATTGGCGGGAGCAAGCGCACCGGCAGGCTCGTGTTTCGTTTCGTCTGCGGCGAAGTGATCCGCATAATCGCTGCGGTCTTCCTCCGAGGTCAGCACATGATCCTTGCCGATTGCGGCAGCAAAGGCGCGCCATGCTGCGGGGTTGATCGGGTTCATGCCAAGGCCTCCCTCTGGCGCGTTCGCACCACCGACAGCGCAACCGGCATCATCAGCATGATCATGGCCGCGCAGACAAAATAGGGCGCATCGGCATGTCGGCCGAAGGTCCATCCGAAAAACGGCGGCGCAATGATCCGGGCGAGCGCGTTGGAAGCCATCAGCAGCCCCATGACGCTGCCTTGCCGTTCGGGCGGCGTGCCGCGCGACACGAGCGCTCCGGCATTGGGGAAAGCAAGGCTGTGCCCCATCATCAACAGCGACATCAGCACCACCGACGCGACCGGCAGCTTAATGATAGGCTGCAGCAAAATTGCGATGATCAGCACGGTCAAACCGCCCACAATGATCCAGGCCTCGCCAAATCGCTTGACCAGCGGGCCGATCAGGAACGCCTGAACGAACAGGCCCGCCGCGCCGACTGCGATGAACGTCAGCCCGACCTCATGCGCGCTCCAGGCAAAGTTGCGCGCGGTCCAAAGACCGAAGATTGCCTCCATCGAAGAAAAGGCTGCGATGCCGAAAAAGGCGATCATGAACAGGCGCAGCAACAGCGCGTGACTGCCCACAAATATCCATGCCTCACGATAGCGGGGCGCAGGCCGCGCCGGACCATCCGTGGGCCGAGTTTCAGGCAAGGCGAGCAAGGACCATGCAGACGCACCAGCAGCCAGCAGGGCTGCCGCAAAAATAGGCGGGTGGAACCCGGCAGCGCCCAGTTCCGGGGCCGCCAGCAAGCCTCCGATAGCCGGGCCGGTAGCGAACCCCAGATTAAATGCTGCGCCGAAATAGCCCATGCTTCGCGCCCGGTCCTGCGGCGCGGTGATATCTGCAATCACGCCCTGCACAACGCCGAGCGTGCCGCTGAAAAAGCCGCTGACAATGCGGATGGCAATGGCCACGGCGAGGCTCGGCGCATAGGCAAATGCGACGTAGGTCAGTGCGGCGGCGCAGGTCGTCATGATCAGCACCGGCTTGCGCCCGATGCGGTCCGACTGGCGCCCCCAGAAGATTTCGCCGAACACATTGCCCAGCGAATAGGCCGCAAACAGGCAAGCTACCCCGAACGAGGAAGCGCCAAACAGCGAGCCATAGAACGGCAGCAGCGGCAGAATCAGGCTGAACCCGGCGATATTGAGAAACACCAGCACCAGCAGCAATGGCATCGGTCCCTTCACGCGCCGAACCTCGGTTCGGGCAGGCCGGTGACGCCAAGGCCGTCGATGACAAACATTGCACCGTCCAATGGGTGAGCCGCGCGCCCGAGGAAGGCCGGGCTGAGCGTCGGCACGAACATGCGGTCAAGTGCCGGGCCGCCGAACATCACGCTACCGGGCAGCTTTTGCGGAAATTCGATGATGCGTTCTATGCTGCCATCGGGGCGGAAGCGGACGATCTTGCCGCCTTCGCAAATGGCGCTCCAGATATGCCCTTCGGTATCGACCGTAGCGCCATCGGGAATTCCGCCGAGATCCTCGGTACTGGCAAAGGCACGACGATTGGTGAGCGTGCCTGTGGCGATGTCGTAGTCATAGGCAAAGATCGTCTTGCGGATGGAATCAGCGTGGTAAAACGTCGCATCGTCGGGCGACCAGCAAGGACCGTTCGCCAGGAAGATGTCCTCGTCGATCACGCGCAATTCGGTGGCACCGGGATCGAGCGCGAACAGTTTACCGCGAGCTTCCTGCATCCCGCGATCGCTCGACCCGACGATAAACCGCCCTCGGCGATCCACCTTGCCATCGGCAAGCTGAACCTCCGCGTTGAGATGCGGGCTGGTAGCCAGCAAGGCGCATTCGCCGCTCTCAAGGTCGAGCGTGTAGACCCCGTCTCCCAGCGCAACGATGACGCCCCCACATGCGCGTACGGCCATTGACCCGACAATGTCTGGCAAGGCCCATTGCCGTGTTTCACGCAATTGCGGATCGTGACGAAACACCTGCTTTCCCAGAATGTCGATCCAGTAAAGCGCCTGTTCGGCAACGTCCCACACCGGTCCCTCACCGATGACGGCCATTGGCACATCAAGCCGGGTGATCATTTTCCCGATCCTCTCCATCTGGGCTTTCAGCCTCTATTTAATACCCTTAAATGGTGCAACGCGAATCGCGGTGCTGTCAAGCGGGTGACGCGATTTTTCGGAAAGGAGCACCTCCACATAGCTCGCCCGGATGGATCGGGATCGGGCAATAGTGGAAGCGCGAATGCCGCCAGACAGGATCAGGGAAGGAAGGCGGTCATAAAAGTCCAAAAGGCCGCTCAGAATGGCATCTTTCATGACCGCAAGCCTCAAAGAAGGCAGCGTAAAAAGCAGGAAATGACACCTGAACAGCGATAATATGATGTTGGAGAAGGAGGGATCACTCCCGATGCGTCTGGCCAAAGAGGGCAAAAGCCCCACGCACCGCGCGATCCTTGAAAGGAACCCCGCCCCATGAAATTGCGCCGCACCACCATATTCATCCCCGGCAGCATGGACGAAGCCGCCCAGCGCGATCTGATTCAATCCTGCGGTGCAGACCTCATCTGCCTGGATGTCGAGGACACCGTCGCAGCGCCCCGCAAGGCCGAAGCGCGTGACCGCATCGTTCGGTTGCTGCGTGAAGACATCTGGGGCCGCTCGGCACGCGCGGTGCGGATCAACGCGGTCTCGTCAGCCTTTGCCGCCGAAGACCTGGACGTAATCATCGGAATGGCGGGCGCGCGCGTCGATACGCTGTTCCTGTCCAAGCCTGACAAGGTTGAGGAAATTCGCTGGATCGATGGGAAAATCGAAAGCTTGCGCGCCCAGGCAGGTTTCACGAACACCATCGGCTATGTCGTCGGAATCGAATCCGCCTTTGCCCTGACCAATATCGACATGCTGGCGTCGTGCTCACCCAATGTCGAGGCGCTGGGCTTTGCCATCGGCGATCTTTCGGGTTCGCTCGGGATGCACATCTCTGCCTATCTCATGGATCGTTCGCTCTATCCGGGCGATATGTACCACTTCCACCGCGCGCGGATCATTCTGGCAGCGCGCACTTATGGCCTGTGGGCACTGGACGCGCCGTGGCCATTGATCAACGATCACGCCACGCTGGCCGAAGATGCCCGCTGGGGCGCGATGATGGGTTTTGATGGCAAGCTGGTGCTGGCCGCAGAACAAGTGCGGATCGTCCATCAGGCCTATCGCCCGACCGAGCCGGAACTGGCGCGCGCGCGCGCAATGCTTGCCAGGATGGAGCAACTGACTGCTGCTAACGAAGGCGCGGGCATGGCCGATGGCGAATTTCTGGATCCTGTGGTGATCGCGCCAGCGCTGGCCACCATCGCCCGCGCCGAGGCACCTTTGTGAGCCCGCGCCAGATCCTGCTGCTCTGCGCTTTCGGGGCCTTTCTCGATGGCTATGACATTCAGGCGCTCGGACTGGCGATCCCCAGTCTC
>JAZKBJ010000177.1:4204-7664 GCA_040388685.1 Pseudomonadota bacterium
TTCCCCGCTGGTTTTCTGATAACGCGCTATTGCGTCGGGAAACTCTTCGTAGCCCGACTCGCGCAGCATATGGCCGTTCAGCCAACGGCATTTGCACCTGCACTGTCCGGTTCACTGGCCGGCATGGCCGCAGGTGCCCTGCTGCTGGCGCCCTATGCCGACCGCATAGGGCGGCGTAAGATGATGGTTGTCGCCTTGTTGCTGATCGGGCTGACAACACTCGGCCTGTTCACCGTGGCTACGCCGGGGCAACTGGCGCTCTGGCGCACGGCGACCGGATTGGGCATGGGCGCACTCCTCCCGCTGGCGGTGACGATGTCTGCCGAAGCAGCACCTGCTGCGCAGCGGGTGCTGATCGTCACGCTGATTGCAGCCTGTTCGGGGCTCGGATCGTTTGCGGCAGGCCTGCTGGCACCGGTACTGGACAGCCGTTGGGGATGGCAGGGCATCTTCGGGGTCGGTGCCGCCATGCCGCTTGCCGCTGCGCTGGCGTTTGCGGTCATGCGCGAACAAGTCCCTGCCCCGCAAGGCGAACGGTCGGCAGTCAAGCCCTCCAGCTTGCCCGCTGCGGTAGCGGGATTGTTTTCGGGCCCCTACCGGCTGCGCACGACCCTGCTGTGGAGCATCTTCTTCATCAGCCTGTTTGCCACCTACTCGCTGATCAGCTGGCTGCCGACCTTGCTCACGTCAGCCGGTTGGGCGCGGCCCGACGCGATGCGGGCGACCGGTTTTCTGGCGCTCGGCAGCATTGCGGGCGGACTGCTGCTGGCCCGTGCGGCTGACAAGGGCCATGCAGTCCCTGCTCTCGCCTGCGCCTATCTGCTGGCGGCTACCGCCTTTGCCTGCATCGCCGTGGCTCCGTCATCGAAAGTGACATGGATCGTGCTGATCATCGCGGTCGGAGCGGGTTCCATCGGATCGCAGCTGGCCCTCGGATCGCTCGCCTCGACCTTTTATCCTGTAGAAATTCGCGCGACCGGGGTGGGTTGGTCGAGCGGCATCGGCCGGGTGGGATCGATCTTCGGGCCGCTGGCGCTGGCCAGTATGATGTCGTTGCAGATCCCTCCAGCCCACATCATCGGCAGCATGGCATTGCCAATGGCGCTTTGCGCGCTGCTGGTCTGCCTGCTCCCAAAGGCGCTTGTCCATGAAACTGCGTAACGCTTTCATCATCGCCGCGCTGACCCTGACGGGTGGTTCAGCACCGGACGAACACTGGACCAGCTATGGCCGCGACGCGAGCGAACAGCGGTTCAGTCCACTGGACCAGATCAATGTGGCCACTGCCTCGCAGCTGGGTCTGGCATGGCGCTTTGACATGCGCGACGGACGCGGCGTGGAAGCGACCCCGCTCGAAGTGGACGGCGTGCTCTATGTCACGTCGGCATGGAGCGTGGTCTATGCGCTCGATGCAACCACCGGAAAGCCCCTGTGGGAGTTTGATCCCGGCGTTGACCGTTCGGTCGGCGCGAGAGCCTGCTGCGATGCGGTCAATCGCGGGCTGGCCTACCTGGACGGCAGGATTTTCGTGGCAGCGCTGGATGGCAGGCTGATCGCACTCGATGCCAGGACCGGGCGGCAGGTATGGTCAACCCAGACGCTCGACGGCGGCAATTGGCCCTATGTGATCACCGGCGCACCGCGCGTCGCTGGAAATCTCGTGCTCATCGGCAACAGCGGGGCAGACCTTGGCGCGCGCGGCTATGTCACGGCTTATGACGCCGAAACGGGAACACTGGCCTGGCGGTTTTTCACCGTTCCCGGCAATCCGGCCAACGGCCCCGATCACGCCGCTTCCGATCCGATCATGGCAAAAGTGGCCAAGACCTGGGCCGGGGAATGGTGGAAACAAGGCGGCGGCGGCACGGTATGGGATTCCATCACCTATGACGAAGTACTCGGCCAAGTGTACATCGGCGTCGGCAATGGCGCACCTTGGAACCGGCAGGTTCGCTCGGCGGACAAGGGCGACAACTGGTTTCTCGCATCGATTGTCGCGCTGGATGCCCGCACCGGCCAATATCGTTGGCACTATCAGGCGACTCCGGGCGACACATGGGACGCCACGGCAACCCAGTCGATCATCCTTGCTGACATGAAGATCGCCGGAAAGTCTCGCAAGGTGCTGATGCAGGCGCCCAAAAACGGATTTTTCTATGTGATCGACCGGCGCACCGGCAAGCTGCTGTCGGCGGGCAATATCGTGCCCATGGCCAAGACCGCCGATACGCCAAAGGGCGCGCCGATCAGTTGGGCTTACGGCATCGACCTCAAGACCGGCAGGCCGCTCGAAAACCCCGAGGCGCGCTATCCCGGCAACACCCGCGTGCTGGTGCATCCCACCGGCATGGGCGCGCACAGCTGGCAGCCGATGGCCTATAGCCCGAAAACCAACTTCGCGTTTATTCCCACGCAGGATTATGCCGCCACCTTTCAGGCCGATCCGCAGTATCGGCCCACCCCCAACGCGCGCGCCAGCGGGTTGATGCCGGGCGGCGGCATCCCGCAGGACAGTGCCGTGCGCGCCGCCATTGCCACAAGCGTGCATCCCAAACTGATTGCGTGGGACGTCACCGCCCAAAAGCCGGCGTGGACGAACGACTATGCCTTTGCCGGAAACGGCGGTTTGCTGGCCACGGATGGCAATCTGGTGTTCCAATCGGGCGCCGACGGGATTTTCCGTGCGATCAACGCCCTGACCGGGAAGCCTGTATGGACGTTCGACGCTCAGGCAACGGCCATGGGTGGACCGATCACCTATCGCATCGGCGGCATCCAATATATCGCGATCGCCATAGGGAACGGCGGCTCGCACTGGCTGGCAGGCGGGCTGAGTTCGCCCCAGCGCAAAGCCTTGCCAACCGGCCGGGTACTGGTGTTCAAACTGGGGGGGACGTTGCCCTATGACCGGGTAGACACCACGCCCGATCCGGTCGATCCGCCCGAGGCCGTAACCAGCGACAAGGCGGTCCTGCGTCGCGGTGCGGAGAAATACGGCGTCTTCTGCGCGGCTTGTCACGGCTTCGGTGCGATCAGCGGCCAAGTTCTTCCAGATCTTCGACGATCACCAGTCATGCATGATGCCGACGCGTTTCGCATGGTGGTGAAGGAAGGAGCACTGCTCGCCAATGGCATGCCGCAATTCGGCGCGGAACTGCCTGATACCGACGTCGAGGCTATCCGGGCCTTCGTGGCCGACGAGGCCCGTTTCGTCGCCACATCGGGGTCGCGCTAGGCGTCTGGCCTGCCCATGATTTCAGAGCATGGCTTTGACCGGATCGTCGACCGATAGCGGCAGCGCCTGTCCGCTCCACAACTGATGCAGCCTTTTGCCAAGGATGTCGCCGGGGCCTTCGACGAAATGCGGATTGCCGAAGTGGGTCATTACGCCGTGCTGAAGGGCTAGCGCCCTGCGATCCTGCGCGACGACCGGTGCCAGGAACAGGCGGATCGCCGCGCG
>JAZKBJ010000178.1:0-4434 GCA_040388685.1 Pseudomonadota bacterium
CAACGCCGAAAGCCTGATCCACGCGACCGAACGCCAGCTTGTAGAGAACGGCGACAAGATCGACGCCGCGCTCAAGGGCGAGATCGAAGCGGCGATTGCAGAAGCCAAGACGGCTGTCGAAGGCGGTAACGCCGACGACATGACCGCCAAGACGCAGGCGCTTACCGAAAAGGCCATGAAGATGGGCCAGGCGATCTACGAGAAGGAGCAGGCATCTGCTGCTTCTCCGGGCGCTGAAGCACCGAAGGCCGACGACGACGTGGTCGACGCCGAGTTTTCGGAAGTCGACGACACCAAGTGATGTTGCGATGAACCAGACCCGCCGCCTGCGCAAAAGTGCTGGCGGCGGGTCGTTATTTGTCAGGGAAACGCAATGTCGACCGAGATCGACTACTACGAATTGCTCGAAGTCGAGCGCACTGCGGATGACAAGGTCCTCAAGTCGGCCTTCCGCAAGCTTGCCATGAAGCACCACCCGGACAAGAATCCGGGTTGCACTGAATCCGAAGCGCGGTTCAAGCAGATCAACGAGGCCTATGCGTGCCTGTCCGATCCGCAGAAGCGCGCGGCTTATGACCGGTTCGGCCATGCTGCGTTCCAGCAGGGCGGCCCCGGCGGCGGGGGCGGTTTTGGTGGCGGCGGCGATTTCGGCGACATCGGCGATATTTTCGAGACGATATTCGGCGGCGCATTTGGCGGCGGCGGGCGCCAGCAGGCGCGGCGCGGCGCGGACTTGCGCTATGACATGGAAGTCACGCTCGAAGACGCGTTTCACGGCAAGGAAGCCGAGATCGCGGTTGAGGTTTCGCAGACTTGCGATCCCTGCGGCGGTTCGGGCGCTACGCCGGGCACATCGGCGCGGCGCTGCAATTTGTGCAAGGGGCACGGCAAGGTCCGCGCGCAGCAGGGTTTCTTCATGGTCGAACGGCCATGCCCGACCTGCCACGGTCGCGGCGAAGTCATCGAATCCCCCTGCAAGCATTGCCGGGGCGAAGGCCGGGTCGATGCCGAGCAGCGCTTGCAGGTGAACATTCCGGCCGGCGTAGATACCGGCACGCGCATTCGCCTTGCCGGGAAGGGCGAGGCGGGACCGTTCGGCGCGCCTGCAGGTGATCTGTACATCTTCCTGCACATCCAGCGCCATTCGGTGTTCGAGCGTGAGGGCACGACGCTTATCACGCGCTGCCCGATCAGTTTCACCACAGCGGCACTGGGCGGAGAGATCGAGATTCCGGGCCTTGATGGCCGGGTTCATGCCATCGAGATTCCAGCGGGCATCCAGTCGGGCAAGCAACTCCGCAAGCGTGGTGCGGGCATGCCCGTTCTGCAGGGGCGCGGCATCGGCGATCTGGTGGTCGAGATTCACGTCGAGACGCCGAGCAAGCTTTCGGCGCGGCAGAAGGAAATCCTGCGCGAGTTTCAGGCGACCGAAACCGGCGAGGAATGCCCCCAGTCCAAGGGCTTTTTCGAGCGGATCAAGGACGCCTGGACGGATCTGACGGATTAGGCGCCCTCGCGCGAGAATTCGAGGTGGCGGGTAACGGCCTGAGGCCCCCGCTTTCGCGGGGGAGCAGGAAACCATGAATTAGGCGCCCCCGCGAAGGCGGGGGCCTCAGGCCTCATGGCGGCTTGCTCAAGTATCCAACTTCGCGGGGATGGAACGACCGGTCAGTCTGGCATGGCGGCGAGAACTTCGGCTCTGACCCCTGCGATCAGACCGGGTTCAGCCACCAGCCGCCCGTCCTCCTCTTCCAGCACGGCAAGGAAGGCGTCTCGTTTGAAAGCGCGGATGACAGTGTCGCCGAGTGGAACTTCGACGGTCGATGCGATCAGGTCGATCATGCGTTCAGCCCCGTGGAGCCGCCCCCACAGGTAGTCGTTCTCGCGGTAGGCGCGGCTGAAGAAGGCGCCGAAGTTGAAGAACTCCACGCCGCGCAGGCAGGCGAAGGTGCCGCCCTTGCGGATCGAGATGGCGTCATCGGGCGAGATGCGGTCGACCTTCACCGGGTCGTATTCGTTCATGCCTTCACCCTGAAGCAGGGGGAGGGTGGCGATGTCGTAGAACGGAAAGCCGAGATAGGCGTGGAGAAAGCGGCGGCGCAGCGGCTTGTCCATCGTTTCAAGCGCTGCCACCAGCATCGTATCCACTTGCAGGTCCAAACCTACCAGATCGCGCCTTGTGGCAATTGCCGAGAGCACTGCGCCTGGATCTATCGTGGCGAGCGCCGCAGTCTCGGCGAAACCCGGCCCCAGACCCTCGGCGGACTCACGGCCCTGATAGAGAGCCTGCGCGCGATAGACGGCATCGCGTGCGGCCTCGCGCGCCATCGGGCCGATGTCGTCGCCAGCTTCCCATTCGTGTGTCAGTCGCCGTGCCAGCAATTTGAGCCGACGAATGCGGTAAGCCAGGTCATGGGTGCGGAAAAAAACGATGGCCTGTTCCGTCGCGCCGCCACGAAGCGCGGACAAGCGGTCCAGCCCGTTGCTTGCCAGATGGCTCCACAACGCCGTTTCCACTTTAATGGCGGGAGCAGCCTGCGGGGCCGCGCCGTGGATCAGTTCGGCCAGTTCCGAGACGATCCCGGCAAGCTTGGTCTGGGCATAGCCGTGAAAGGCAAAGCCCGACTGTTCGGCTGCGGCCTGCTGCGCCTTGTTGCGCCATCCAGTGAGGCGGCGCGCATTGGGGCGATCAAAGAACAGCGTGTGGCCGAACAGCGTCTCGACCGTTTCCTCGATTTCAGGGCGGAGAGCGTCGACGATGGTGCGCAGGCGCGCGCGCTGGCGCGACTGGCGTTCAAGCGCTTCGAGATTGTCACGGATTGGCTGTTCGCGGGGGATCGATGAGAGTGATCCGAAAATTGCCGAAAAAAAGCCGACCGTTCGCCCGCCCTTGGGCGCAATACGCATGTGGTCGGGGCTGGGGTCGATATAGACGAAGCGTCGGTCGACCTCGCGCCGCGCCGGGCGATCGCGCAACACGCTGATCGCCTGGGCGAAGGGGCGGTTGACCAGCACGGCACCATCGACCAGCGCCACGCTGCCGATGTCGCCGCGCTTCCAGTGGCTGGGCATGATCCTTTGCAAAAACCGGTCGCGCCCCGGCCAGAGCGTCCCGCGTTCCTGCACCAGTGTGTCGATTTCCTCGATCAGGAGAGGCGGAAAGGCGCCGGGAAAGCTGGCGGTCGAGCGCGCGGCCAGAACGAGTTCGGGCGAGGGGGCAAGGTCGCGCGGGCCATGGCGCACGGCGTTCTGCCGAAAGGCGATGGACAGGCGGTGCTCGCTTTCGAACACCGTCGGCGGGCTGTTGAGCCGCAGTTCCTCAAGGTGGCCGTTGAAGTCTGTCGCGGTCACCAGCAAGTCAATCGGGTGGCCTTCGGGCAGGAGCGGGTCACCCTCGGGCGAGGCGGCCATGGCATCCAGCGCATCGGCAATCATCCGCGAGAAACCGATGCCGCTGAACGGTGGGGCAAACCAGCGTGCGCGGATCAGGCGGGACACCTTGCGCCGCACTTCCGACCGCGTCCCGGGCGCAACCGTGCTGCTGACGACATTGCCGGGACGCTTCAGCACAAACCACACCAGCGGCTGCGCCCAGAATTTGGCAAAGCGGCTCCACGGCTTGGCGTCAGGATCGAGCAGGGCGTCGATGTCGGCGCGTTCGAGCCACATCGCGGTGAGCGGTTCGAGACTTTGCCCTGTGGCAATGGCCTGCGCGAGGAACACGCCGTTTATGCCGCCCGCGCTGGCTCCGGAGATAATGTCGGGCAGCAGGCGCAAACGCAGGTCGCGGGTAAGCGCTATTTCCTCGAACAGGCGGAGATAGACGGCTTCGACCCCGCCGACACCTTCATCTTGCGGGCAGTGGAACGCGCGGCTGGCACGGGTGGCATGCCACAGTTCCTTCGTCACGCCGTGCATGTACACCGCGAGGCTGATGCCGCCATAGCAGACGAGCGCTGTGCGCAATTCTTTCTGCCGCATAAGTGTAGCATGGCACGGTGTGGAGTACGCCGCCAGTGCAATTGGATCGGTGACGGTCAGAACCGCACGCGGCTTGGGAACGCAGTCGGCCCGATCCGGTTCTAACGCCATATCCAGATCATGAGGAGCCGGAACATGGCTGAAGAACGCATTGTTGAAGTGACCCAGCCCGATGGGGCTACCCACACCCATACCACCGTTTATCAGGATCGCCCGGCGACTGGTGGCGGCGGTGGATGGTTGATCGGATTGGTCCTGGTCATCGCCTTGATCGTGGGTGGATATTTCCTGCTGCAGATGCAGGACAGCCGCTCGACCCGTGACGATGCGATCGCTCAGGCCGCTAGCGATGTCGGCACGGCGGCCAAGCAGATCGGCAACGCCGCGAAGGATGCCACCGACGGCAAATAATTCTGGGCCGACGATGGTACTGTAAGAACTGCCGACACGACA
>JAZKBJ010000178.1:4444-5435 GCA_040388685.1 Pseudomonadota bacterium
TTTTGTGTCGGCAGTTTATATAGTTGAAATATAATTGTTTTCATTGAGAATTGCGTTCATGGGTCGGTGTCAGAGTAACCGACGCTTTACACTTTTCGCCTAGTGCTCGCCTTGAAGGACTGTTCCGGTCCGACAGGGTGACAAGCGCCAGGCCGATGATTCGTCTGTTCAAACACTATATCCCGCACTCGGTGCTGCTGCTGGGTCTGCTGGATTTCATCCTGCTTCTCGGCGCGGGCGAGGTGGGCTGGCAATTGCGTGCGCACCAGATCGGCATCGATCCGGGCCTGATCCCGATGCGGATGACGCCGCTGCTACTGTTCGCTGGACTGGTCCAGACCGCGATGATCGCGGTTGGCGATTATGGGTCGGACGCCCTGCGCTCGATGCGCTATGCCACCGCGCGACTGCTCGTCGCGGTGAGCCTTGGCATCATTGCGCTATCGGTCGTCTACTTCCTGATGCCGGGCCGGACGCTTTGGCGCTCGAACCTGCTCTACGCAATGTTCCTGTCGATGGGGTCGCTGGTCCTGATCCGGCTGCTGCTGGGCGGCCTGCTTGGCACGGCGGCATTCCGGCGGCGTGTGCTGGTACTGGGCGCAGGCGCCCGGGCTGAGCGGCTGCGAAAGCTTGGCGAGAAGCCGGAGGCGGGATTCGCCATCGTGGGCTATATCGGCATGAGCAGCGCTGCGCCCGTGGTGGTCGAGGCGATCCACCGTGACGCGATCAGCAATCTCACGCGCTACGTCGAGAACCTCGGGGTCAGCGAAGTGGTGCTGGCGCTGGAAGAACGGCGCAACGCCCTGCCGCTCAAGGACTTGCTGCGGATCAAGACGACTGGCGTTCACGTCAACGAGTTCTCGACCTTCGTCGAACGCGAAACGGGGCGGGTCGATCTCGACACGGTGAATCCAAGCTGGCTGATCTTCTCTGACGGTTTTTCGTCGGGACGGGCGATATCCAGTGCCGCCAAGCGCATCTTCGACGTGAC
>JAZKBJ010000179.1:0-3060 GCA_040388685.1 Pseudomonadota bacterium
CCTGCCTTACGAGCCGTTCCTTTTCGCCGAGCGCGCGGCAGAGTTTCCCCGACCCTTCGTGAAATGGTCGTGCGAACCGGCGCGGGCCGAGGATGTGCCTGCCGCGCTTCACCGGGCGTGGCTGGTGGCGATGGAACCGCCCTGCGGACCGACCTTCGTCTCGATCCCGATCGACGACTGGGACCGCGATTGCGCGCCTTTCACCGGGCGGACGGTCCATGCCGGGCGTGCGCCGGATGCGGGCGCGATTGCGGACTGCGGGGCCGCGATGGCGCGGGCAAGGCGCCCCGCCATAGTGGTAGGCGCAGGCGTGGCGCGCGATGGGGCTTGGGATCAGGTGGTGGCGCTGGCCGAGCGGCACAATGCTGCGGTGCTTGTCGCGCCGATGTCCGCGCGGTGCAGCTTCCCTGAGAATCATCCCTTGTTCGCCGGGTTTTTGACGGCAGGGCGCGAGGCGATTGTCGCGGCGCTGGCGGATTTCGACTTCGTGTTGGCGCTGGGCGGGCCGATGAGCCTCTATCACGTGGCAGGCAGCGGGCCGCACGTGCCCGAGGGTTGCGAGGTCTGGCTTATTGGCGACAATCACGTTCATGCGGCCTGGGCGCCAGCGGGCACGGCGATTGTGGCGCAGTGCGACAATGCTCTCGATCTGTTGCTGGCGGGGCCGGTGCCGGGCGCGCGGACGGCTCCGGCAGGCCGCGTCTTGCCAGCGTCGCTGGATGGATCGGTCATGACCGATGCCTACGTTCTGCAGCAGATCGCGGCACTGCGCGGGCCGGAGACGATCATCGTCGAAGAGGCGCCGTCGAGCCGTGGCCCGATGCATGACCGGCTGCCGATTATCGCCAAGGATACGTTCTATACGACCGCGAGCGGCGGGCTGGGCCATGGGCTCCCGGCTGCGGTGGGCATGGCGATGGCGCGACCGGACGCCAAGGTAATCGCCGTGCTGGGGGATGGGTCTTCCATGTATGCCATTCAGGGGCTGCATGCCGCCGTGCAGCACGGGCTGGCCGTCAGCTTCGTGGTGATCAAGAACAACCGTTACGAGGCGCTGCATCACTTCGGGCAGCATTTCGGGATGCAGAAGCTGGTCGGCACGCAGTTTCCGGAGCTGGACTTCTGCATGCTGGCGGGTGGGCACGGCGTGGCGGCGTGGCGTGCCACGGATGCCGCCAGCCTTGACGAGGCGCTGCGCTGGTCGTTCGCGGCGGATGGTCCGACGCTGGTAGAAGCGGTGGTGTTGTGACGATGCGGCTCTCCGATTTGATCGACGACCGCCCGCAGGACGGTGTGTTCCGCGTGAACCGCGCGATCTTTACCGATCAACGCGTGTTCGATGCCGAAATGCGCGTCCTGTTCGAGGGCGGGTGGGTGTTCCTCGGGCTGGAAAGCCAGGCAGAAGGGGCGCACGATTTCTTCACGACCTTTGCTGGGCGCGTACCGATCATGGTCCAGCGCGACGGCGAGGGGGCATTGCGCGCTTTCGTCAACTCCTGCCCGCACAAGGGCGCGCGGCTGGCGCAAGTGCGGCAGGGCAATGCGCGGCTGCACGTGTGCCCCTACCACAGCTGGACCTTCGACAGTGCGGGCCGGAACAAGGCGGTGAAGTGGCAGAAGGCGGGGTGCTATTCGGAGGCCTTCGGACGAGACGACCACGGACTGGCCGAACTGCCGCATTTCGGCAACTATCGCGGGTTCCTGTTTGGCAGTCTGGCGGCGGATGTGCCGACATTGTCTGAGCATCTGGGCGAGGCGGCAAAGCTGCTCGATCTGGTGGCGGACCAGAGCGAGGCGGGGATGGAACTCGTGCCCGGGCAGGTGACGTTCACCTATGAGGCCAACTGGAAGCTGCAGCTTGAGAACTGTTCGGACGCCTATCACTTCACCTCGGCGCATCCCTCCTACATCCGCGTGCTGGAGCGGCGGCAGAAGGAGATGAGCGGCGATGTGGTTGCATCGGTGTGGGAGAACAGCGACTACTGGAAGGAAGAGACGCAAGGTGTGGGCGGGGGGAGCTATTCCTTTGCCAACGGGCACGTGCTGAACTGGGGCGTGTTCGGGGTGACGCCCGCGATCCCGCTTTACGAGAGCGCTGCCGCGCTGGCGGAGCGCCACGGCGAGGGCAAGCGCGACTGGATGTTCAACATGCGCAACCTGACGATCTTCCCGAACCTTCAGGTGGCCGAAAATGCATCAAGCCAGCTGCGCGTGATCCGTCCAGTCGCGCCGGGGCTGACCGAGATGCGGACATGGTGCATCGCGCCCAAGGGCGAAAGCGATGCCGCACGCCGCCAGCGCATCCGGCAATACGAGGACTTCTTCAATCCCACCGGCATGGCGACGCCTGACGACACGGTATCCTATGAAAACTGCCAGATCGGTTTTGCCGGGACGGCTGCGCCGTGGCTGCAAGGGTACGCGCGCGGCATGACGGCAAGTGTGGCGGGCGGGAACCGGTTTTCGGACCGGATCGATTTGCATCCCGAACGCAGCGTGCTGGCGGATTCGCAGTTGTGCGACGAGACGCTCTATCATTCATATTACCGCGCGTGGGTCAAACGCATGACGGCGGAGTTTGCGGCATGAATGGCTTGCTGCCCCGTCCTGAGGCCGAGGAACTGCTCTACCGCGAAGCGCTGCTGATCGACAGCGGGCGCTATGCCGAATGGCTTGAGCTGTTCACGCCCGACGTCGAGTTCTGGATGCCGGCGTGGCGCGATGAGACGACGACGACGCAGAACCCCGACCGCGAGTTGTCGCTGATCTACTACAAGGGGCGGCGCAATCTTGAGGACCGGGTCATGCGGCTGACGTCAGGGTTGTCGACCGCGTCGTCGCCGTTGCCCCGCGTTGTTCATCAGGTGACGAACGTGCTGGTAACCGGCGCGGACGAAGGCGGGGCGGATGTGTCGGCGGCGTTTGCGTGCCACCGGTTCGACGTGCGGATGAACCGCGCGGACTGCTTCTTCGGGCGATACCAATATCGGCTCATTCCCGGTGATGACGGCTGGAAGATCGCACGCAAGACGATCATCCTGCTCAACGACACGATTCCGA
>JAZKBJ010000179.1:3070-3903 GCA_040388685.1 Pseudomonadota bacterium
CGACGGTTGTGGATATCAATTCCATCTGAACCTTGGCCACTTTCCTCGTCGCACGCCGGTGGTGCGGGGCATTTTCGTGTCGGCTCCACTTCCGCCCGCTTGACGCTGGGGCACTCTGGCAATGTGGCGTCAACGCCGAGATCGAGGGGATCGGACAGACACGCGCTTGCCCGCCGCTGGTGACGTGATCTGACTTCAGCGCGCGCAGGCGGCGTAGTTGCCTGCGCGGCACGCAGCGACCGCGCGGCGCCAGTCGGCCATGTCACGTTCGTAGCGGGCACGGCGGCTGGCATAGTCGGACGCGGCCGCGTTGGCGGCGCGGGACTGCGCGGCGTAGCCCGCATCGCGTTCCTGCACGCGGGCGGCTTCGGCAAGGTTGAGCCGGCGGATGACTTCCTTGTCGCGTGCGCGGGCGGCGGAACTGCGCATGGCAGGATCGAGCGGATCGTCGGCCATGGCGGGCGCGGCAATGGCGATGGTCGACACGGCAATGGCCGCGCGCAACAGATGCAGTTTCAAAGTCGATCCCTCCCGAACGCAGCCAACGGGTAGCAGTCGCCTGCCTGATCCGGCAGGTCAATGCGATGAAGCGTTGGTGTCTCGTCGCAACCTTGAACCGGCCCGGCGCAACAAGGTGCTACCGCCTGCATTCCCGCCCGTGATGATGGGACCCAAGCTTCTCCGCTGACGTTGTGCGCTCACACTCTTTCGGAGAAACTTCCATGGAATCAAATACTCCCTACAACGGCACGGCGACGCATGACGATCGCAGCGCAGGCGACGTCACCGTTCTCAACACGCTGATCGCGACCTTGCTCGACAGCGTGGAAGGC
>JAZKBJ010000180.1:0-1330 GCA_040388685.1 Pseudomonadota bacterium
GTCGGGGCAGGGATCGAAGTGTTGCAGGCAATTCCCGCGCTGCATCGCGATTCCGACTGGCGGGATTGGGTGGCGGATTCCGCTGCCATTGTCGCCGCGCTGGTGCCCGTGCTGCTTTGTCGCAAGGCATGGCGCGCATCGCGGCAAGCTTGAGGTTTCAAAAGCCTCCCGTTTCCGTTAGGGCGCGCGGATGGAAAATGTAGCGCTCAAGCCCGCCGTGCAGGGACAGGACCTGCTTACTCTCGCCGATGTTCGCGGCGCGGCGGCGCGTATTGCCGGGCAGGTGGTGCGCACGCCAACGCTGCATAGCAAGACGTTGAGCGCCATCACCGGCGCAAATATCTGGCTCAAGTTCGAAAACCTGCAGTTCACCGCGGCCTACAAGGAGCGCGGTGCGCTCAATGCACTGCTGCAGCTGACGCAGGAGCAGCGTGAGCGCGGGGTGATCGCGGCATCGGCCGGCAACCATGCGCAGGGGCTTTCCTATCACGGCACGCGGCTGGGCATGCCCGTCACGATCGTGATGCCCAGGACGACGCCGACCGTGAAGATCATGCAGACCGAGGCGGTAGGCGGGAAGGTCGTGCTCGAGGGCGAAACATTCGACGAGGCCTATGCCCACGCACGCGCGCTTGAGGCCGAACTGGGGCTGACATTTGTGCATCCGTTCGATGAGCGCAACGTCGCGGCAGGGCAGGGCACTGTGGCGCTGGAAATGCTCGAAGATGCTCCCGAAATCGATATGCTGGCTATTCCGATCGGCGGTGGCGGGTTGCTTTCGGGCATGGGCACCGCTGCGCGCGGGATCAAGCCGGACATCGGGCTGATCGGCGTACAGGCTGAGCTTTTCCCATCGATGTTCGCCAAGCTCAAGCATCTCGATATGCCTTGCGGCGGGGATACGCTGGCCGAGGGTATTGCGGTCAAGGAGCCGGGCACGTTTACCTCTGCCGTGCTGGCCGGTTTGGTCGACGATGTCGTGCTGGTCGATGAACCGGCGCTCGAATCGGCACTGGCCTTGCTCCTGCAGATCGAAAAGACCGTGGTCGAAGGCGCAGGTGCGGCCGGGCTTGCCGCCGTGATGCAGAACCGCGCGCTTTTTGCCGGTCGCAATGTCGGCATCGTGCTGACCGGCGCGAATATCGATACGCGGCTTCTCGCCAATGTCCTGCTGCGCGATCTGGCGCGCTCCGGGCGTCTGGGCCGCTTGCGTATCACGCTGCAGGACCGGCCCGGCGCGCTGTTCAAGGTGGTCGAGGAGTTCAACCGTCATCAGGTGAACATCCTTGAAGTCTGGCACCAGCGCATTTTTACCTCGCTGCCGGCCAAG
>JAZKBJ010000180.1:1340-9097 GCA_040388685.1 Pseudomonadota bacterium
GCTTGACCGCCGAGATCGAGTGTGAGGCGCGTGACCGCGAGCAGATCGAGCGGCTTGTCGCCGGGCTTCGCGCCAAGGGCTATCATGTCGAACAGGTCGAACTCGGCTGATCAGGTCGCGCGTTAACTTTTGCCGGGCGACTGTCCTGTATCTGGACTGGGTTGGGAAAGCGGCGGTAAAACGCCGAAATGGTCACGCTTGCTCTGCGATTTCTCTGCAGTTCCATGGTTAATGGGGCTTTCAGGATTGGGTCGGCTCGGGCATTGTCATGACAGACAAGGCCGGAACGTCCGGCCCCAGGAGGCAATCGCCCGTCGTGACCGCGCCCGTTCGTTTTCCACGCTTCTTCGTGACCAGCCCCGCGCCGTGTCCCTATCTGCCGGGGCGGAGCGAGCGGAAGGTCTTTACCGAACTCAATGGGCCGAACGCGGACGAACTGAACGATGCCTTGGGGCGGATCGGGTTCCGCCGCAGCCAGACGGTTGCCTACCGTCCCAGCTGCGTTGAATGCACTGCCTGCGTTTCGGTTCGCGTGGTGGCGCAGGAATTTCGTGCGTCCTCAACACAAAAGCGTATCTGGAAGCGCAACAGCGACCTTGTGGTAAATGTTTGCCGACCCTGGTCCACCCCGGAACAGTTTGAACTGTTGCAGCGTTATCTTGCCGTGCGTCATCCGGGCGGTGGGATGGCGACCATGGACGAGATGGATTTCGCGGACATGGTGGAGCACACCCCCGTCAAGAGTTACGTGATTGAATACAGGGAGCCGACGGTCGACGGTTCGGTGGGCAAGCTGGTTGGAGCCTGCCTCGCCGATGAGCAGGGCGACGGTCTTTCAATGATTTACAGTTTCTACGATCCACAACACGAGACACGGTCCGGGCTTGGCACTTTCATCATCCTCGACCATATCGGGCGCGCAACCCGCGTCGGGTTGCCTTATGTCTATCTCGGCTATTGGGTCGAAGGCTCGGAACGCATGCAATACAAGGTGCGCTTCCGGCCGATGGAGAAACTGGGCCGCGATGGCTGGGAACGGTTCGAACCTGCAGATCAGGCCAGCGCGATCGGGCGCGCCGTTGCTGCACGCCAGGGCGACCCAGTGGCAACTGGCGTGGAAGGCAGTCTCAAGGACGGCGTTCACGGCGCGCAGGAGCGCTACGTCCACAGTTGATTCGCCGCTCTGCCGGGTCATCGCCGCGCTGTTGGTGCTGTGCGGCCCGGCACATGCACATGCCCAGTCGATGCAGGCCGATCAGGAACTCGAAGCGCTCATCCCCGATTCTGCGGTGCAGAATCCGGATGCATGGGCGGTCGATACCGATGCCGCGCGTAATGGAACTCCGCCTTCGAGCGTGATCGAGGACATTGGCGCGAGCGCTGACATGCCCGACATTCCGGGCATTACCATTGCATGGCCCGATGGCAGCGAGCTGCCGAAGATCGAGCCGCTTTCACCCGATCCCGATATCGACGTGGCCGAGCAGAGCACTGAAGCCGCTGTCGATGCTTTGCCCGGGCAGCAGGAGGGTGAGGCGGATTCAGGCGTGAAGCTCGCCGATGCCGACCTCGCCAAAGTTGGCAAGCAAGTCGAACTCGCCTTCCCGCGCGGTGCCGATGCGATTGCCGAGCAGGGCGCTATCGTCGACCGGTTTGCCGGGCTGTCCAGTCTCAAGTCCTTCGACGACGACGAGGACAACCTGGCGCAGATCGTGCGCCGTGCCCGGACCGACCGCGAACTTCTGGTCAACATCCTGCGCATTCACGGTTACTACGATGCACAGGTCTACCAATCGCTGGGGGGCCTTGCCGCCGCGCCTGCTGGCCAGGCGCTTGCCGATGGTGAACCCGCTGGCCCGATCGACGTCGAGAAGGTCGTCGTTCGGTTCGACGTGCAACCCGGCCCGCAGTATCACTTCGGTGCGCTGGCCTTCGGCGATCTCGCGGCAACGGGTGCCGATTTCGAAGCCTTGCGCAGCGCATTCAAGCTGAACTCCGGCGACGCGATCAATTCCGACCGCATCGTGGCCGAACGGCTCAATCTCCAAAGCGCGCTTGGCGAGAGCGGTTATGCCTTTGCGAAGGTAGACGAGCCGGACCTGCTGATCGACCATGAACGCCGCGAAGGCGATCTGACGGTCCCGGTCAGGCCTGGCGGCGTCTACCGCATCGGGCAGGTCCATTCGTCGCGCGAAAAGTTCCTGAGTTCCCACCATCTCGATCTGATCGCGCGCTTTGACAGCGGCGATACCTACAAGCGTTCCGAAGTGGACGACTTGCGGCAGGCCATCCTTGCGACGGGACTCGTGTCCTCGGTAACGGTCGAGACGCGTGAAACCGCAAAACCGGTGGGCGGCGCGCCCGGCACGGTCGATGTCGACGTGGCCTTGACGCCTGCACCCTTGCGCACGATCGCAGGGCTTGTCGGCTATTCCAGCGGCGAAGGTTTCCGCGTCGAAGCGCAGTGGGAGCATCGCAACTTCTTCCCGCCCGAGGGGCTTTTGCGCGTTCGCGGGGTTGCCGGTACGCAGGAGCAACTGGCGGGCGTGACCTTCCGCCGCAACAATTTCCTCAAGCGCGATCTGGTGCTCAATGCGGACCTTTACGCGCGCAGCCAGCGCAGCGCGGCGTTTCAGGCGCGCACCGTTTCGCTGACGGCAGGGCTGGAGCGTCAGACGACGCTGCTGTTCCAGAAGCCGTGGATTTTCGCGGGCGGCATCGAGATCCTTGCCACCGCGGAGCGCGACGCTTCGGCCATTCTCGCAGACGAGCCGCGCACGACCTATTTCATCGGCGCGTTGCCCATGCGGATCGCCTATGACGGCAGCGACAGCCTGCTCGATCCCAATCGGGGCTTCCGCATCGGGTTGCGTGCATCGCCGGAAATTTCGGTGCAGAACGGCACCAAGTCGAGCTATGGCAAGCTTCAGTTCGACGCCAGCTACTATCAGCCGTTCGGCGAAAAGCTGGTTGTTGCAAGCCGCGTGCGGCTGGGCACGATCATCGGCACCGGGATCGACAACATCGCGCCATCACGCCGGTTCTATGCAGGCGGCGGCGGATCGGTGCGGGGGTACGGCTACCAGCAGATCGGCCCGCGTGACAACCTGAACGAGCCGAGCGGAGGCCGCGCGCTTTCCGAGTTCTCGCTGGAGGCTCGCGTCAAGACCGGCCTTCTGGGCGGTGCTGTCAGCGTCGTGCCTTTCGTCGATGCAGGGGCGGTCGATACCACCACGACGCCGCGACTTGCCGATCTTAAGGTCGGTGTCGGCGTGGGCATCCGCTACCAGACCAATTTCGGTCCGATCCGCATAGATGTTGGCACCCCGCTCAATCCCGCGAAGGGGGATAGCCGGATCGGCGTTTATGTCGCGCTGGGGCAGGCATTCTGATGGCCGAGCCTGATCCCGCCCCACCGCCAGTCGCGCCCGTCCGCTCGCGCCGGTCGCGATTCGTGCGCGGGGCGGCGCGGCGGTTGGCGATCCTGTTCGTGGCGGGTGCCGCGCTTGTTCTGGCAGCGCTGCTGGTGCTCGATTCCTCGCTGGGCCACCGGCTTGTTGTCGACCGCATTGCGGCGGTCACGCCGGGATCGGGCCTGCGCATCGAGATTGGCCGCATCGATGGGTCCATTTACGGCACTTCGACCTTGCGCGATATTCGGGTGAGCGATCCCGAGGGTGTGTTCCTGACCGTGCCAGAGGCGGAGTTGAACTGGCGGCCATTGGCGTGGCTCAAGACCGGTCTCGATATCCGGCTGCTCGCTTTGCATCGTGGCACGCTGCGCCGGGCACCCCGGTTGCGACCAAGCGAGGACAAGAACGCCCCCATCCTGCCCGATTTCGACATTCGCATCGACAAGCTGGTGATCGACAATCTCACCGTGTCCGAGGCGATAGCGGGCGAGAAGCGGCGGGTCGATTTGCTGGCCAATGCCGATATTCGCGGCGGCCATGCCATCGTCAACGTGAATGGCAAGTTCGGCGGCAAGGACTTGATTTCGTTCAAGCTGGACAGCGAGCCGGATCGCAACAAGTTCGACCTTGCGCTGCTGTATGATGCGCCGAAAGATGGCGTGCTGGCCGCGCTGGCAGGCGCCAAGAGCGATATCAAGGCACGGGTATTCGGGAGCGGCGGGTGGTCGCGCTGGGACGGGCTGGCCTATGCGACGCAGGACGGCAAACGGCTCGCCGCGTTCCAGCTTGGCAACCGCTCGGGCGCGTATCGCCTGGCAGGGCAGGCCTGGCCGGGCGATTTGGTGAAGGGCACGCCGGGGCGGGCAATCGGGCAAGCGCTTTCGGTTCTCTATGACGGGACATTCGCGGGCAACGTTTTCGATGGGCGGCTGCGGCTCGCGGGCGATGCGTTCAAGGCTTCGGCCAATGGCAAGGTCGATCTTGTCGACAACCGGGCCGAAACCCTGAAGGTTCGAGCGCTGCTGCTGCGTCCTGACCGGATACTGGCATCGCCGCAGCTTTCGGACGCGCGGCTGGACGCCACGATTGACGGTCCGATGACCAACCTGTCGGTCGATCATGTCATCACGGTCGGGCGGATGAGATTGGGCAGTCTCGATGCGCAAGGCCTGCGCAGCGCCGGGGTGGCGACGTGGAACGGTGACCGGTTCATCCTGCCACTGGCGCTTACCGCACAGCGCGTGACCACGGGCAACGCCATGATCGATCCGCGTTTTCCCGGTGGCCGCGTGACCGGAGATTTGGTGTTCGAAGGGAACAAGCTGACCTCGGACAACCTGTCGCTCGCACTTAAGGGATTGGGCGCGCGGCTGGCCCTGCGCGGCGACATGGCGCGGGCCGGCTATGCGCTGGCCGGACCGGTGGTCGCGCGCGGCTTTGCGGTGGAAAATCTCGGCACGATCGATGGCAATGCCAAGATCGTGTTCAAGATCGGCAATGGCGTGCCGTGGACGCTGCAGGCCAATGTCGCCGGGCGGATGCCGCGCGTTGATAACGCCACGTTGCAGACGCTGACCGGCGGCAACGTCCGTTTTGCCGGAGGTCTTGCGCTGGGTGAGCGTATCCCGGTGACCTTCCGCAAGGCCACGATCAATTCCGCCAAGCTGCAAATGGCGCTCGACGGCAAGGTCCAGCCGGGCGGCGCTGCCTCGCTCACCGGGCGGGGGCGTCACACGGACTATGGCGCGTTTACCGTGCAGGCGGCAATGACCGGTGCGGGGCCGAATGCCGTACTGGTGTTTGCCAATCCGCTTCCGGCGGCAGGTTTGAAGGACGTCCGCGTCGCGCTTTCGCCGATTGCCGATGGTTTCCGCATCGAAACCGGCGGGGATTCGCGGCTTGGGCCATTCTCCGGAACGCTCGGCCTGTTCATGCCGCCGGGCGGGGCAACGCGGATCGATATTCAGCAGTTCCGCGTTTGGCAGACCGATGTGACCGGCGGGGTGGCGCTCGGCAAGGACGGTGTGGCCGGACAACTGGCGCTGCGACCGGTGCCGGGGCTGGCGCCACGGCTTTCAACGGCACCGTCCTGCTTGCGCCACGCGACGGTGGGCAGGGTTTCGACGCTAATGTGACCGCGCGCAACGCGAAGTTCGGGGGCGCCAGCCCGCTTTCGATCGGCAATGCCAAGATCGATGCTACCGGGTTGATCAAGGATGGCCATTCGACCGTCGAGGGTACGCTGCTCGCCGAAGGCATCGGCATGGGCAAGGTCTTCATCGGGCGGCTCGCCGCTGCCGCCTATCTGCAGGACGGCAGCGGATCGGTGACGGCGTCGGTTTCCGGGCGGCGCGGCACGCGCTTTGCGCTGCAGGGCACCGCCGCCTTCGCGCCGGACCAGATCGTCGCTTTCGTTTCGGGCGAATATGCCGGACGAACCGTATCCATGCCCCGGCGCGCGGTGTTGACCCGCGAGGGTGAGGGCTGGCGGCTTGCGCCGACCCAGATCGGGTTTGGCCGCGGCATATTGATCGCGGAAGGTCATGTGCTTGGCGGGCCAACGCAGATGAAACTGCTGCTGGCGCAGATGCCGGTTTCGGTTGTCGACATCGTGATAGCCGACCTTGGCCTGAGCGGCGTGGCCTCGGGCATTGTCGAATACAACAACGACGGCAAGGGCGCGCCTTCGGGCAACGCTGCGCTGATGGTCAAGGGCCTGTCCCGCTCGGGGCTGGTGCTGACTTCGCGCCCGGTGGACGTGGCGCTGGTGGCGCGGCTCGATCCTGACGCGGTTCAGACGCGCGCAGTGATCCGCGAAGGCGCTGATATTCGCGGCCGGCTTCAGGCGCGGATTGGCGGGCTGCCACGTGGCGGTGCGTTCATGGACCGGCTCGAGGCCGGACAACTCGCCGGGCAATTGCGCTACTCCGGCCCGGCTGAGGCCCTCTGGCGGCTATCCGGTGTTGAAATCTTCGATCTTACCGGGCCGCTGGGCGTGCGCGCGGATATCAACGGCACCATTGCCGCGCCGGTCCTGCGCGGGGTCGTCTCGTCCAAGGCCTTGCGCGTACAGAGCACTTTGACGGGCACCGATGTCCGTCAGGTGGAAATGGCTGGCACATTCGCTGAGTCCACGCTGTCGTTGGCGCGTTTCTCCGGCGTCACCCCCAATGGAGGAAGGGTCAGCGGAAGTGGAAGTATCGGACTCGCCAATCTTTCGGATCGCGGGCCGACCATCGATTTGCGGCTCTCTGCCCAGAATGCGAGCCTGATCAACCGCGACGACATGGCGGCAGTGGTAACCGGGCCCTTGCGGATTGTCAGCGATGGCGTGGGCGGCACGATAGCCGGGCGCGTGCAGATTCAGACCGCGCGCTGGGCGCTTGGCCGTGCCAGCGCGGTGCAGGAACTGCCTCTCATTCGCACGCGTGAAGTCAATACGCCAGCCGACGCTGCCCCTGCCCGCGTGGCGGCTGCGCCGTGGCGGTTCCTAATCGACGCAGCGGGTGCGAACCGGATCAACGTGCGCGGGCTGGGCCTTGATAGCGAATGGGGCGCGGATATCCGTCTGCGCGGGACGACCGCAGCGCCGCAGATATTCGGCACCGCCGATCTTGTGCGCGGCGGCTATGAATTCGCGGGCAAGCGGTTCGAACTTACGCGGGGGCGCATCCGCTTTGCGGGCGAAGTGCCGGTCGATCCGCAGCTCGATATCGTGGCCGAAGGCGATGCCAACAACGTGAGCGCCAAGATCGCGATCACCGGGACCGGCACAAAACCGACGATCACGTTCTCGTCGACGCCATCGCTGCCCGAGGAAGAGCTGCTCAGCCGTTTGCTGTTCGGCAGTTCGATCACCCAGATTTCCGCACCTGAGGCTGTCCAGCTTGCCTCGGCACTGGCCAGCTTGCGTGGCGGCGGCGGACTCGATCCGATCAACAAGCTGCGGGCCGCAATCGGCCTCGACCGGCTGCGCATCGTTGGCGCGGATCCGACCTTGGGGGCTGGCACCAGCATCGCGGTCGGCAAATATATCGGCCGGCGGTTCTTCGTGGAGCTTGTCACCGATGGCGGCGGCTATAGCGCGACTTCGGTTGAATTCCGCATCACGCGCTGGCTGGCCTTGCTCGCAACCGTATCCACCGTGGGCGACGAGAGCATCAACCTGAAGGCGAGCAAGGACTATTGAGGCGCGTGCAACCTGCGCGCAACATCGTCTTGAAAGCGACACGTCGCGGTGGCCTTGGAAGGGCATGTCACATGCGACGCGTCCGCTCCTGCTTTGCGATCTCACCCAAAGTTACGCCCCGCAGGGCGGTGGGGGGATAGGTACTTACCTCCGCG
>JAZKBJ010000180.1:9128-11996 GCA_040388685.1 Pseudomonadota bacterium
AAAGCAGCGCTACATCCTGGACCACACACCGCACCGCCTGTTGCAGATCGTGCCCGGTCCTGAAGACCGGGTGGTGGAGGACGGACGCCATATCTGGGCGCAGGTTGGCGCAGATCAGGTGCGGGGCAGCCCGAACTACCGCTTCATCATGCGGACCGGTGTCGTGCGCCGCCTGCTGGAAGAATACAGGCCCGACCTGATCGAATCGCAATGCCCGTGGGTTTTGCCGTGGACCGCGATCAATTACGGTAAGGCTTTTCCCGAAACCGCGCTGGTTGCGGGATATCACACCGATTTTCCCGAAGCGCATATCTACCGTGTCGGTTCATGCCTGTTCGGCAGTTTCGTGGCGGGGGGCCTGCGCCGCCTGGCAACTGGCTACGCCCAATTGACGTACAAGGAGTTCGACAGGGTCTATACGCTGAGCACGATGATGGAACGAACCCTGCGGGACTATGGCATCGCCCACGTCGATGTCATGTCGCTGGGCGTCGATACCGGCCTATTCCATCCGCAGCAACGCGATCCTGCCTGGCCTGCGGAACTGGGCCTCGCCGTGTCCGGGCCAGTGCTGGTCTATGCCGGCCGGATCGATAACGAAAAGCGCGCCTATCAGCTGCTGGAGATGTTCAGGCGCTTGCCGCCGTCGCTTGACGCAGGCCTCGTCATGATTGGCGACGGGAAACTGCGTCAACAGCTCGAGCAGGAGTCAGCAGGCCTGAACGTCGTGTTCCCGGGGTTCATTTCAAACCGCGCGGACCTTGCGCGCGCCTTGGCGTCTGCCGATATCTATGTCTCGGCGATGGCCGACGAGACTTTCGGGATTTCGGTGATTGAAGCGCAGGCTTGCGGGTTGCCGGTGATCGGCGTGGCGGCCGGTGCCATGCCCGAGCGGGTTCCGCAGGGCACGGGCGTTCTCGTCGCCGTCGACGATCCACAGGCGTTGGCAGATGCCGTCTGCGGCACGTGGCGGGGTGATCATCAGCAGATGGGGCAATGGGCCCGCCAGCATGTCGAAGGCCGGTTTGCGTGGCAACAGACGTTCGAGACGTTGCTTGGCGATGTCTATCCCAAGGCGTTGAAAGCCGCACGGCTGCGCACGGCAAAAGGCCGCTCCGGTGGGAGCGGCCTTGGTGCCTTGTTCCGAGGGGATAGGGTCAGGCGGGCAGGCCGCTGATCGATTTCATCTCCATGAAGTCCTTGAGACCGTAAAGTCCGCCTTCACGGCCGTTGCCAGACTGCTTGTAACCGCCGAACGGTGCGCCGGGCGCGGGCCCCCAATTGTTGATCGCCACCATGCCTGCACGAAGTTCTGGCACGACGGCGGCTGCCTTGGCGGGATCGCCGGTGATGCAGGCGGAAAGGCCGTAAGCCGTATCGTTGGCGATATCGATGGCTTCTTCAAGGCTGTCATAGGCCATGATCGTGGCGACAGGGCCGAAGATTTCCTCCTGCGCGATCCGCATGTTCGGGGTGACGCCCGAGAACACCGTGGGCTTGATGTAATAGCCGCGATTGACGTTGGCGGGCAGGTCCGGGCCGCCGGTTTCCAGCTTGGCCCCTTCGTCGATCGCTGACTGGATCAGTCCGCGAATCTTGTCGAACTGCGCCTTGTTGACGACCGGGCCGATGTGCCCACCTTCCTGTTTCGGATCGCCGACTTGCGTGGCCGAATACATCGCCGAGACGAACGCCGCAGCTTCGGCTTCACATTCGCGCGGGACGAGGATGCGGGTCGGAGAAATGCAGCTCTGGCCGCTGTTGACGAGCGGACCCGAGGCGGTGGAGGGCAGGTGCGCCGCAAAATCGGCGTCGGGCAGGACGATGTTAGGCGACTTACCACCCAGTTCCTGATGGACGCGCTTGACCGTATCGGCTGCCGCCTTGGCAACGAGGATGCCCGCGCGGGTGGAACCGGTAAAGCTCACCATGTCGATGCCAGGGTGCGAACTGATCGCCGTGCCGACGCCCGGACCGTCGCCCTGGATCAGATTGAACACCCCCGGTGGAACGCCAGCGGCATCGAGGATTTCGGCGAATATAACCGCGTTGGTCGGGCATTCCTCGGAAGGCTTGAGGATCATGGTGTTGCCTGCGGCGAGGGCAGGCGCAACCTTGAGGGCGATCTGGTTGAGCGGCCAGTTCCATGGCGTGATCATGCCGACGACGCCAATCGGCTCATAGGCGACCTTGAACGCGCCATTGTCTTCCACGAAGTCGAAGTCCTTGAGCGCGGCCATGGTGCCCAGGAAGCCACCGATCCCTGCACCGACCTGCGCGGTGCTGGCAAAGCTGACGGGCGCGCCCATTTCATCGGCCATTGCTTCGGCGAGGTCGGGGACGCGCTTCTTGTATTCGGCAACGATGCGCTCCAACAGCGCCAGACGTTCTTCGCGGGTGGTCTTGCGAAAAGTCTTGAAGGCGCGCTGTGCCGCCGCGACCGCTTTGTCGACGTCGGCTGCAGTTCCCAGCGTGATGGCGCAGCAGGCTTCTTCGGTCGCCGGATTGACGACCTCGTGGCGCTTGCCGCCCTCGCTGCTCACCCATTTGCCGTCGATGTATTGTTCCAGCCGTTCACGCATGGTGCTTCTCCCGAGGCAAAAAACTTGTGCCGGGCAGTTTCATGCCCGGCACGATACAGCGTGAAAGCTAGGTATCAGCGTTGCATCTCGCAACCTGTTCCTTGTCCAAATTCTCCGGGTTCAAACTCTCCGGCCGCGGAACAGATGCACAAGGCCAACGATCAACGCGACGACCAGAACCAGATGGATCACGCCTGCAGTGACCTTGAATGCGAAGACGCCCAAGGCCCACAGGACAAAGAGAATAAGTGCGATTGTCAAAAGCATGACCAGTCTCCGGAGATTT
>JAZKBJ010000181.1:0-3867 GCA_040388685.1 Pseudomonadota bacterium
AATGGGCAGCGGCGTGCCCACGACGTAATCGCCAGCGCGACTGGCGAGATAGATCGCGCCGCCCGCCATGTCCTCGATCGTGCCCACGCGCCTTGACGGAATGCCCTTGGCTGAGCCTTCAGGGTTCTTCGCCGCCGCCTTGTTCATTTCCGAAGGGAATGCGCCCGGACAGATGCAGCTGGCGACGATGTTATCTTTGATCAGCCGTGCGGCCATCCGCTTGGTCAGGTGGATCATCGCCGCTTTCGACGCCTGATAACTGTAGGTTTCCCAGGGGTTGGGGCGCAATCCGTCAACCGAGGCAATGTTGATGACCTTGGCGGGCTGATCCGCGCTGGCAGCGGCTTTCAGCAAGCCGTGCATCTTCTGCGTCAGGAAGAACGGGGTCTTGACGTTGAGATCCATGACCTTGTCCCAGCCCGCCTCTGGAAAGTCCTCGAACTCGGCGCCCCATGCAACGCCCGCGTTATTGACGAGGATATCGATCCTGTCCTCGCGCGCGGCAAGATCGGCCACGAGTTGCTCGATCCCGGCAACGTTGGAGATATCCCCCGGCAGCGCGATGCATTTCTCGCCCAGCCGCGCGGCAGTTTCCTCGACCACGGCAGCCTTGCGCGCGGTGATATAGACGCGCGCGCAACCTGCCGCGATGAAACCCTCGGCGATCATCGCGCCGATCCCGCGCGACCCGCCGGTAACCACCGCCACCCGGCCTTCAAGGCTGAAAAGCTTGGTGAATTCCATGCGTGTGCCCTTCAATATCCGCTCAGCTGCGCCACGCGTTCAGCGTGGTAATACTGATCACCCATGAATTCGGCCAGCGAGCGGTCGCGCTTCATGTAGAGGCCTATGTCGTATTCGTCGGTCATGCCGACGCCGCCGTGCATCTGCACGCCTTCGCGCACGGCAAGGTTGCATGCCCGCGCAGCCTTGGCCTTGGCGACCGAGACCATCAGTTCGGCTTTCTCCGACCCGCCATCGAGCAGTTGCTGCGCCTTGATGACGGCTGCGCCAGCGATTTCCAGTTCGGAATAGCAATGCGCGGCGCGGTGCTGGAGCGCCTGAAATTCACCGATCAGCTTCCCGAATTGCTTGCGCGTCTTGAGATAGGCCGTGGTCACATCGAACGCCCCCTGCCCCACGCCGGTCAATTCCGCCGCAGCGCCGATGCGCCCAGCGTTCACCACCTTGTTCAGCAAGGCGCGCCCCCCATCCACGTCGCCGATAACGCAATCGCCGTCCAGCTCCACATTGTCGAAGCGGATGTTGCTCGCCATCGCGCTGTCGACCAGCCGCAGGTTTTCATGCGTCATGCCCGACGCATCCTTGGGCACAGCAAACAGCGTGATCCCTTCAGCGTCCGAATCGCTGCCCGAGGTGCGCGCAGCGACGATGATCGCGTCAGCCGAAGCGCCCTGCACCACGAAGGCCTTGCTGCCCGAGAGCCGGAAGCCATTGCCTGCTTTTTCGGCACGTGCCGCGATGCGTTCAGGCCGGTGCTTCGGACCTTCGTCCAAGGCAATAGCCAGAACGCTGTCCCCCGCCAGCACACCCGGAAGCCAGCGTCCGCGCAAGTCGTCCGATCCGCCTGAAAGCGCGGTCACGCCCATCACCGACGTTGTCAGGAATGGCGACGGCGTCAGGTTGCGCCCGATTTCCCTGAGCACGATGCCCGCCTCGACATGGCCCATGCCCAGTCCGCCGTCGGCCTCGGCGGCGAGCATCCCGGTCAGCCCCATTTCGGCGAACTGTTTCCACAAGGCATGGCCGAAGCCGTCCTGGCAGTTCATGTCGCGGAAGTGGCGCAACTGCTGCTTGATGCCGCCTTCATCGGCCATGAAGCCTGTGACGGTGTCGGCCAGCATCGCCTGGTCGTCGGTGTGATACAAGGGCATCGATCAGGCTCCCGGCAGGTCGAGAATGCGTTTGGCGATGACGTTCAGCATGACCTCACTGGTGCCGCCCTCGATCGAATTCGCCTTGGTGCGCAGCCATGAGCGCGCAGGCGTGCCGCCATTGGTGCGTTCGCTGTCCCATTCGAGCGCGGTCGCGCCCCCTGCCGACATCAGCAGTTCATGGCGGCGTTTGTTGAGTTCGGTGCCGGCATACTTCATCATGTTGGGCTGGGCGGGATGCGCCTTGCCCACCTTGGCCTCATCGAGAAACTTTTCGCCCATGCAGGCATAGGCCAGCGCATCGACATCAAACATCGCCAATTCCGCCCGCAAAATGGGATCTTCCAGACCATTTCGCGCCACGATTGCGCCAATCGCGTTCAGGCGGTCACCCCCGCCCGCGCCGGAGATCATCTCTCGCTCATGGCCAAGCAAATACTTGGCGACATCCCAACCGCGATTGAGTTCGCCGACGATCTGCGCCTTTGGCACGACGACGTTGTCGAAGAACGTCTCACAGAACGGCGAATTGCCGCTGATCAGCTTGATCGGTCTGGTGGTGACGCCGGGCGTCGTCATGTCGAACAGCAGGAAGCTGATGCCCTGATACTTGTTCGCCTTGTCGGTGCGGACGAGGCAGAAGATCCAGTCGGCCTTGTCCGCATAGGATGTCCAGATTTTCTGGCCGTTGACGACCCAGTGGTCTCCCCTGTCCTCGCCAAAGGTTTGAAGAGACACGAGGTCCGAACCCGATCCGGGTTCCGAATAGCCTTGGCACCAGCGGATTTCGCCGCGCGCGATCTCGCCCAGATAGTGGACTTTCTGCTCCTCGTTGCCGAACTTGAGCAGCGCGGGGCCGAGCATCCAGATACCGAAGCTAGACAGCGGCGGGCGGGCGCCGATGCGGGCGCATTCCTCGCGCCAGATCTTCGCTTCAGCAGGAGACATGCCTGCACCGCCGTAGGCCTTGGGCCAATCCGGCACGGTGTAGCCCTTGGCCACGCAGGCTTCGAGCCAAGCCTTTTGCGCCGGATTCTTGAAGGTGAAGTTGCGCCCGCCCCAGCAGACATCGCCTTCATCGCGCACCGGCTCGCGCATGTCGGCGGGACAGTTCGCCTCCAGCCAGCTGCGGATTTCCTGACGGAAAATCTCAAGGTCAGACATGGTCTTGGTTCCTCTCTTAATCGCAAGGTTAAGGCGAGTCGCAAGGGTCTGGCAAGCGCAGATTTGGGGCTATTGCGGCAAGGCACGCGTGCCGTAGCGTCAACCGCACCGGCATTGACGCGAGGCCTTTCACGCCTAAGCAGATGCAAACGCCAAACAACGAATTGCTCTGGGAGAGCGCCATGCGGTTCAACGGAAAAACGGTAGTCGTCACCGGCGCGGCGTCGGGAATCGGGCGGGCGGCGGCGCTCGCCTTTGCGGCAGAGGGTGCCACGGTCTACGCCGCTGACATTGACGCAGCAGGACTGGCGCAGACGGCGGCAGCATCAGCCGGGACCGTCGTCACCGTGCGCTGCGATGTGACCCGGACCGAGGACATCAAGGCGCTGATGGACAGCGCGGCAGCCGAAACCGGCGGCATCGACACCGTGCTCAACAACGCAGGGGCGGGCGGTGACCGCGCGCCTATCGACGAGATCGAGCCCGAAGGCTGGGACCGCACGATGGACCTGCTGCTGCGCTCGGTCGCATTCGGCATCCGCTACGCCGTGCCGCATATGATCGGCCGCAAGGGCGCGTCGTTCGTCAACACCTCCAGCGTCGCCGCCATCGGCCCAGGCTATTCGCCCACCGCCTATGCCGTGGCCAAGGCGGGCGTGCTGCACCTGACCAAAACCGCCGCCGCCGATCTGGCGAAACACCAGATCCGGGTAAACGCAGTGCAGCCGGGCTTCATCAACACCAACATCTTCACGCGTTCGTTCGACTTGTCCGCTGAACTCGAAGCGCAGGCCAAGAAGAAGATCGA
>JAZKBJ010000182.1:0-4657 GCA_040388685.1 Pseudomonadota bacterium
CGATCAACGCCATTCCCGGCCTCGGCACGCCGGTGCCCGATGGCGCGTTCTACTGCATGATCGATGCCGCGCCGCTGATGGACCGCTTTGGCGACGACGAGGCGCTGTGCCTGCACTTGCTTGAAAACGGCGTTGCGGTTGTCCCGGCCTCGGCCTTCGGCGGGCGTGACGGCTTCCGCATCAGCTTTGCCGCCGATGAAGCCAAGCTCGAAGAAGCCGTGCGCAGAATCGCCGCTGCCCTCGCCTGAAATACCGGCCCGCACCGGGCCACTGGAACACATACCGATGATCGATTTTTCCATCCTGTTCGAAGACGGCGAAGCGCTGGTCATCGACAAGCCCGCTGGCCTCCCGCTCGACCGTCCGCGCGCAGGCGGCCCCGCGCTGGAGGACTTTCTCGACGCCTTGCGCTTCGGGTTCCAGCGCGAGCCGTTTCCGGTTCACCGGCTTGACCGCGACACCTCGGGCTGTCTGCTGCTCGCGCGCAATCCCAAGGCGCTGAAACGCTTTTCCGCCGCGTTCGAGGCGCGCGAGGTGGACAAGGTCTATCTCGGCGTCGTCGCGGGCGATGTGGCGGGGGAAGGCGGCACGATCGATCTTGCCCTGTCCAAGATCAGCTCCGCCGAAAAGGGCTGGCGGATGATCCCGGCCAAGAAGGGCAAGCCCGCGATCACCCACTGGAAAGTGCTGGATCGCAAGCCCGGCATGACCATGGTGGAATTCCGCCCCGAAACCGGCCGCACCCACCAAATCCGCATCCACGCGCTTGCGGGCCTGGGTGCGGCGCTGCTCGGCGATCCGATCTACGGAGACGGAAGCGGCGCGCGCCGCACTATGCTTCATGCAGCAGGGCTGACCATCCAGCGCGCGGGCAAGGATCCGATCATCGCCATCGCCCCGCTGCCGATCGATTTCGATGCGCTGGGCTTCGACGTTCCCGGCTTTGAACGCGAAGAGCTTGTGCCCTTTGCGGCGCCGGAGATCGATCTCCTTGATCTGGCCGAACCGGGCGAGGAGCAATGACTCCGGACGACGTTGTTGCCCATGCCATGACGCTGGTCGAGGAAAGCTTCATTGCCTCGGCTGGCCCTGGCGGGCAGAACGTCAACAAGGTCGCCACCGCAGTCCAGATCAGGCTCGACGTTTTCGCGCTGCGCCTGCCGCCGCCGGTGTTCCATCGCCTCAAGGAACTGGCGGGCAGCAAGTTCACCGCCAAGGGCGAGATCGTGCTGACCGCACGCAGCTACCGCACGCAGGAGCAGAACCGCGACGACGCGCGCAAACGCCTCGGTGAATTGCTGCGCGATGCGATGAACCTGCCCGCAAAGCGCGCGAAATCCCGCCTCAACCGCGTGGGCAAGGTCCAGCGGCTGGAGGGCAAGAAGATACGCGGCACGATCAAGGCCGGGCGCGGCAAAGTGCGGCTGGATTAATCCCCGCCGACGCGGTCGATCTCGGCACCCAGCAACGACAGCTTTTCCTCGAGCCGCTCATAGCCACGATCGAGGTGATAGAGCCGGTGAACCTGCGTCTCGCCCTCGGCGGCCAGCCCTGCGATCACAAGGCTCATCGATGCGCGAAGGTCGGTTGCCATCACTTCGGCGCCGGTCAGCTTGTCCACGCCGTGAACCACGGCGGTGCGGCCTTTGGTCTCGATCCGCGCGCCCATGCGGTTCAGTTCGGGCACGTGCATGTAGCGGTTTTCGAAGATCGTCTCGGTCAGCACCGACGAGCCGCTCGCCAGGCACAACATAGCCATCAGCTGCGCCTGCATGTCGGTGGCAAATCCGGGGTAAGGCGCGGTCGAGAGAGTAACCGGCTTGAGCGGGCCGTCCGCCGCAACATGGATGCCGCCCGGACGTGGCTCCACGTGCACGCCTGCATCGCGCAAGGCCTGCACGGTGGCTTCCATGTCCTCGATTCTGGCGCCCTTGAGCATCACGTCACCGCCGGTGATCGCAGCGGCGCAGGCATAAGAGCCTGCCTCGATGCGGTCCGGCATGACCATGTAGGTTGCGCCGTGCAGGCGGTCGACGCCGTGGATGGTGATGTCGGAGGTGCCGATGCCCTCGATCTGCGCGCCCATGGCAACCAGCATGTTGCACAAGTCGACAATTTCGGGTTCGCGCGCGGCGTTGTGCAGGGTCGATTTGCCCTTGCACAGGACCGCCGTCATCAGCGCGTTCTCGGTTGCGCCAACCGAGACCACCGGGAAGGAATAACGCCCGCCCGGGAGGCCGCCGTCCGGCGCGATTGCGCGGACATAGCCCGCAGCAAGCTCGATGGTTGCGCCAAGCGCTTCCAAGGCTTTGAGGTGCAGGTCGATCGGGCGGTTGCCGATGGCGCAGCCGCCCGGAAGCGACACCGTAGCCTCACCCGCGCGCGCCAGCATCGGGCCGAGCACGAGGATCGAGGCGCGCATCTTGCGGACGAGGTCATAAGGCGCAACGGTCGAGGTCAGGCGCGTGGCCTGCAGCGTCATTACCCGGCCGAAATCCTCGGGCCGCGCGCCCGCGATCGCTGTCGAAATGCCGAACTGGTTCATCAGGTGCTGGAAACCGTCGATGTCGGCCAGGCGCGGCAGGTTGCGCAGCGTCACCGGCTCGTCGGTCAGCAGTGCGCAGGGCAGCAGCGTGAGTGCCGAATTCTTCGCGCCAGAAACCGGCACGGTGCCCGAAAGGCGCTTTCCGCCGCGGATGATGATCTTGTCCATCAAGGTCGTTTAGCCAGTTTGCCTTGGCGTGCAAGTCTGGGTGCTGCGCCTTATCGACAAGGCGCGGCATTGACATTTTCCCTTAGGAATTGTGCAGTACGTCTCGCGACTGCAACAACGCATTGGCTAAAAGAGAAAAGATGTCTGACACCACTGCTCGCAAGCCCATCCGCAAAGCCGTTTTCCCCGTCGCGGGTCTCGGCACTCGCTTCCTTCCGGCAACCAAGGCTATCCCCAAGGAAATGCTGCCGGTGATCGACCGGCCACTGATCCAGTATGCTGTCGATGAAGCGCGCGAAGCCGGGATCGAACAGCTGATTTTCGTGACCGGGCGCGGCAAGACTGCGATCGTCGAACATTTCGACACGGCTTATGAACTCGAACACACCATGGCCGATCGCGGCAAGCTGCTCGACGTGCTTGAACCTACTCGCATCCAGCCGGGCAATCTCGTCACCGTCCGCCAGCAAGTGCCGATGGGTCTTGGCCACGCGATCTGGTGTGCCCGCGCGGTCGTCGGGGATGAGCCCTTCGCCATCTTCCTGCCCGATGAGATGATGGTCGGCAGCCCCGGCTGCATGAAGCAGATGGTCGACGCCTACAATCAGGTTGGCGGCAATCTCATCTCGGTGCTGGAAGTGCCCGAGGAGGAAGTCTCGAGCTATGGCGTGATCGCGCCCGGCGCGCGCATTTCAGACACGCTGACCGAAGTGACCGGCCTTATTGAAAAGCCGAAGCGCGAGGACGCGCCATCCAACCTGATCATCTCAGGACGCTACATTCTCCAGCCCGAAGTGATGCGTACGCTGGAAAGCCAGGGCAAAGGCGCGGGCGGTGAAATCCAGCTGACTGACGCCATGGCGCGCATGATCGGGCAGCAGCCGTTCCACGCGGTGACCTTTGCCGGGCAGCGCTACGATTGCGGCAGCAAGACCGGCTTTGTCGAGGCGACGCTCGCACTGGCGCTGCAGCGGCCCGATCTGGCCGACGACGTGCGCGCGATAATGAAGCGGCTGCTGGCTGAATCCTAATCGGCCCGCAGGTACGCCAGGCACATCCGGCCAAGCTCGCGCTTGAGCGCTTCCCAGTCGTAATCGTGCGCGGCCTCGCCGGATGAGCCAAGGCTCAGCTGGCGGGCCAGCGTGGCGAAGACGATCAGATAGGCCGACGTCGCCTTCATTTCGTGATCGCTGCCGCCGAATGCGTCGCGGAATCGCAGCATGGCGTTGGTTCCGCGCTCGGTCGCCATCGCGGCATGGTCCTTGCCCGGCTTGGAGACCAGCGGATCGAACGTGGCACGCTCCATCGCCAGCCGCAGCAGCGGGGCATTGACGCGAAGAACTTCGGCGTAGCCTGCGACATAGCGCGGAATGAATTGCTCCAGCGTGGCGGAGTTCTCCAGCACTTCTGCGACCATCGCCGCTTCGGCCGCTGCCAGATCCTCCAGCGCGCGGGCGATGACGGCGCGGACCAGATTGTCCTTGCTCTGAAAGCGGAGATAGATCGATCCGATCGAAACCTTGCCGCGCAAGTTGACGTCCTGCAGCGTGAAATCCTCGTTGCCGAGTTCAAGCATGAGTTCGCGGGCCGCGACGAGCATCCGTTCGAGCGAGGCCTTACTGCGCCCTTGCTGGGGCGTCCGGCTCATCGTTTCCACGGCCAGCGTTGCTTCGCCCGTCTTTGGTTTTGCGCTTCGTGCCATCGGCCTTCGGATCTCGCTGAAAAGACGAAAATGAATACTAGAATATCGTGAAACGAACCTCTTGCATGATTCTCCTTCTATCGGAATGCCAAAAATGCCAGTTTGGGTGTGGCCGCGAACGGCGTTGACCGGCCTGCGATTTAAACTAGAATACATCTTTTAATGACAGCGGTGTCGGGGGAGTGGAATGCGACGATTGCGAATGGGGATGATTGGCGGTGGTGCTGGCGCATTTATTGGGC
>JAZKBJ010000183.1:0-5424 GCA_040388685.1 Pseudomonadota bacterium
GATCACGTCGATCGCCTTGTCGGGCAGCTTGCGGTCGTTGATGTAGCGCGCCGAAAGCTCGACCGCGGTCTTGATCGCGTCGGGGGTGTACTTGACCTTGTGATGGTCCTCGAAGGCGGTGCGCAGGCCCTTGAGGATCTTGATCGTGTCCTCGATCGTGGGTTCGTTCACGTCGATCTTCTGGAACCGGCGCAGCAGGGCACGGTCCTTTTCGAAGTGGTTGCGGAACTCCTTGTAGGTGGTCGACCCGATGCAGCGGATCGTCCCGCCCGAAAGCGCAGGCTTGAGCAGGTTGGACGCATCCATCGCCCCGCCGCTGGTGGCGCCAGCGCCGATCACGGTGTGGATCTCATCGATGAACAGCACCGCGTGCGGCATCTTTTCAAGCTCGGAAACGACCTGCTTGAGGCGTTCCTCGAAATCGCCACGATAGCGTGTTCCTGCCAGCAGGCTGCCCATGTCGAGCGAATAGATCACCGCTTCGGACAGCACTTCGGGTACGTCGCCTTCGACGATCTTGCGCGCGAGGCCCTCGGCAATCGCGGTCTTGCCCACGCCCGGATCGCCCACATAGAGCGGGTTGTTCTTGGACCGGCGGCACAGGATCTGGATCGTGCGGTCCACTTCGGGGCCGCGCCCGATCAGTGGATCGATCTTGCCGGTCAGCGCCTTCTCGTTGAGATTGACGCAGAACTGGTCGAGCGCGGTTTCCTTTTTCTGGCCCTTGGCGTCGGCCTTTTCTTCCTGCTGCTTGGGCGCCTCTTCTTCGGCGCCCTTGGCGGTGCGGCCATCGACCGGGCGGCCGCCCTTGCCAATGCCGTGGCTGATGAAGCTCACCGCATCGAGGCGGCTCATATCCTGCTGCTGCAGGAAATAGACGGCATAGGAATCACGTTCGGAGAACAGCGCGACCAGCACATTGGCGCCCGTTACGGTGTCCTTGCCCGAGGACTGCACGTGCAGGATGGCGCGCTGGATCACCCGCTGGAACCCGGCGGTCGGCTGCGGATCGGCCTTTTCCTGGGTCTTGAGCGACTGGTATTCCTGATCGAGATACTGGCGCACCACATCGCCCAGATCACCGAGATCCACGCCGCAGGCCTGCATGACCTGCGCCGCATCGGCATCATCGATCAGGGCCAGCAGCAGATGCTCCAGCGTCGCGTACTCGTGGCTGCGCTCGGACGCGTTGGCGAGCGCGGTATGCAGCGTTTTTTCGAGGCTCTGTGCGAAACTGGGCATGGGTCTACTTTCTGGCTTGCGCCGGTGGGTTCCCGAACCGGGAGTGTGCACCCTCGCGATTAACCGAGGCTAAACCACGAAGGAGTGCGATAACAGATGCCCACAGGGCGGGGGCACCAGATGTGATATGGGAAGGCCGCCCGGCAAAAGGAAGGGCGGCGGCCATCAACCCGCGTCACCTGCAGGCGGGGGCGTTCGGAACAGCGCCTCTGCGGCGGAGCGGTGGGCGCTGGCCTTGTCGCGGTGGGCGACGGTGCGCATGATTTCCATCTCGAGCAGGCGGATGCGCTCGTTCAGTTCATGATGCGAATAGGGGTCGAGCAGTTCGGCGGCCAGCTGGCTGGCCAGATCCCCTTTCGGGCGAGGGCGCTCGTCTATGTCCATTGCGGTGCACAATGTGCCCACGCCTGCCTTGCTGTCAACGCCTTGCGTGGGCTAGCAGAAGGAATTGGTATTCGATGAAACAAGGATTACCGGATGACCGTCGTTCCCGAGACGATGATGGCGATCGGCTGGGACGCACCCGGCGGGCCTGACGTGTTACGATCCGAAACAGCGGCCGTCCCAAGGCCCGGACCCGGGCAGGTGCTGGTCAAGGTCGCCTATGCCGGGGTCAACCGGCCCGATGTGATCCAGCGGCAGGGGTTCTATCCTGCACCTGCCGATGCGTCGCCTTTGCCCGGGTTGGAGATTTCCGGCCATGTCGTGGCCATGGGCGAGGGCGTACTCGTGCCCTTCGTCGGCCAGCAGGTCTGCGCGCTGGTGGCAGGCGGCGGCTATGCCGAATATTGCCTCGCCGAGGCAGCGCAATGCTTCGACGCGGGTGATCTGCCGCTGGAGGAAGCTGCCGCCATCCCGGAGACGCTGTTCACGGTTTGGCACAACGTCTTCGAACGCGGCATGGTCGCAGGCGGTGAAACGATTCTTGTCCACGGCGGCACCAGCGGCATCGGCTCGATGGCGATTCTGCTCGGCAAGCTGTTTGGCGTCACCGTCATCGCCACGTGCGGCGGCGCAGACAAGTGCGCGCAGGCGCTGGCCATCGGCGCGGCGCATGCCATCGACTACAAGGCCACCGATTTCGTCGCGGAAGTCTTGCGCATCACTGGCAGGAAGGGCGTGGAGATGGTGCTCGACATGGTCGCCGGCGATTATGTCGCACGCAATCTCAAGTGCCTTGCCGACGACGGTCGCCATGTGACGATCGCGGTGCAGGGCGGGGTGCGGGCCGAGATCAACATGGCCGAAGTCATGCGCCGCCGCCTGACGCTGACCGGATCCACCCTGCGCCCACGTTCAAAGGCGTTCAAGGCCGCACTGGCCGGTGAAATCCGCGAAACCGTGTGGCCGATCATTGCGGCGGGTGAACTGCGCCCGGTCATGGACCAGTCTTTCCCGCTGACCGAAGCTGCCGCCGCGCACGCCCGGATGGAGCAGGGCGCGCATATCGGCAAGATCGTGCTAAAGGTGGGGTAAAAGCCCACCCCCAACCCCTCCCGCAAGCGGGAGGGGAATTTTCACACGCGCAAAGAAAAAGGCCGCCCGTTTCCGAGCGGCCTTTTTCGTAATATCACAACAGCAAGGCACTCAGCTGTCCGAGATGCCCTCGGCGCGGCGGGCAGCGAGCCATGCGGCGGCTTCGGCTTCCTGCGCGGCTTCCGATGCAACCTTGATATGAGCCTGACGCTCGGCGCGCAGTTCCTCGATCAGGGCGTCGCGGTCGGTGCCGAGACGGATTGCGGCTTCGCCGTTGTCTTCATAGCCGGCCTTCTTCGCGGCCTTGGCCACCAGCGCATCAAGCTCGCGCTGCGAACACAGGCCCAGCGTGACCGGGTCCTTGGGGTTGATGTTGCTGATGTTCCAGTGGCTGCGGTCGCGGATCGCAGCGATAGTGGTGCGGGTCGTGCCGATCAGCTTGCCGATCTGCGCGTCCGATACTTCGGGGTGATTGCGCAGGATCCAGGCGATGCCATCGGGCTTGTCCTGGCGCTTCGACACCGGAGTGTAGCGCGGACCCTTGGTGCGGCTGACCGAGATCGGTGCGCGCTGCATTTTCAGGCGATATTCGGGATTGTCCTGACCCTTGTCGATTTCGGCCTGGTTGAGTTCGCCCGAGTGCAGCGGATCGCGTCCGGTGTACTTCTGGCCGGCCAGATCGTCGGCCATGGCCTGCACTTCAAGGATGTGCAGCCCGCAGAAATCGGCAATCTGCTCGAACGTGAGCGCGGTATTGTCGACGAGCCACGACGCGGTCGCATGCGGCATCAGCGGATACGTGGGCTGGGTGCTCACGGGTGGTCTCCCGAAAAAATGTCAGACGCCAAAAAGGCGGATACAATAAGGGCCGCCCCTTGCGGAGCGGCCTTGCTTGTCACCGATGTAGGCGAGGACGCCCCAAACGGCAAGAGTTGAGTTTGATCGGCGCGGGCGGCACCCGCGATTCTTGCTTAATTGACGAGCGTGAGTGCCGGTTCTTCGCCCGCATGAACGCGGTGCGCGAACTTGCCATCGACTTGCGCGCCCTGTTCGATGGTCAGCGCATCGTAGCTGACATCGCCGTGAATGCGCGCCGACTTGAGGATGACCAGTTCGCCCGCTTCGATCGAGCCGTGGACCTTGCCCGAAAGCCGTGCGCTCTGCGCGCGGATCGCGCCCGTGATCGTGCTCTTCTCGCCCTGCACCAGCGCGGCGCAGGTAATGTCCCCTTCGACGCTGCCGTCGATATGGAGGTCTGCGGTGGCATTCAGATCGCCTTTGACCGAAACGTCGGTGCCCAGAATCGAGAACGTGGCGGCCATCGAATTACCCCCGGATTGCGGGCGCAGATCCTGCGCGGGCTTCTTGTTGAACATTGCTGGCTGCCTCAAGGAAGGGGCGCGGGTTGACCGGACGGTCGTTGATCCGCACCTCGAAGTGAAGATGGGGGCCGGTGGAACGGCCGGTGCTGCCGATCTTGCCGATTTCGGCGCCCGCGTCCACCTTCTGGCCAACCGAGGCACCCGTGCGCGACATATGGGCATAGCGCGTCATCAGCCCGTTGCCGTGGCTGACCTCGACGCAATTGCCGTAGCCCTGCTTGACCCCGACGAAGCTGACCGTGCCAGCCGCCGCCGCATAGATCGGCGCGCCGATGGGCCCACGAAAATCGAGACCCGCGTGGAACGCCGCACCGCCGGTGAACGGATCTGAGCGATAGCCGAAGCCGCTCGAGATATATTCGAGGCTGGCGGGCAAGGTGTTGGGAATGCGGGCAAGGCCCTTCTGCATCGCGGCCATGCGCTCAAGGCTGGCGCCCAAGCGGGCAAAGCGCGGATCGAGGCTTTCGTCACGCCCGGTGAACAGGCGGATCAGCGGACCGCCCTGGCCTTCGCGTGCACTGGCGCGCAGCATGGCGGGGTTGAGCCCGACGCGGCGAATCGCGGTTTCGGCGGCAGAAGAACGGGCGTCGGCAAAGCGGGTGAGGCGTTCGATGAATGCAAGCTGGCGCGCCTCGATCTCTGCCAAACGGCGCGCTTCGGGCAATTCCATCGAAATCTTGTGCACGGTCTTCGCGGTTTCGGCACTGCTGTCCGAAACGGTGCCTTGCGGCAGATCCTTGGGCAATTCGCCGATCGTGCCCTGAATGGCCTTTTCGATGAAGTCCTGTCTACGTGCGAGATCGTCGGCCACGCCTTCCAGCCCGCCGCGATACTTCTGCACTCGGCTTTCCGCCGAAGCGACAGCGGCTTCGCGCTGCAACAAGGCGGCATGGTCCTGCGCTGCGGAAAACTGGGAAACCAGCGTGGCGGTCATCATGCCCAGCCACAGCAGGATCGCTGCCGCGATTCCGCCCGCAGCCGTCATCTGCAAGCGCGGCGATATGCGGATGAAGCGGACCTGGCCGTGCGAGCGCATGAAGAACTCACGCTCTGGAAACCAGCTCCGTATCCGGGCCATGGCCTCGGACAGCTTTATGGTTGGCAAGACTTGTCGACCCCCGTCGTATTTTTTGTGCGATCCCGTTGGCGGGCGCACTAGCGGCGGGAACCGATCGTGGCGAATCGGATTGTTACCAACCGGGCTGAACTGTGTGAGTCCCCCGATGAATCGTTTGCAGCGGCGCAAAACGTCGATTTTCGGCGTGGCTATGACGCTGCGAGTCGCACGGGCGCATGACAATCCCGGCGCGCGGTGATAGGGGCA
>JAZKBJ010000183.1:5434-7923 GCA_040388685.1 Pseudomonadota bacterium
GGGCACGACCATGTCCACGCAGCTTGCCCCGTCCGCCGAATCCGTCACCGAAATGGTCGAAGGCCTTGCCCGTGCCGCCCGCACGGCGCAGCGCACACTTGCGCGGATGGACTCGCCAGCCAAGGAACGCGCGCTCAAGCTTGCCGCTGCCGCCCTGCGCGCCGCCGAGGCCGAAATCCTCGCCGCCAACGCGCAGGACATGGCCAATGGCGCAGCAAACGGATTGACCGCCGCGCTGCTCGATCGCCTCAAGCTCACGCCCGAACGCCTTGCCGGGGTGGCCGATGCGGTGGAACAGGTCGCCTCGCTCGCCGATCCGGTCGGCGAAGTGATCAGCGAGGCCGCACGCCCCAATGGCATGGTGCTGCAACGCGTGCGCATTCCCGTCGGCGTGATCGGCATCATCTACGAAAGCCGCCCTAACGTGACCGCCGATGCCGCCGCGCTGTGCGTGCGCTCGGGCAATGCCGCAATCCTGCGCGGCGGGTCAGAGGCGGTCCATTCGAATCGCGCTATCCACGCGGCGCTGGTCAAGGGTCTCGCCGAAGGCGGCGTGCCTGCCGAGGCCGTGCAACTCATGCCCACGCAGGACCGCGCGGCTGTCGGCGCGATGCTGGCGGCTGCCGGCCTGATCGACATGATCGTGCCGCGCGGCGGCAAGAGCCTTGTCGCTCGCGTCCAGGCCGATGCCCGCGTGCCCGTGCTCGCGCATCTCGACGGGATCAACCATACCTTCGTTCACGCTGCCGCCGACGAAGCCATGGCCAAGGCCATCGTGCTCAACGCCAAGATGCGCCGCACCGGCATCTGCGGCGCGATGGAAACGCTGCTGATCGACGCGACCTATCCCGACCCTCACGGGCTGGTCGAACCCCTGATTGCGGCGGGATGCGAGCTGCGGGGCGATGCGCGCGCCTGCGCCATCGATCCGCGCATCACGCCTGCATCGGATGAGGACTGGGACACCGAATACCTCGAAGCGATTCTCTCGGTCGCCGTGGTTGACGGTCTGGACGCGGCACTGGCGCATGTGTCCGCCCATGCCTCGGGCCACACCGATGCCATCGTCACGCAGGATCAGACCGTCGCCGACCGCTTCCTCAGCGAAGCCGACAGCGCCATCGTCATGCACAATGCCTCGAGCCAGTTCGCCGATGGCGGCGAGTTCGGCCTCGGCGCGGAAATCGGCATTGCCACCGGGCGATTGCATGCACGCGGCCCGGTCGCGCTCGAAGGGCTGACCACTTACAAGTGGCTGGTGCGCGGTTCGGGTCAGGTGCGCCCCTGACGCTGACGGGACTTCTCGGCGGCAGCTTCAATCCCGCGCATGGCGGGCACCGCCGTGTCACGCTGTTCGCAATGGAAGCGCTGGGGCTGGACGAGGTGTGGTGGCTGGTTTCGCCCGGCAACGTGCTGAAGCCTGCCGCAGGCATGGCTCCACTGCCCGCACGCCTCGCCTCGGCACAGAAGCAGGCGCGCCGTGCACCGATCCGCGCTACCGCTATCGAGCGCGAGCTTGGCACCCGCTACACAGTCGATACCTTGCGCGCGCTCCGGCACCGTTTTCCTAAGCGTCGCTTCGTCTGGCTGATGGGCGCGGATAACCTCGCGCAGTTTCATCGCTGGAAGAACTGGCGGCAGATTGCCAGGACGATGCCGATTGCGGTGATCGCGCGTCCGGGGTATGATGCGGCCGCCTTGGCAAGTCCTGCCATGGCCTGGCTGCGCCGCTGGCGTCAGCGGCCCGGACAGTTCGTCTCTGGCGCAATGCGGAGCGCTCCGGCGCTGACCATTCTTCGCTTCGATCCCGATCCCCGGTCGGCCAGCGCGATTCGCGCCGCCGATCCTGACTGGCCTGACCGCATGCCCACTGCCAGCCTGCGTGATCCGCTGACGCATCGCGCCCTGAAACGGGGCACATCCTGACTGCGCAATCTCAGGAAATCGCCGCGCGCCCCCGGCGCAGCACCGAAACACTTGCGCAATTCAACCGTTATTCCTTGACTCTTGAGCCACGGAGGCCATTTCGCGCACCATGACCAGCGTTCAACCTGTCTCGGCAAGCGCCGACAAAGCCAATAAAGTGTCTGCAACGGCCGACAACGCCCCACGCACTGCCGCTTCTCTCCACGAACTCGTGCTTGCATCACTCGACGATGATCAGGCGATGGAAGTCGTCAGCCTCGCTCTCGAAGGCAAAAGCTCGATCGCCGATTACATGGTGATCGCTTCGGGCCGTTCGACCCGCCAGGTCGCGTCGATGGCGCAGAAGCTGTCCGAGCGTATCAAGCAAGGCGGCTACGGGCACGTCCGTACCGAAGGCCTGCCCGCTGCCGATTGGGTGCTGGTCGATGCCGGCGATGTGGTGATTCACCTGTTCCGCCCGGAAGTCCGCACGTTCTACAATCTCGAACGCATGTGGAACTTCGGAGACGCTGGCGCGGCTTAAGCAAATCCCCCCTCCCGCCTGCGGGAGGCGGCCGGGGGAG
>JAZKBJ010000183.1:7933-14934 GCA_040388685.1 Pseudomonadota bacterium
TACTCTCTCCCATCAAAAGCAACGCAGCAGGGATTCAAATCCCAGCAAATCCCGGCTACACCGCCTGAATGCTCCTGCACGTCATCGCTCGCGGCAAGATTGGCCGTTCGCCCGAGGCGGAGCTGGTGGAGCGCTATGCCAAGCGAATCAGCTGGGGCTGGAAAGTCACGGAGCTACCGGACCGGGGCGGGACAGTGCCAGCGTCTTCACAAACGCCCTCGCGCACTGTCGCCATGGACGAGCGCGGCAAGCAGCTCACCTCCAGCGAGTTCGCCGCGATCCTTGGCCGCTGGCGCGACGATGGCGTGCGCGAGACGCGCTTCCTGATCGGTGCCGCCGGTGGCCATGACGAGGCCCAGCGCGAGTCCGCAGACCTGTTGATCGCGTTCGGCAAGGCCACTTGGCCGCACATGATGGCGCGCGCAATGCTGGCCGAACAGCTCTGGCGCGCCACCAGCATCCTTGCTGGTCATCCCTACCACCGTGAGGGATAAGTCGCCGCCATGACGTCACGCTTCGCGTTCCTGTTTACGATGCTGGTCCTTTCTGGCGTGGCGGCCTGGCAAGTATCGGCGCAGCAGGCCGCGCCCTTTGCCGATGCGGGTGAGGCCGGCGACGCGCTGCGCCGGGCAGGCCAATCGCTGGCGATGACCCGCGCCCGTGCCGAGAAGCTGGAACAGTCCGCGCGCTCGGCCACCGCCGAGGCCGACCGCACCGCGCGCGAAGCCGCCGCCGTCGCCGCGCGCATCCAGCAATCGCAGGCCGAGATCGAACTCGCGCAGGCGAAGATCGCCCTGATCGACCGCCAGCGCGAAGCCTTGCGCGGGCGCATGGCCGAGCGGCAGGAGCCGGTCGTGCGCCTCACCGCTGCCCTGCAGATGATGGCGCGCCGCCCGCTCGCCTTCGGTCTGGTGCGGGCCGATTCCCTGCGCGACACGGTCTACTTGCGCGCGGTCATGGAGACGATGCTCCCCGAAGTGCGCCGCCGCACCGCAGGCCTGCGCGCCGAGATCCAGCGCGGACGCAAGCTGCAGGATGCCGCGCGCCTCGCCGCCACCCAGCGTAGGGACGGTGAGAAGTCGCTGGCCGTGCGGCAGGTGGAACTGGCCGCGCTGGAAAGCCGCCAGCGTCTGGCGTCACGCGCTGCCCAGGGTGTCGCCAGCCGCGAGGCGGACCGTGCAATGGCGCTTGCCGAACAGACCCGTGATCTGTCCACGCTGATGGGCCAGCTTGAGGATGACGGCGCGCTGCGCGGCCGCCTCGCTGCCTTGCCTGGGCCGATCCTGCCGCCAAGCAGGCCCGGCGAAGTGCTGATGGTCGTCGATTCGCCCGCAGCCGTTTCGCCAGTGCCGACAGGCGGTATTGCCTGGATCATCCCGGTGGCGGGCCGTCTCGTCTCGGGCTTTGGCGAACGGCGCGAAGTCGGCCTTACCACCGGCATCGCGCTGGCGGCCAGCGGCGGGGCGCAAGTCGTCTCCCCCGCCGATGGCCGCGTCGCCTTTGCAGGGCTCTATCGCGGCTATGGCCGGATCGTGATTGTCGAACATGATGGCGGCTGGACCACGCTCGTCACCAATCTCGGCCGAATCGGAGCGACCGTGGGGGAAAAGGTCGTGCAGGGATCGCCGCTGGGCAGTGCCGGGCCGGGCCGTCCGGTGCTCACCGTGGAGCTTCGGCGCGGTGGAACCCCGGTCAATCCGCTCGAACAGGTCCGCGGCTGACCCTTGTCGGAGCGGATCATGCGTTGGTCGATCAGCGAATGCCTGCCCCAAAACCTCATCTGGCGTTAATTCACCGCCGGTTATAGAACCATGACATGCATGCTCCTTCGCGAAAGGCCCCAAGGGCAATGAAGTTCGCCCCCCTGCTGCGCGCCAGTGCGCTGGTTACCGCCGTTGCGCTGATTCCCGCTGCCACCGCCGGCCTTGCCGCAGTCGATGCGCGCTCCGGCCCCGAATTCGGCAAGCTGATCGCGGTCTATGAGCGCGTGAAGGCCAACTACGTCGAGCCGGTCGATGACGACAAGCTGCTCAAGGGCGCGATCGACGGCATGCTCGCCACGCTTGATCCGCACAGCTCCTATCTCGACGCGCGCGATTTCGAGAACCTGCGCACCCAGACCGAAGGCTCCTATGGCGGGCTCGGCCTGTCGGTCACCATGGACGACGGCGCGGTCAAGGTCATCGCGCCGACCAAGGGCAGCCCCGCCGATCTCGCCGGGGTCAAGGCGGGCGACTACATCACGCATCTCGATGGCAAGCTGATCTACGGCGGCTCGCTCGACGAAGCGGTCGACCAGATGCGCGGCGTTCCCGGCACGCAGATCCGCCTCAGCGTGTTCCGTCCGGGCCGCGACGAGCCGTTCGACGTCACCGTCACCCGCCAGATCATCGAACTCAAGCCCGTCGCGCTTGAAATGCAGGGCAATGTCGCGGTGATCTCGGTGTCGAGCTTCAGCGCCGATGTCGGTGCTGCTGTGATGAAGTCGTGGAACGAAGCCAAGGCGAAGACCGGCGGCAAGGTCAGCGGGCTGGTGCTTGATCTGCGCAGCAATCCGGGCGGATTGCTCGATGAAGCCGTGGCGCTGTCCGACCTGTTCCTCGATAAGGGCACGATCGTCTCGCAGCGCGGCCGTTATGCGCGCGACAACGAGGTCTATCCCGCCGAAATCGTCACCAAGGGCGATATTGCCAAGGGCATTCCGATGATCGTGCTGATCGACGAAGGCTCGGCCTCGGCGTCCGAAATCGTTGCGGGGGCGCTGCAGGACCAGCACCGCGCGGTGATCATGGGCCAGCGCAGCTTCGGCAAGGGCAGCGTGCAAACGCTGATCCCTCTCACCCGTGACACGGCGGTGAAGATCACCACCGCGCGCTATTATACGCCGTCGGGCCGCTCGGTGCAGGAGGGCGGCATCGATCCCGATATCGCCGTGCCGCAGATTTCCGATCCAGACATGCGCAAGCGCGCGATGCGGTCCTACCGCGAGAGCGACTTGCGCGGCCATCTCATCAACGAGATCAAGCTGGACGACAAGGATCTCGAAAAGGACAAGATCGACGATCCGCGCTTCAAGATGACGCCCGAGGAACTCAAGGCGAAGAACATCAAGGATTTCCAGCTCTATTACGCAGTGCAGACGCTGGGCCGGACTGCGCCCCGCAGTGCACTTGCGGCAAAGCTGAAGCGGTAATAGGGCTGGACCCATGACACCGGTCCAGTCCCGTAACGCCGCCTACGCCCTCGCGCTGATCGTGCCTGCCGCCCTGATGGGCGGGGCGCTGATATCGCAATATGTCTTCGGGCTGTTCCCTTGCGAGATGTGCTGGTGGCAGCGCTATCCGCACATCGCCGCGATCGTTCTGGCGCTGCTCGCCTTCACCATGAAGGGTAGGGGCAGCGGCGACATGGCGGTGGTTCTCGCTGCGATCTGCGTCGGTGCATCGGGCCTGACCGGCGGCTTCCATGCGGGCGTCGAATACGGCTGGTGGGAAGGCGTTACCTCTTGCGCCACGGTTGCGGGCGGCGGCAATCCGCTCGACGCGATCATGAACGCGCCGGTCATCCGCTGCGATGTCCCGCAATGGACGCTGCTGGGGGTGAGCCTTGCCGGGTTCAACTTCCTCATCTCGGTGGCTGGTGCGGTGGCGATTTTCGCAACGCTCGGCAAGGGACGGAAAGGCGCCTGATCATGGTCAAGCATGCCTCGATGCTGCGCGTGGACCAAGCCGGTGAATTCGGCGCGACGCGCATTTATGCAGGGCAGCTCGCGGTCATGGGCGACCGCGCGCCGCATTCGGCGGAAATCGCGGCGATGGCCGCGCAGGAAGCCGATCACCGCAAGCGCTTCGACGATCTGATTGCCCGGCGCGGGGTGCGTCCCACCGCGCTCCAGCCGGTATGGTCCGCCGCAGGCTTCGCGCTTGGCGCCGCCACCGCGCTGATCGGCCCCGAAGCGGCGATGGCCTGCACCGCCGCGATCGAGACCGAGATCGACCGGCACTATACCGAGCAGCTTGAGGAACTGGACGACGAAGACCCGGAACTGTCCGCGATGATCCGCGAATTCCGCGATGACGAGCGCGAGCACCGCGATGCCGCGCTTGCGGCAGGCGCGGAAAAGGCTCCGGCCTATCCCGTGCTGTTCCACGCGATCCGCCTCGGCTGCCGCGCGGCCATCGCGATCAGCAAGCGGATTTGATTCCCCACAACGACCTGCCTTCATCTACCATTCAGAGCGGGGCGGCCCTATATCGGGGTGAGCCTGCCGGAGACCACAGATGAAGCGCCTGATTCCTGCCGCCCTTATCGCCGCCAGCGCATTCGCGGTTCCGGCCCACGCACAGGGCACGGGGCTGACTGATCCCGGCGGCGAACGCGTCAATCAGATCATCGTCTATGGTAACGATCCGTGCCCGGCCTCTGCCGATGGCACGATCACCGTCTGCGCGCGCAAGGAAGAGGAAGAGCGTTTCCGCATTCCCAAGCCACTGCGCGACAATCCAAATGCACCGGTCAACCAGGCCTGGTCCGAGAAGGTCAGGGCCTACGAAACGGTTGGCGCTTCGGGCGTCAATTCATGCTCGGCGGTGGGGTCCGGGGGTGCATCGGGCTGTCTTACCCGCCTGATCGACCGCGCCTATGCCGAAAAGAAGATCGCGCCGGACGTCCAGTTCGGCAAGCTGATCGAGGAAGAACGCGCCCGCCGCCTCCAGACGATCGACGCCGATGCCGCAGCCGAGCAGGGCCGCGTCGAGCAGATCGAAAAGGAATACGAAGCGCGGCTGAAGCGCGAGCGCGATGGCGTCGAAGCACCGGTGGTTACGCCCGCTCAACCCTGAACCCACCCCGCTGCGGCTAGGGCCACTTCGTGACTCAAGTCTCGTGGCCCTCCCGCTTGGCGGCAGCCGACACAATCCAGCCTCACCCCAGCGCGATATCTGGCGCGTCTTCCTGCTTCATGCCCACGGTGTGGTAGCCCGCATCGACGTGATGCGTCTCGCCGGTCACGCCCGAGGCAAGGTCTGACAGCAGGTACAGTCCCGCGCCGCCGACATCGTCGATGGTCACGTTGCGGCGCAGCGGGCTGTTGAGTTCGTTCCATTTCAGGATGTAGCGGAAATCACCGATGCCGCTGGCCGCCAGCGTCTTGATCGGGCCAGCCGACAGCGCGTTGACGCGGATGCCCTGCGGACCGCAATCGTTGGCGAGATACTTGACGCTGGCTTCGAGCGCGGCCTTGGCCACGCCCATCACGTTGTAGTGCGGCACCACCTTTTCTGCCCCGTAATAGGTCAGCGTGACGATCGAGCCGCCATTCGGCATCATTTCCGCCGCGCGCTTGGTCACGGCGACAAGGCTGTAGGCCGAAATGTTCATCGTCATCAGGAAGTTGTCGAGCGTGGTGTCGTAGAACTTGCCGCGCAACTGGGTCTTGTCGGAATAGCCGATGGCATGGACGATGAAGTCGATGGTCGGCCAGCGCGCTTTCAGCGTCTCGAACGTGGTGTCGAGCGCGTCCATGTCGGACACGTCGCATTCGATCAGGAAATCGCTGCCGAGGCTTTCGGCCAGCGGGCGCACGCGCTTTTCCAGCGCTTCACCCTGATAGGAAAAGGCCAGTTCCGCACCATGCGCGTGCAATTGCTTGGCGATGCCCCATGCGAGCGACTTGTCATTGGCGAGCCCCATGATCAGGCCCCGCTTTCCCTGCATCAGTCCGGTCATGCGCTTTCGTTCTCGCTTCTCGTCTTTGTCTCATGAATCGCGCCGGACTTGCCTGTCCGTGCGCGATCGTCAGCCTGGCCCAGCATATCGCGTTCTTCCGGCGTTTCGGCCAGCGCGGCGTTGAGTTCGGCACCCACGACCATCCCTAAGCCGACAAGCCAGAAAAAGAAAAGGGCGATCATCATTCCGGCAAGACTGCCGTAAGTCAGATCGTAGGAGAAAAACGTCCGCAGCACGGTCGGCAGCGCGGTCGTCACGCCGATCCACCAGCCTGTCACGAACAGTGCGCCAGGCCACTTCGGGTAGTTGCGCCCGCGAAACGCGCCGGGCGTAAGCGATGCGAACAGCAGCCACAGCGCCCCGTAGAGCACGAACGCGGGGGCGAACCGGCTGATCGCCAGCATGTCGATCAGGTCGCCGAATTGCGGCAGCCATGCCTCGATGACTTCCTGCGCGGTGCCGATCATCACTTGCGCAATGATCGAGAGCAGGATCAGCACGACCGAAGCCAGCGTAATCCCGGTCGACGCCAGCCGGTAACGCCAGAACGCGTGCTCCCAGCGCGTGCCGTAAGCGCGGCGCAGGATGTCGCGGATCGTTTCGACCAGACTGCCGACGGTCCACAGGCCGAAGAATCCGCCAATCCACAGCAGCCAGCCGCTGCGCGCCTCGATCACACTGCGCGCAACCGGTTCGATCACGTTGGCGACGACGGGAGGGACCGCGATCAGCACCGTATTGATCGCCGCGGCCCGCTGGCTCGGTTCGCCGATCACCGAGAATATCGCAGCGGCGGTGATGAAGAACGGAAACAGCGCGATGACCATCATGTAGGCAAGGTTGCCGGCGTGGATCGAGCCGTCGTTATAGGCCCCGGTCCAGACCCGCTTGATCACTTCCCACGCGCGACTGCCGGGGCCGAGTCTTTCGCGCGCTTCGGCAAGGCCCGCCCGCCAGCGCAGGGCTTCGCGCCGCCGGGCCTCGGGCGAGAGATCCGGAACGTCGACAAGAGGGCGCGCGCCCGGCGGGAGGCTGCCGGGCTCGGTCATGTGTCAGACACCAAGTTTGCTTCGAAGGTCGCGCATGTCCTGCCAACCATCGAGGCGGGCTTTAAGGTCCAGATCTTCTGCGGGAAGATCGATCTGCAGGGTCACCAGCTGATCGCCGCGCGTCCCGTCCTTGCGCGTGAAGCCCCGGCCCTTGAGCCGTAGCGTGCGTCCGCTCGATGTGCCGGGCGCGATCGATGAGGCGAGCGTCTACGTGCCGCCGGCGAT
>JAZKBJ010000183.1:14944-15389 GCA_040388685.1 Pseudomonadota bacterium
GCCGGGCGCCACCGTGAGCATGACCGGGCCGTCAACCGTCGGCACTTTCACCTTCGCGCCGTGCACTGCTTCCGAAAGGCTGATCGGCAGGTCGAGGCGGATGGCGTCGCCGTCGCGCTCGTAGAACGGGTGGCTGCCGACTTCGAGCGTGACGATGGCATCGCCATTGCCGCCGGGGCCGGGTTCGCCTTTGCCGCCAAGCCGCATCTGCTGGCCGTTTTCCAGACCGGCGGGGAGCTTGAGGTCGATGGTCTTGCCATCGGACAGCGTGATCCTCTGGTTGGCGCGCGTGGCCGCATCGACGAACGACACCTGCAACCGGTAGCTGACATTCGCGCCCTTGGGCGGGGGGCCGCGCCGCGCGCCGCCACCAAAGCCGCCCCCGCCCATGCCGCCACGGCCACCGAACAGGCCTTCGAAGATGTCGCCGATGTCGACGCCTTCC
>JAZKBJ010000184.1:0-2118 GCA_040388685.1 Pseudomonadota bacterium
CCGATTTCGAGCCGATGACGCTCGCCCAAATCGACAGGATCAGGGACAAGTCGGCCAGCGCATATTGCCAGCCCGTCCCGGCGCGCACGATCATGCATGGTGCCTTTCGCGCGGAACGGCCTGCGGGCGCAGGGGCTGAACGCGCGGCGGCATTTCGGATTCAAGTTGCGCGGCGAGCCACGCGACCACCTCGGCCCGTGCCCGATCTTCGGCCTGGGCACGGCGCTCGATCAACCGCGCGAGCGGCGCGAGCAGGAGGTTGGCGAGCAGCAGTCCGTAGAGCGTGGTCACCACCGCCATCGAGATTGCGCCATTGAGCGCGCCTGCATCAAGGCCTTTCGCCGGAAGACTGCTGAGCGAGACGAGCGTGCCGACCATGCCGAACACCGGCCCCAGCTCTGCGGCCTGCGCCAGCGTGCGTACGGCGGCATTGCCTTCGGACATGCGCTGGCGGCGGCAGGCGTTGTGGCGTTCGATCAGCGGGTCGAGCGAGCGCGAGCGGATCATGAGGTCGGTGGCCTCGTCGAACGCGCGGTCGCCCGTTGCCTTGAGATTGACGCGCAGCACGCCCTCGCGGCGGATCGCGGAGACTTGCCCCGCCAGATCGGCCCTCGCCTGTTCGGCGGTGAAAGGCGCGCGGAAAAGCTCTGCCACCGCCCGCCCGGTGACAACCAGTTCACGCGGACCCGCGCGCAGCACCGTCGCAAGCGCGGTTCCGCCCACTACGATGGTGGCGGACAGGCCGTCGATCAGGGGGCTGAATTCCATGAGCCGGAGGTCTCCTCGCATCCCAGAACGGCGCGGGGCGGCAACATTTCAGCCCCTTGCCTGCAATTTGCCGCCTTCCGGCAAACGCTTGCCGTCTGGGGTGGCCCGAGCACGGCGGACGCCCGCATTTGTGCAACTGGCACGGGCCTTGCTGAAACACGGACCGTGAACCCTTAGCCGGAAATCCCTCTGGCAAGACCAAGGCACGATACGATGGCTGAATCCCTCTTCGGCATTCATGGAACGGCACTGGAACTGCGCTCGCAGCGCATGGGCCTGCTCACCTCCAACATCGCCAATGCGGCGACGCCCGGCTTCAAGGCCAGGGACATCGATTTTGCCGCCGCGCTGAAAGCCCGCACTAGTGGTGCCAGCGAGGATCAGGCAATCACCTCTGCCACGCGCTACCGCGTGCCGGTGATGCCCAGCCTCGATGGCAACACCGTCGAAATGGCGACCGAGCAGACCGCCTTTGCCGAAAACGCTGTGGGCTATTCGGCCACGCTCAATTTCCTGCGCGGCCGGGTCGAGACGATCACCCGCGCGATCAAGGGCGAATAAGCCATGGCCCAGAACACACCGCTCAATCTGTTTCAGGTCACCGGCCGGGCCATGTCCGCCCAGCTTGTCCGCATGAACACCGCGGCCTCCAACCTCGCCAATGCAGGCACGGTCACCACTACCGAGGCCGAGGCCTATCGCCCCTTGCGCGCGGTCTTCGCCGAGCAGCTCGATCAGGCCAACGGGCTGTCCACGGTGCGCGTCGCCGCCGTCCAGCGCTCGGACGCCACCCCCATTCGCCAGCACGATCCCGGCCACCCGCTGGCCGATGCCAATGGCGATGTCTGGACCGCCCCGGTCGATGAAAACGCCGAGATGGTCGAGATGCTCGAAAGCTCACGCCAGTACCAGAACGTGGTCGAGGCGATGCAAACCGCCAAGCAGCTCATGCTCGAAACGATGAGGATGAAATAATGTCAGTCGCTTCCGTAACTTCCACCACCGGCGTCAATGGCGCGGCCACCTCCTCCAAGGCCGGACAGGGCTGGGGCGCGTTGGGCGCCGAGGATTTCGTCAAGTTGCTGACCACGCAGCTCAATAATCAGGATCCGACCGACCCGGTCGACAACGCGCAGATGCTGGCCCAGCTCGCGCAGTTTTCGTCGCTGTCGACCCAGAACGACATGAAGGACTCGCTCGGCACGATTTCGGCGCAAGGCGACACGCTCGCGCAAATCTCGGCCAAGCTCGATACGCTCAACACCACGGTCGCCAGGCTGACCACAGGCAGCGCCACCACCACCGCCTGACCCCCCGCCTACCCCCCACCAACACCCCGGGAGCACCCCC
>JAZKBJ010000184.1:2128-4116 GCA_040388685.1 Pseudomonadota bacterium
ACCTCGTTGAACGGCCTCAAGAACGCCCAGACCGACCTTGGCGTGATCAGCCACAACATCGCCAACGCTGAAACCACGGGCTTCAAGAAGAGCCGCACCGAATTTGCCGACATCGTCGTGGGCAGCGCTTTCACCAACCCCAAGCTTGTCGTCGGCATCGGCGCGGCAGTGGAATCGGTCAGCCAGAACTTCGCATTGGGGCCCATCGAGCAGACCGGATCGGCGCTGGATCTGGCGATCAACGGCGACGGCTTTTTCACCACAAAGAATGTGGTGACCGGCCAGACGCTGTTCACCCGCAATGGCAGCCTGACCGTGGACGGGGCCGGCTTCATCTCGGACGGCTCGGGCAATCGCCTGCAGGTTTTCCCGACCGATGCGGCGGGCACGATCACCTCGACCACCCCGGGGGACTCGGTGATCCCGGCGACCAATGGCAACGATGCGAACGGCAACCCGATCGAGTTTGCGGGCATCACCGTGGGCGACGACGGCGCGGTGACGGCGTCATACGCCGACGGCTCGAACGTAATTATCGGCAAAGTAGCGCTCGCCAGCTTTATCGCGCCGCAGGGCCTCAAGCAGGTGGGCTCGTCGAACTGGGTGACGACCGGCATTTCGGGCACGCCGAACTACGGCCAGCCGAGCACCGGCCAGTACGGATCGCTGCTGTCAGGCGCACTCGAACGCTCGAACGTGGACATTGCCGAAGAGCTGGTCAGCCTGATCACCGCGCAGCGCAATTTCCAGGCGAACGCCAAGGCGATCGATACCGCCACGCAAATCTCGCAGACCGTGATCCAGCTGCAAAGCTGATAGCGGTGCCGATCACTCACTTAACCTGAAAGCCGCGCGATGGACCGCCTGATCTACACCGCCTATTCCGGGATGACCGGATCGACCGTGCGCCAGCGCGTGATCGCCAGCAACATGGCCAACGCGCAAACCATCGGCTTTCGTGCCGAAATGCTGACGACCACGCCGATGACGCTGAAAGGCCCCAGCCTTGAAGCGCGCGCGATGACCGAGGGCGAAGTGCGCGGCGCATCGATGGCGCAAGGCTCGCTGATCGAGACGGGCAAGCCGCTCGACGTGGCGCTGAGCGGCGAGACGATGCTTTCGGTTCAGGCCGACGACGGCAGCGAAGTCTATACCCGGCGCGGCGATTTGGCGGTGAGCGCGGGCGGCGTGCTGCAGAACGGCGATGGCCGCCCGGTCATCGGCGAAGGCGGGCCGATCACGGTGCCGCTCGGCTCCAAGGTTTCCATTTCCCCCGATGGCGGCGTCAACGTCGCCAATCCCGAGACGCCCGACCAGCCGCCCCAGCTGGTCGGGCGCATCAAGATCGCTTCGACCACCGGCAGCAAGATCGAGAAGGGCCTCGACGGGTTCTTCCGCGTCACAGGTGGCGGCGTGCTGCCGCAGGACGAAGAGGCCAGGCTGATGGTCGGCAGCCTCGAACAATCCAACGTCAATCCCACCCGCATTCTGGTCGAGATGGTCGAGGCGCAGCGCCTGTTCGACATCCGCACCAAGGTCGTCAGCCAGGCGCGCGAAGTGGATGAATCCAGTGCCGCGCTGATGCGCATTTCCTGATCGTAGAGGAACAAACCCATGCCAAGCTCAGCCCTTCACGTCGCCCGCACCGGGCTTGAGGCGCAGGACACGCGGATGCGCGTGATCGCCAACAACCTCGCCAATATCGGCACAACCGGGTTCAAGCGCGACCGCGCCAATTTCGCCACGCTGGCCTATCAGGACACGCGCGTGGCGGGGCAGCAGTCCTCGTCCGAAACGGCTTATGCCACGGGCCTGAACCTTGGCACCGGCGTTGCGCTGCAGGCGACGACGCGTATCGACACGCAAGGCACGCTGCAAACCACCGGCAACGCGCTTGACCTTGCGCTGGACGGCGACGGCTACTTTCAGGTGACGATGCCGGGCGGACAGCTTGGCTATACCCGCGCGGGCAATTTCAACCGCTCCGC
>JAZKBJ010000184.1:4126-4952 GCA_040388685.1 Pseudomonadota bacterium
CCGCCGAAGGCACGCTGGTCACCGCGCAGGGCTATGCCCTGAACCCCGCGATCACCATTCCCGAAGGCGCGAGCGCGATCACGATTTCGCAGGATGGCACCGTTTCGGCCACGGTCGCAGGGGCGGCAGAGCCGACCGAGCTTGGCCAGATCACCATTGCCAGCTTCGCCAATCCCGGCGGTTTGCGTTCGATGGGTGACAACTTCCTGCAGGAAACCGCCGCTTCGGGCGCAGCGCAAGTCGGCATCGCCGGGGATCAGGGCCGCGGCCATATCCAGCAGGGCTATCTCGAAGCCTCGAACGTCAATGTCGTGGAAGAACTCGTCGACATGATCGAGGCGCAGCGCGCCTACGAGATCAATTCCAAGATGATCTCGGCGGTCGACGAAATGCTCCAGAACGCGAACCAGACGCTGTGATGGCCATGACCACACCGTTCGACCACCATTTTTCGGGCAAAGCCGCAAGGCCCAGCCGTCGCACCAGAAGCGCGGTGCGCGCGCTGGTGGCAGGCACGCTGGCCACAGCGGCGGTCATGTACCTGAGCGATCCCGCCAGCGCGGCGCGGCCCAAGCCCGGCTTCGAACCGGCGCTGCCGCAAGCGCAAGCCGTCGTCGCCTCGCCGCCCACCGCAGGCTCGATCTTCAATGCCAGCGCAGGCTATGCGGGCCTTGTCGAAGGACGCCGGGCGCGCGCCGTCGGCGATCCGCTGACCGTGGTGCTGACCGAAAACCTCACCTCGGCCAAGACCGCCGGGGCCAAGACGCAGAAGTCCGGACAGTTCTCGGTCACCCCGCCGACCGCCGGCCCGCTGTCGTTCCTCAAC
>JAZKBJ010000184.1:4962-5375 GCA_040388685.1 Pseudomonadota bacterium
TGCCCTTAAAGCTTCGGGCGGTTCGTCGTTCAATGGTCAGGGCAACGCCTCGCAGACGAGCACGCTCGCCGGTGAGGTCGGTGTCACAATCGCAGAAGTGCGGGCCAACGGCACGGCGCTTGTCCGGGGGGAGAAGCGCATGATGCTGAGCCAGGGTCAGGAATGGGTGCAGTTTTCCGGCATCGTGCGCCTTGGCGACATCGATCCGGAAAACCGCATCCTTTCCACCCAGATCGCGGATGCGCGCGTCGAATATACCGGGAATGGCTCGGTCGGACGCGCCAGCCGCGAGGGCTGGTTGAGCAAGTTCTTCAACGCGATTTCGCCCTTCTGAGGCTTTGACAGATGTTTGTGCGGATACTGCTTTCACTGGCTCTCGGTCTTGCGGCGCTCTCCCCCGCGCCAGCACTGGC
>JAZKBJ010000184.1:5385-10561 GCA_040388685.1 Pseudomonadota bacterium
GCGCGCCAACCAGCTCACCGGCTATGGCATCGTGGTCGGCCTGCCCGGCACGGGTGACGACAATCTCGAATACCTGACGCAGGCGATGAAGGGCACGGCGGGCCGTCTTGGCGTACAACTGCCCGCAGGCGTCTCGCCCGGCCTTAAGAACGCAGCCGCCGTGGTCATCACGGCGGACCTTCCCGCCTTTGCCAAGCCCGGCCAGCGCATCGACGTTACCGTCTCGACGCTGGGCAAGGCCAAGTCCTTGCGCGGGGGCGCGCTGATCATGGCCCCGCTTTATGGCGCGGACGGCCAGATCTACGCGATGGCGCAGGGCAACCTCGCCGTCGGCGGCCTGGGCATCAGCGCGCGCGACGGATCGCAGCTGACCGTGAACGTGCCCACCGTTGGCCGCATCGCCGAAGGGGCGAGCGTGGAACGCGCGGTCGCCTCCGGGTTCGACAGCGGCGAAGTGCTGCGCTGGAACCTGTTCGAAGCCGATTTCCTGACCGCCCAGCGCGTGCGCGATGCGATCAACGCCCGCTTCCCGCAATCCGCCACGATCGAAGATGGCATCACACTGGCGCTGCGCCTGCCCGCTGGCGCGGATTCGCGCGCGACGGCAATGGCGTCGATCGAGATGCTCGACATCACCCCTGCCGAAACGGCAGCGCGCGTGATCGTCAACAGCCGCACCGGCACGGTGGTGATCAACAACGCGGTGCGCCTTTCGCCCGCCGCGATCAGCCACGGCAGGCTGGTGGTCAAGATCGACGAGAAAAGCCAGGTGTCGCAGCCCAATGCGCTGGCGCGGGGGCAGACGGCAGTCACGCCTGCGAGCCAGATCGACTTGCAAGAAAAAGAGGCCAAGGTCGCGCTGTTCAAGCCCGGCGCTTCGCTGTCCTCGCTGGTCGATGCGCTCAACAAGCTCGGCACCAGCCCATCGGACCTTGTCGCCATTCTCGAAGCGCTGAAACAGGCGGGCGCGCTCAAAGCCGAGATGGTGGTGATATGACGACTATCTCACCCACGACACCAGCCAGCACGCCCGGCTTGTCGCTCACGCCCAAGGTGGCAAGCGACCGCGAGAAGCTGGCGGGTGCGGCCAAACAGTTCGAGGCGATCTTCATCCGTCAGATGCTGTCGAGCGCGCGTGCAGCGAACTTTGGCGGCGACAGTCTGTTCGGCGAGATGGACCAGACCTTCGTGCAGATGCGCGACGAGCGGTTTGCCGAAATTGCGTCGGACACCGGCGCATTCGGCCTCGCCAGGCAGATCGAGAACCACCTTGCCGCGCTGCTTCCCGCAGACGCGGCGAAACCTGCGAAGGGCAAGTAAGCCATGGCTTCGGACCTTCTTTCGATTGCCCGCAGCGGCGCGATGGCTGCCCGTATCGGACTGGACGTCACCGCCCAGAACATCGCCAACGCCTCGTCCGATGGCTATGTGCGGCGATCGGCCAGCCTTGCCGAGGTGGCCTCGACCGGCGGGGCCTACCGCATCGGCGATCTGTCGCTCTCGGGCGTGCGGCTCGATTCGATTACCCGCAATGCCGACGCGTTCCGCCAAGCCGAAGTGCGCCGCACCGGGTCCGACGTGGCGCGGGCCAGCGCGGAAGCGGCAGGGCTGCAGAACATCGAATCCGCCATCGAGCAATCGGGCGTTTATGATGCGATCGTTGGCTTCGAATCCTCGCTGCAGCAACTGACGCAGGATCCGGTGGATACCAGCTTGCGCGCCTCGGTGATCGAGAAAGCGCGAACCATGGTCGGCACGTTCCAGATTGCCGCGCAGGAGATGGACGCGGCGGGCGAAGGGTTGCAATTCCTCGCGAGCGACGGGGTGACGCAGGTCAACCGTATCGCGCAGGAACTGGCGCGCACCAACACGCGCCTTTCGCGCGCGTCGGACGCCAGCAGCGACAAGACGGCGCTGCTCGATCAGCGCGACAAGCTGCTCCAGCAGATCAGCGACTACGGCAACATCGCCACGATCTTTGCCACCGATGGCACCGTGGCCGTAAAGCTGGGCGGCACCGGCGGTGTCGATCTGGTCACTGGTGGAACCGCCGCAACCGTTGCCATGACCACCGCAGGCGATGGCCAGGTGACGTTCAGCGTGGGCGCATCGTCGCTTTCACTTTCAGGCGGTTCGCTGGCCGGGCAACAGCTCGCGCTGGGCAAGCTGGCGCAGTTGAAACTCGATGTCGATGGCCTTGCCGAAGACATCGTGAACACGTTCAACGCGGCGCAGCAGACCGGCGATGACCTTGACGGCGATCCGGGTGCGGCGATTTTTTCAGGCACGACCGCTGCTTCGATGACGCTAGATGTGGCCGATGTGCGCAAGCTGGCGACGGCACCGCTGAACGGCACGGTCGGCAGCCGTGATGCCAGCAACCTCACCGCCATCCGCAGCGCGATATCGGGTCTCAATCCGGCTGACGGCATGGACCAGGTCATCTTCGACGTTTCGGGCACGCTGGCGGGACGCAACATCACGCTGGGCGCGCTGGAGACGATTTCGAACACGGCCAAGGTTGCGCTTTCAGCGCAATCGGGCGTCGATCTCGACGCGGAAGCGGTGAATCTGGTGCGCTACCAGCAGGCATTCCAGGCATCGGGCAAGGTCATGCAGGTGGCCACCGACATTTTCGACACCCTGTTGGGGATTGGATAAACCGCCATGAGCACGATCTACGGCACATCGACCAGCGCATTCTACGACCGCTCGCTGATGGATCTCACGGCCTTGCGCAAGCAGGCCGAAGAGACGCAGGCCGAGCTGTCGAGCGGGCAGCGGTTGCAGCGGTCTTCGGACGACCCGGTGGCCGCTTCGCGGCTGCGGCGACTGGCCCGCTCCGAAGCGACCGACCAGATCGATACGGCTGCCGCCAACCGCGCAACGTCCGACCTGACCCTGACCGACGGCGCGCTGACCCAGTTCAGCAATTACGTGACGCGGTTGCAGGAGCTGACGACGCAGGCGGCCTCGGCCACGTTGAGCACCGCGCAGCGCGCCGGGATCGGCGAGGAAATCGCGCAGATTCATGATAATCTCGTGGCTCTGGCCAATACGCGCGACAGTTCGGGCCATGCCTTGTTCGGCGGCGAAAGCGCGAGCGATGCCTATGCCGTGACCGGTGGCATTGCCTCCTATGCCGGCACCGCCAGCGCAGGGATGGTCTCGCTGGGTGATGGCCAGAGCGTCGCGCGCGGGGTGACCGGGCCGGAATTTCTCCAATTCACCTCGGGTGGGGCGACGGTGGACCTGCTCACCGTGACCAGGACCCTTGCCGATGCGCTGACATCGGGCACCGGCGGCGCGGCGGCGGCCAATGCCGCGCTGACGACGCTTGGCGATGGGCTGCAATCGATCACCACCGCGCAGACTGTCGTGGGATCGCGCCTCAACTGGATCGATCTCAACACCGAGCGGCGCACGTCGATGGCGGAACTGCGCACGACCGAACAGACCGAAATTGGCGGCGCGGACCTGACCGAGTCCATCGCACGGCTGCAGAACACGATGCTGGTGCTCGAAGCCAGCCAGGCAAGTTTTGCCAAGCTCGCCAACCTTTCGCTGATGAGCCAGCTGCGCTGATCGGCGCGGCCACACCGGGATAGACTTTCATGTTCGTAATTATCGGCCTCGTCATTCTTCTCGTCATGGTGTTCGGCGGCTTTGCGTTCACCGGCGGCGATCTTGGCCCGGTGCTGCACGCGCTGCCGCACGAAATGCTGATCATCGGCGGGGCAGCGGTCGGCGCGCTAGTCACCGGCAATTCGATGCACGAACTGAAGGGAATTGGTGGCGGTTTCACCAAGACGTTCAAGGGCCCCAAGCACAACAAGCAGGATCATGTCGACGCGATCGTGCTGTGCACGAAGCTGATGAAGATCCTGCGCAGCGATGGCCCGGTGGCCTTGGAAAGCCATGTCACCGATCCCAAGAACTCACCGATTTTCGCCGAATTTCCGCGGTTGATCGCCAACAAGGCGCTGGTTTCGCTGATCTGCGACACGCTTACGCTGATCGTGGTGTCATCGGGCACGCTTGAGGTTCACGCGGTGGAAGACGTGATGGACCACGCCATGAAGACGCATTTTCACGAGGAAGCCGAAGCGCAGCACGCGATCCAGGGCCTTGCCGACGCGCTGCCCGCACTCGGCATCGTCGCCGCCGTTCTGGGCGTGGTCAAGACGATGGGCTCGATCGACAAACCACCTGCGATCCTTGGCGGGATGATCGGTTCGGCGTTGGTCGGAACGTTCCTGGGCATTCTGCTGGCCTATGGCATCGTCGCACCAGTCGCCGGGCGGCTCAAGCAGGTGCTCGATCAGGACGAGATGATCTTTCAGGCGGTCAAGCAGGTGATCATTGCGAGCCTGCACGGCTGGCCGCAACCGCTGGTGGTGGAAAGCGCGCGCTCTGGCCTCGGACATTCCTTCCGCCCCGGATTGTCGGAACTTCTCGACGCGCTGCGCGGGCGCTGAGCCATGGCCAAGGCACCTGCCAAGGGCAAGAACGAGCCGCCGCGGCCGATCATCGTCAAGAAGATCACGGTCGTTGCCGCAGGTCACCATGGCGGCGCGTGGAAGGTCGCCTACGCCGACTTCGTGACCGCGATGATGGCGTTTTTCCTGCTGATGTGGCTGCTCGGCGCGACCACCGAAAAGCAGCGCAAGGGCATTGCGGACTATTTCACGCCGACGCTGGTCAAGATGCGGCAGGGCAGCGCGGGCGGCTATGGCGTGCTCGGCGGGTCGTCGCTGACCGACGCCGACGACTATCCGCACCGCGCCGGCCAGACCGGCAACAAGACCCTCACCATCCCGCGCGACGCCAGTGGCGGCGCGAAGGAAGGCGGGAGCAAGGTCAAGCGCGTTGCTGTGATGAAGGAGCGGCTGGCGCAGAAGCTGCCGAATTCTCGATGTTCCTGATCGGAACCACGGTCCTGACGCCTGACGCCGCCGAACTTCTCCGTGCGGTCGGCCAAGCCGTTGCACCAGAAAACGGCCAGTTCACCGTGCGCGGCCACACCGATTCCCTGCCGTGGAAGAACGGCGTGGCGAACAACTGGTCGCTTTCGGCGGGCCGGGCCGAAGCGACGCGGCAGGCGCTGATGCGCCAAGGCATCGCCGAGGGCCGCTTCCGCCGGATCGAAGGCGTGGCCGACCGCGAACCCCTGATC
>JAZKBJ010000185.1:0-8441 GCA_040388685.1 Pseudomonadota bacterium
CATCGATGACATAGGCGACGGGGCGGCCATGTGTCTTGTGCAGCTCTGCAACGAGCGGTGCGATCCGTTCCTCCGTTCCATCCCAGCGTGCGAATGTGATCGGAGACAGGGCATCGACCGTTCCGTGCCGCTCGGCGATGATGGCCTGGGCAGCAAGCGGTTCCGTATCGATGACCACCAGTCTGGCCTTCCTGCCGTCTCGCCAATGCCCGCCCGTCAGGAGGCGGGCGATGTATAGGCGCGTGACGTCCGTCAATCCGATGATGAAGACGGTGGCCTCGTGCCCCCCGCTCCAGCGGAAGGCATCGAGGCTGTGATCGAGGAACAGGCGCCGTGCCACCATGTCGGGCAGAAAGGCTGGCCGAATGCGTCCCTGAGCATTGTGCAGTCCGTTTGCGGCAGCTGGATCGAGGCCGTTATCGTCGGAGACGCTGGCAATGATCTCCAGCGGATTTCCGGCATGTCGCACGAGATGCAATCCCGCGACGATCTGGCGGGCCTGCGCAAGGTTTGCCGCGCCATCCGGTCCGGTGATCGCCAGCGCGCGAGCCGATTCCAGTCCGCACTTTGCAAGGTCTGGGCAAATCGCCGCGCCCCTGCGCAAGGCCGGGCCAATCCACGCCGCATCGGTGCGATTGCCGAGGACTACCACCGGTTTGCGCTGCGCCAGTTCGCCAAGGACGATGGTTTGTGCCAGTGCGTCGTCCCCGGCCACAATCAGGTGTTCCCCCCGTGCTCGCATCCGGGCAAGCGCGAACGAGTTTCCCACCGTGTGGCGCAGCAACCCGGCAATGAGCCAGATCAGCGCAAGTGGCGCGGCCAGCCGCGCGATATCAAGGGACAGCGGCACGTCTTGCCATGCGAGGTCGCGGCCAATAATTCCAAACGGTAGCCCGAGACTCTGTGCGGCCAGACCTGCCACCGTCATACCGGGCTGTGCATAGCCAAGCCCTGCCGCGCCGAGCACGAGCGCTGCCGCGAGTGCTGCAATCCGCCAGGGCAGGCTTGCGCGCATCGACCCTTGTCAGTTGGTGCGAAGTCGCAGCACCGCTGCCGATACGGCTCCCGTCTCGCCTTTGGCCAGCACGCTGCGGAGCGCGGTAAGGAATTGCCGCTCGGTCGCGTAGTCTGCGGTAGAAGGGCCAAACAGCGGTGCGGTGGAAGACAGCGCGATGATCATTTCATCGCCGAAGGGAGCGCCGACCTGGAACCTTGTCTCCTGAGTTCCGCCAAGGCCGATCGTCACCGGCTTGTCGCCGGCATTGCCGCGATAAAGCTCAACCGCGCTGCCATCGGCCTGCAGATAGACGATGCTCAGCCACGGACGGCTGGCCGTGGCATTCGCGGTAATTCCAAAGATATCGCCCGACTTCATCACCACCGGGTTGCCGCTGCGGCGCTTCCCTCGTTCGGTAAGAGCAGCGACCTTGACGTCACCGGGTAACAGGGCGTCGGACAAGGTCAGCTCCGCTTCGCATTGCGGCCAGCGATGGGTGTCCACTTTCCACTCTACGCGGCTATCGATGGCAGTTGCGGCAGCGCGGAGGGCGGCAAGTTCCGCTTGATCACCGCCGAAACCGCTGACCGAAAGGCGGCCATTGGTCCTTGAGGCGGAAACCTTGCCGCAACCGACCGCCGCCGCCTTTTTGGTGAAGGCGAGATAGGGATCGACCGGGGCAGGCACTGGCACCGGGGTGGGCGATGGCATTGGCGATGGCAGGGGCTTGGCCTGCGCCGGCTGCATTTTCATGGCATAGGCTTCACCGACGAGTAGCCCGAAGGTCGAATAATCGATCCAGACATAGCCCGAGTCGCCCCAGAACGTCCCCCAGGAGTTGACGACGCGGAACGCCTGCCGCCCTTCGTCGTATCCGATCACTGCCATGGCGTGCCAGTTGGTGTTTTCCGGCATGGTGTGGCGGTAGACGGCATCACCGCGCAGCGCCTTGAATTCGGGGGTTACCGGCATGGCGAAGACGACCGGCTCGCCGCGCGAAAGCGCGCCCTTGATATCGTCCAGCACGACCTTCGAGCCATCGGCCCGCTTCGACCTGCTGATGGCCCGCCAATCGGAAAGCCGGTTGACTTTTGCCTTGCCGATCAGGGCTTCCGGCGCGGGAATGGCGCAGCGGGAAATCTCGTCGGGAAACTCCGACAGCGTAACCGTTCCTTCGTTCTGCAGCAGCCTGAGAGCATCGACGATGCGGATCGCGCGGTCGCAGGCCGAACCTGGCTTGCGCAACCGGTTGTAGACGTAAGCCGGGCTCATCGGGTCGGGGGTGGGCACTGCTCCCGACGCTGCCTCGGCGACAAGGAACGAGTGCGCGGCGTAAGTGGTGGCCCATGCCACGCAGTTTGGCTGCGCGCCCTGATATCCCGGTTTGGGGAACAGCGGGGAAAGGTCGACCTGCTTGGGCAGGAACGCCCGGAACTGCCCGACTTTCGGCAAAGTATCGTATTCGGCAGCGTCGATCGGTTCTGCCCCGGTCATGAATACCGGCTCGGCACCGACAGGCTGCGCGAGTGCGGCAACCGGTGCCAGCACGGCGATCGCCAGCCCGATCAGCCCGGCCCTGCGGGCTGCCCGAACTTGCCTCAACGACATTTTCCCCACAACTGCCCCCATTGAATCCGCGCCGATCAGTGGATTACCTCGTCGGCGTTGAGATCGCGCACGATGCGCAAACCTGAATCATCGCGCTTGCGCCCCCCGCCAACCGCTAGCCGATTGGCAACGCGCAGTTCGCCCGGTGTGCTTTCAAAAGACCCGCCCCGCAGGATGCGCGATTTGCACTGCCCATCGGCACAACCGTCCGTCCACTCCCAGGCGTTGCCCGCCATTTGATAGAGCCCGAACGCATTGGGCGGGTAGGCCGCCACCGCTTCGGGATAGCCGCGATAGGGCGAGGTGGGTGAGCCGCGATAGCTGGCCGTCTGATCGTAATTGGCGTCGCTCGGCGAAATTTCGTCGCCCCAGGGAAACACCGAACTTGAATTTGCGCGCGCCGCGTATTCCCATTCGACTTCGGTCGGCAGACGATAGGGCAGGCCAGATTGAACGGAGAGCCACGCGACATAGGCCTGCGCATCTTCGAAGCTGATGCCCGTGGCAGGCAAAAGCGGATTGGGATTCTCCTTGGACCAGTCCGCTACCGGACGGCAGGCGCGATCGCGCACGCAAGCAGCCCACTCGCTGATGGTGACTTCAAACACGCTCATCGCGAAAGGGCGCTCGATCGTCACCTGCCGCTGGATCGGCTCATCCGATCCCCGCCCGGGTTCGCTCGTTGTGGACCCGACAACGGAGGTGCCTGCCGGAATGGCCCTGAGATAGGGGCAGTTCGCACAATCGTAGAACCGGTCCTGCGCATTGGCATCGCAGGAAACGAAGCATGGCGGGCTGCCCTGCAGACCATAATCGAACGTGGGCTTCTGCAGCGTCTTCCCGCCCTTGAGACCGGCCACGGCAACGCGGTCCGAGGTGCGTTTCAGCGCATCGGCAATGTTCTGCAAGGGCCGCCGCACTTCTTCGGCAAGGATGCGCGAGAAAGCGCCGTTGTCGAATGCGACCTGATCGGCGCTGGTCGAAAAGGCGACGAGGTAGCCCTGATCGGGACGCAGCGCGGTGTCGGATTCACGGACTATGCGGCGCAAGCCCTTGCTGCCGACAACACCGCTTGTCGATCGCGCGGCATCCGCGACCATTCCGGGATCGCGCGTGACTTCCGGCGGCACGTCGAGAACGTTGCGGCACATATCCAGCACGATCAGGACATTTTTCGCGCCGGACCCGAGCAGTTCGCGCGTCAGACGGGCGCGGGTCAGCGAGACATGATCGCTGTTCAATTGCGGCGGAGCGTCCACTGGAAGCAGGACAAGATCGCCGTAGCTGGAAAGGGCCGCGCCGTGTCCCGAAAAATACAGGACACCGAAGGCTTCCGGGCCGGCCGCTTTCAGCGATTCACGAAACTCCGCGATTTTCTGGCGCATCTGAACAAGGTCGAGATCGCGGTACGACTGCACCGCGCCGCTGCCGGTCGCATTGACGAAACCCGTCGCGGTCAATGCGCTGGCCATCCTGTCACCGTCATTTGCGGTAACGACCAGCTTGTCGAAATTGCGGTATTGCCCATTGGCGATGACCAGCGCGAGACGCGGTGCGCCACTGGCAGCAGCCTGCGCGGCTGCGCCCGGCGCGACCATCAGGATAGCCGACAGCACAAGCAGGAGGAACCGGCGCATCATGGTCAAGGTGCGGGGCGGCGGCGGAACAGGACTTGCGTCACGGCCTGATCGGCCCCGTTGATCTGCAGGACGGCGTCGTAGTTTCTGACCGCTTCGAGTCGGTCGACCGGCTTGCGTTGAAACAGCTTGTTGAAGAACGAGAAGAAGCCGCGGCTTTTCCGGCAATATTCGTTGACCGTAATCTTGCCACCCGAGGCCTTGACCTCTTCAAGCCAGCGCCCGATCATCGCGGGAGGATCGCCTTCGGCAGGCCAGGGTGCCGAAATATCGACCGACACGTCCTGCCTGGCTCCGTTCAGTTTGCGCGCCAGATCCCGGTCGAATCTGGCCGCGTCATTGCCATAGCGGCTGGTGCGGATGTCAGCCTTTGCGAACGGCCGTTCGCACTGCGGAGGCATGACCGGAGGCGGTGGTGCGGGCCGTGGAGCAACCGGAGCAGGCACCGGTGCGGGCTTCGGCTCAGCCTTGAGGATGATGACGCCCCGGGTGGCGCTACCGCTTCCTGCCGGTTCTTCCGAGGTAGCTTGCTGGGCGCTTGTTGGCGCAGAGAAGGCAGCAAAAGTCATCGCTGCGGCAACCCATAAGGTGCCGTGGGCGGACCTGCCGGTGAGATGACGTGGCAACTCTTCCTCCCGCATGGTCAATGTGCCGACTGCAAATGAATTTGCTTCGTACTTGACAGTGGGCTTATGGCGTTGAGAAAGTTGATGCAATCAAAAACTAAGGATGTCTACGTGGTCAGCAGCAGGCAAGTCACGGCAGGCTTTCTTCTTGGCCTGTCCGCCATGATGCCGACGAGCGCCCATGCCGAAGTGCGCGCTCTTCTTGTGGGCGTGTCACGCTTCAGCTCGCCAATCATCCCCGACCTCGAAGGCCCGGCCAACGACCTTGCGGCGATGGAGACTTTGGCGCGCAAGGAAGGGGCAACCGACGTCACGGTCCTGCGGGACGACAGCGTTACCCGGACGACAGTTGAAACTGCACTGCATGCACTGGGATTGCGGTCGCGCCCAGGGGACTGGATATTGCTCTATTACTCCGGCCACGGCGCGCAGGCCGAAGCAAAAATCAAGGGGACGCGCGACGGAGATCAGGACCAGTTCCTGCCCTTGGCGGGGTTCGATCCGGATAATCAGGATCCCGAACGCTTCATCGTCGACAAGGATTTCTATGACTGGCTGGCACGTTACGTGGCGCCGGAAGTGCAAATTCTCATGGTTGCCGATACCTGCCATTCGGGCACGTTGCACCGTTCGGTCGATCCGCGCTCGTACCGATTCACGCCCCGTCTTGCCCTGCGCGCGGTCTCATCCAGCCTGCAACTCGTTTCGCGTCCGGGGCCGAAATTTCCCGCCGTGCTGGATTACGAGACCGGCGACAGCACCCACCCTGCCGGATCGCTCGAACGCGAGGATCTGCCCAACCTGATCTACATCGCGGCGGCGCAGGACGAGGAACTTGCGCAGGAAACGCCCATGCCCACCGAAGAAGGTCCGTCGCGCGGATTGCTGACGTATGCCTTCGAGGAAGGCCTCTCGAACCACGGGCCTGATGGCAAGACGCTGCTGGCAGACCTTGATGCCGACGGGGCCGTCAGTGCAGCGGAAATCGCGGTCTATGTCGATGGGCAGGTCCGCACCCTGACCGGGCAGCGCCAGTCTCCCAAGACCTCCTACATAACCGGCAAGGAATCGACTCGGCTGTTCGCAACGCCTTTGGTGCCGAAAGCGCCGCCGGCCCCCATAGCGCTTCCGGCGATTTTCGCGCAGGACAAGCGCGCCAAGCCGATGCTTTCATCGCCTGCTGCCAACTGGAAGATTGCCTCGGCGGCGCAGGACGCCGATTTCGTCTGGGACTACGTGACGGGCGCGCTGGTGCGGCGCTCGGGAGATGTGGTCGCGTCGCAGGTGACGTCCGCCGCGCAACTGGTCGGCGTCCTCGACAAGTGGAACGCGGTGGAAGCGCTGCGGCCGATAATCAACGAATCGCGCGCGCAGCTGTCCGTTTCGCCGCAGCGCGAAGGCGCGCGCTACGCTGCCGGAGCGACGGTCAGGGTCGCACTGCGCTCCGGTGCCGGACTGCAACGGGGTGCCTATGCCACGGTCTTCAATGTCGCGTCGGACGGAACCATTCAACGGCTGTTCCCTGTCGGACCATCGGATGGGGCCGGGCAGTTGCAGGCCGACGGCGTGCTGCAGTTGATCGAAGCCCAGGTGATTGCGCCTTTCGGGGTGGATCATGTCGTCGCGGTGGTATCGCAGGCGGATCAGGCCGAGTTCAGGGCATTCCTCCAGACGGTCGATGGCCAGCGCGGCATGGGCAAGCTGGTGGAACCGATCAAGCGTATCCTTGCTGCCGCGCCGGGTCGCAGCAGTGTTTCCATCGCGGAGATCTACACCGGAAACTGAGCGTTCAGTTGCTGAGGATGACCGTTCGGCTCTTGGCTGACGACTTGTTGATCACATCCACCCGGTACTCGCCATTGCTTGAAGGGCGCGTCTGGCAGACCGGCGCGTAGTCGCCCTGATCGTCGAGGCAGGCGACCTTGCCGCGATTGTCCGTAACGCGCAGCACCAGATTGGTGCCAAGATCGCCGATCGCACCGATGCGCAGCAGATCGCCGCCCTTCGCCGTCACCCGAAACTGATAGGTGGTCAGAGGATTCACGAGCTGGACGCTGCGCACAAGGCCGCTGCCAAGGTTCGACGACAGGACGCCGCGATGCCCGCTGGATTCCGCGATCCTGATCTGTTGCAGCAGCAGCGCATCCCCCGATGCGAATGTCCGCGCTTCGGCGAACAGGGCGGCGGGGGTGAAGGTGGCATCGGCATCGGCATCTGCCGTGCCGGTCACTGGCACTTCGCCCAGCATCCGCGCCGCCGTGAGCATCGCCGCCGGATCCTTCGTGCGGCGCGCGTAGTCCGCCACCGTGCGGGCGGCCATGGCTTGTGCAAACGGATCGAACTGGGCAGCAGCGCTGCCACCAGCCTCTCCCGCAATCGCCTGGCTTGCTGCCGATAGCAGGAGCACGCCTGCAAGACTTGCCTTGAGCATAGCCGAACCTCTCGAACAGTGGTCTGCCGCGTCGATGATGCACGACATCTGACTGCATGGTATTGCAGAACTTCGCGCATGGCTTCAACACGTATGCGCCATTCCGGGACCGACCGATGCGATATGCAGCATTCATCAGCTATAGCCACCAGGACCGGAAGGTCGCCAAGTGGCTGCACCGGGCGATCGAAACGTACCGCATCCCCCGCGACCTGACGCGCGACGGTTCAGATGAGGGCGGCGATGGGGCGGAAGCACCGCGCATTTCTCCCACGGCCTTGCGTCCCATCTTCCGCGATGACGATGAACTGGGCGGCGCCGCCGAACTCGGCCCCAAGCTCGAAGCGGCATTGTCGGCTGCCGAAGCGTTGATCGTGGTCTGCTCACCTGCCGCCGCCGCGTCGCGATGGGTTGACAAGGAAATCCGCACCTTCCGGATGAAGCACCCGGAAGCGTCGGTGCTGGCTGTCATCGCGCATGGTCAGCGCGGGGATCCGAATGCCGAGTGCTTTCCCGAGGCCTTGTGCTGGGGCATCAACCGGGATGGATCGCTCGACCGGAACAGCCCGATTGAGCCGTTGGCACCCGATCTCCAGAAGGCGGCGAAAGCCACGGTCAAGCTCAAGCTGATCGCCGGTCTGCTTGGGGTAGGCTACAGCAAGCTTACCAAGCGCGAGGCACGCAGGCGCCAGCGCTTTCTGATTTTTGCATGTAGCGCCGCAGCGGTGTTGCTGGTGATTCTGTCCGGACTGACCATTACCGCCATCACCTCTGCCCGAGAGGCCATTCGGGAACGCAATGCTGCAATCGCGGCGCGCGACCTTGCTGAACGGCGCGCATGGCTGGCGCAACAGGCGGCAAGCCAGATCCGCAGTTTCGCTGCCGATGCTGACTGCACGGTTTCGCAAGAGGCGAATTAAGGCAGCAATATTTGTTTTTGTTGAGATAATTTTGCACATGTCCGCAAGAACAGTGGAAGTCCGGTCGCTGTTGGGTTAACGCAGCATTAGGGGTCGCCACAAAAATATCGCTGAATGTGTACCGCCGCAGCTTGTGGCGGACGCTTGTTGTGCAGGGAATGGGAGCGACACCCAGATGATCGCTCCGGAAAATTCGGGGGAACAATGAAGAAGATTTTTGGT
>JAZKBJ010000185.1:8451-9151 GCA_040388685.1 Pseudomonadota bacterium
GTTCTGATCGGAGCCGCGTCGACTCTTGGCCTTGCCGATCAGGCAAGTGCGCAAGCCGTGTCCAATTATGGGAACTATGAAGCGCTGAAGGACAACTTCCGGATAGGCATCCGGGTCTCCGATCCGATTTTTGGTCTACCGTCGATCGAGCGCTCCTTTGAACAGGGCACAATCGAAGACATCGAGACCTATCTCGATCCCCGCGAAATCGCGGCCTATCTCAACAATCCTGCTCAGCCGACCTTGGGGACGTTCTATGCCCGTTTTGGGCAGATCGACGGCGTATTTGATATTCAGGGCGCTCCGGTAATCGCGGGTTATGCTGCGAACGGCCGCACGCTGAACCTCAACTTCATCAGTCCGCACAATGGTACCACGGTCACAGACTCGACGGGTCACCCTTGCACCTTTGCGTTCACCGGTACGACCCGTCAGGCCGCCTACGATCAGTTCGCGGCTGCCATCGATGATGATTCGTCACCCACGTCGCAGCAGATGTTCCAGTGCCTTAGCCGTGCCCGCGCACAGTACTCGCCTGTTGATCCGCTCGTCGGCAATCCGTTCTCGCTGCAAGGCTCGATGGTGCGCAGCGCGCTTGACCTGACCGAAGGTGATTCGCTGGTCGAGGCAGACCCTGCCGCCGGTGCCAATTCCTCGGGCGATCCATGGATCATCGGTGCGACCTTTGCCGGCGGTTCCG
>JAZKBJ010000185.1:9161-12098 GCA_040388685.1 Pseudomonadota bacterium
GACGGCCGCGTCGCCAAGGGTTGGCGCGTGTTCGAAGGCAACCGCGCGCGTCTCAAGCTCGACCTGCCCTTCAGCTTTACGCGCATCAAGGGTGCCACCGCCTACAATGGCCAGATCGGCCTCGCGCTGGAAGTTCCGATCAAGTCCAACTGGTCGCTGGAACCGCGCGTGTCCTATGGCCTGGTCTACTCGGGTGATCAGGGCTCGGTCGGCCACATCGTCCAGGGATCGGTTGCCAGCCGTTATGTGATCCGCGGCCTCGGGCGCGGCCAACTGGTGATCGGCAACATGGTCGGCTACTCGTCGACGCTCAAGACGCCCGGTGACATCAACCTCAATCCCGACATCAAGAACTGGGTGTTCCGCAACGGTGCGGCCTATGAACTGCCGCTCAAGATGCGGGTCATGAACCGCGCAACTTCGGTCCGTGCCAGCTATACTTTCACCAAGTTCGCGGGCGACGACCTGTACAACAACAACTTCCATGAGGGCACGATCTCGTTTGGCCTGCGCGGACGTGAGGATACCCCCAAGCAGTTCCGCGACGTGATGCGGCTGATCTTCAGCACGGTTCAAGCCAAAGGCTTTGCAACCTACACTGCCGGCCTGGGATTCCGTTTCTAACCTGCAGGACATGAAATGTGAGGCCGTCGGCAATCCGCGACGAGCCTCACATTTTGTGAGCAGCGATGGCGTGCACATGGCCTGACCGTCAGCGTTGTGTCTCGACATTCCAGCCACGTGCTCCGGAAGCCGTTGAGGACGCCGATAGCGCGCCGGTTTGGATGGAATGCGGTTTTGCGGCGGCAGCGCGTTTTGCGCAGGCCGCTCCCCGCGCAGGGGTCGATCGCCAGCGGCTCCTCCTTGCCCGGCATGCGGAATTCCCCCCGCCTTGGCGCGCCCCAAAAGGGTCTTGGTGATCACCAAATCATGGGCTCCCAGCGTCCCGCTGATGCTGAAAATACCCCTTTTACAGAGGGTTGCAACGATGCGGGCGGATGCCGGTGGTCGGCAAGTTGGAGCGGGTAGCGGGAATCGAACCCGCCTAGCTAGCTTGGAAGGCTAGTGCATTACCACTATGCTATACCCGCGCCTGGCCTGTGGCCTGTCTTGCGAGAGCGCGCTTGCCATGGCGGGCAGCGGTTCGTCAACCGTGGATGCAACCTGAGGGATTGACTTTTGCACTTAAAGATATATCTTTGATATAGCAAAACTGATTGAAAGAGCCAATTCCATGCCTGCAAGCCGTGCCAATGTCCCCACTGCCAGCGCCAGTCGCTATCTTCAGCAACTGTGCAAGCATTGGGGGCACAAGTTCGAGGTTAGTTTTGACCCGCATGCTGGCCGCGTCGCGCTGCCGTTCGGGCCGGTCGACCTCAAGGCGTCGGACGAGGCGCTCGAGGTGACTTGCACTATCGAGGGTGAAGGCGATCTGGCGCGAATGCAGCAAGTGGTGGCCGACCATCTTAACCGCTTTGCGCATCGCGAAGGCGAGCTAGCGTTCGACTGGCAGCCCCTCTGACGTCTGCCCTCTCAGGCCACTTGTTCTTCCTCCGATAATTGTTATAGCGCATAGCGAAAATCGGAGGATGCCATGGCTGTTGAAGCGAGTCTGTCTCACGCTGCGCTCGATCGTTTCCTGCGCCCGAAGTCCGTTGCTGTCGTCGGCGCGTCGGACAAGCCGGGCGCGCTGGGGGCGACGCTGCTGACCAACCTTGAACGCAATGGCTATTCCGGCGCGATCTATCCGGTGAACCCCAAGCGCGAAGAGATCATGGGCAGGCGCTGCTATGCGTCGGTCGATGCCCTGCCCGAAGGCGTGGACGTGGCCGTGCTGGCGATCCCGCGCGCGGGCGTGCTTGACGCGGTGAAGGGCCTTGCGGCGCGCAAGTGCGGCGGCGTGGTGATCTTTGCGGCGGGCTTTGCCGAAGGCGGTGAGCAAGGCCTGGCAGAGCAGCAGGAAATCGCGCGGATAGCGCACGAGGCGGGCATGGTGGTCGAAGGCCCGAACTGCCTGGGTCTGGTCAACTATATCGACCGTATCCCGCTGACGTTCGTCGAGACCAACGCGGTGCCGCCTTCGGGCAAGCGCGCGATCGGGATCGTCTCGCAATCGGGCGCGATGGCGGCGGTGCTGGGCACGATGCTGCTGGCGCGCGATGCGGGCGTTTCCTACTCGGTTTCGACCGGGAACGAAGCGGCGAGCGGAGTCGAGGATTACGTCGACTGGATGGTCGACCAGCCCGACACACACGTGATTGCGATGATCGTGGAGCAATTCCGCAAGCCGCAGGTGTTTCTGGCGGCGGCGCGACGGGCCAAGGCGGCAGGCAAGCCGGTGGTGCTGCTGCATCCCGGTAAATCGAGCGCTGCACGCGAATCGGCGGCGACGCATACCGGCGCGATGGCGGGCGATTACAAGCTGATGCGGGCGATGGTCGCGCGCGCGGGCGTGATCTTTGCCGAGACGTTGGAAGAACTGGGCGACATTGCCGAGATCGCGGTGCGATGCGATGCGCTGCCTTCGGGCGCGGTCGCGGTGCTGGGCGAATCGGGCGCGTTCAAGGCGCTGACGCTGGATCTGGCCGAGGAACTGGACCTGCCGCTGGCGGATCTGCACGACGAGGATTCACCGGCGCTGCGTGTCGCGCTGCCCGCGTTCGTGCCGGTTTCCAATCCGCTCGACATTACCGCGCAGGGGCTTTCGGAACCGGCGATCTATACGCGCTGCATCGAGGCGCTGCTGGATGACGACCGCGTCGGCACGGTGTTCGTGGGTATCATCCAGGCCGAGGCGATTACTTGCGCGATCAAGTTCCCGGCGGTGCTGGCGGCGGTCGAGGGCAAGGCGCTGACCAAGCCTGTTGTATTCGCTGGGCTGGACGAAGGCGCGGACGTTCCGGCCGAGCGCATTGCGGCGCTGCGGGCGGCGGGCGT
>JAZKBJ010000185.1:12108-14234 GCA_040388685.1 Pseudomonadota bacterium
CGTGGTTCCCCACCACCGAACGCGCGCTGCGGGCGGTGACGCGGCTGACGCATTGGGCGGCGCTGGACCTGGCAGTGACCGACCTTCCGGCGATGTCGCTGGAAGGGCTGGACGTGATTTCGGGAGTGATCCCGGAATACCGGTCGAAGGATCTGCTCGGGCCGATTGGCGTGTCCTTCCCCAAGGGCGGTTTCGCGGCCAATGCCGACGCGGCTGTGGCGGCGGCGGATGCCGTCGGCTATCCGGTGGCGATGAAGGCGCAGGCGGCGGCACTGGGGCACAAGAGCGACGCAGGCGGGGTGATCCTGAACCTTGCCGATGGCGCAGCCGTGCGCGCGGCCTGGGACCGCATTCATGCCAATGTCGCTGCCTATTCAGCAGCGATCACGCTCGACGGCGTGCTGATTGAGGCGATGGGCAAGCGCGGCATGGAAATGATCGTGGGCGCGAAGAACGATCCCGAATGGGGTCCGGTGGTGCTCGCGGGCTTTGGCGGGGTAACTGCGGAGATCCTGCAGGACGTGCGGCTGTTGACGGCGGACCTGACCGAGGACGCGGTTGTAGCGGAGCTGATGAAACTGAAGAGCGCGGCGCTGCTCAGCGGTTATCGCGGTTCGCCCGCGCTGGACGTTCCCGCGCTGGCCAAGCTGATCGTCAAGGTTGGGCAAGTGTTGCGGGCGGAACCTTCGATCCGCGAGATCGATCTTAACCCGGTGATCCTGCACCCGCTGGGCGAGGGCGTGGTGGCGCTCGATGCGCTGATGCTGGTGGATTAGACTTTTCCGTTGCTGGTTTGAAAAGGGCGGTCCGTTTGGGCCGCCTTTTTTCGTTCAGTGACCGGGAAAGTCCATCAAGGCTTCAACCGTCAGGCCAGCGTGGCGCAGGCGGGAGGCACCGTTCAAGTCGGGGAGGTCGATCACGAAGATTGCATGAGTGACGTGTGCGCCAGCCAGCTTTAGCAGTTCTGCGGCGGCCAGCGCAGTGCCACCGGTGGCGATAAGGTCATCCATGATGACCACGCGCTGGCCCTTGTGGATCACAGTCGGGTCAAGTTCCAGACGGTCAGTGCCATATTCAAGCATGTAATCGACGCTGATCGTGGGCACTGGCAATTTGCCCGGTTTGCGGATCGGTACGAAGCCGAGGCCCATGCGCGCGGCGACGGCTGCGCCAAAGATGAAGCCGCGTGCTTCCATCCCGGCCAGGGCTTCTGCTCCGGCACCGTGGGCCATTTCGGCGAGATGATCGATCGTTGCGGAAAGGCCGGGGCCATGCGCGATCAGCGTGGTGATGTCGCGGAACAGGATGCCGGGGGCGGGGAAGTCCGGGACGGTGCGGACGAGGGCTTTGAGGTCTTCGGGTGTCATTGCTCAGCGATGCTATCGCCGGATACGAAAAAGGCCACCGTTTCCGGTGGCCTTTGTTCGTTCCGCCGTGGCGAGGAACTCAGTGCTTGTCAGCCCAGACGTTCTTCTTGGCGAGGTAGGCGAGGACCGTGGCAACCAGCAGGAAGCCGAGGACGGCCCAGCCGGTCTGCTTGCGCTTGTCCAGCTTCGGTTCGGCGGTCCAGACGAGGAACGCCGAAACGTCCTGTGCCATCTGGTCGACGGTGGCCTTGGTGCCATCCGAATAGGTGACCTGATCGTCGCTGGCGAGCGGGGCCGGCATCGCGAGGTTGAGGTTCGCGAAGTACGGGTTGTAGTGCAGGCCGTCCGGGGTCTTGGCGTCCGGGAACTGCTTGAGCAGTTCGGCGGGCTGTTCGGAATAGCCGGTCAGCAGCGAGTAGACATAGGCACCGCCGTCGTGACGCGCCTTGGTCATCAGCGACAGGTCTGGCGGAACGCCCTGGCCTGCGTAGTAGACCGCCGGAATGTGGTCGGACGCGATGTTGTCACGTTCGCCGCGGTCACCGGTGACGGGGTTGAAGGTCGGTGCCTTCGTTGCCCAGCCCTTGGCGATCGCCTTCACTTCGGCTTCGGAATAACCGAGCGCCGCCAGATCGCGGAAGGCGATCTGCTTGAGCGAATGGCAGGTGGCGCAGACTTCCTTGTAGACCTGGAAGCCGCGCTGGAGCTGCTGCTTGTCGAAACGGCCGAAAGCGCCGTCGCTGGCAAGTTCCAGCTCCT
>JAZKBJ010000185.1:14244-20062 GCA_040388685.1 Pseudomonadota bacterium
GGTGCTTGTGGAACACGCTTTCCACGGTGGCGTGGGTCGGTTCAGTGATCGCGGTGTAGGCGCCGTTGCCGAACGACCAGAGCAGCGCGACCGCGAAGAAGAGGCCGACCAGGGGGCCAAAAAGACGGACCATAGGGTTCTCTTTCTCTAACGCTTCGGCTGGCTCAGGCAGCAGCGGGGTTGGCGTTGAGCACGGCGCTCTCATCCTTGCCCAGCACGGATTCGGTGATCGAGAACGGAAGCGGTTCCGGCTTTTCGATCGAGGAAACGAGCGGGAGAATGACGAGGAAGTGCAGGAAGTAATACATCGAGGCGATCTGCGAGATCATCACGAAGGGTTCCGCTGCCGGAGCGCCACCGCAGTAGCCGAGCACGGCGACGTCGATCAGCAGGATCCAGAAGAACTTGCGGAACAGCGGACGGTAGTGGCCCGAACGCACCGGCGAGGTATCCAGCCAGGGCAGGAAGAACCACACCAGGATCGCCGAGAACATCGCAAGGACGCCCATCAGCTTGGCCGGGATGAAGAAGAAGTCCGACGTGAAGGCGCGCAGGATCGCGTAGAACGGCCAGAAGTACCATTCGGGAACGATGTGGGCAGGCGTCGAAAGCGGGTTTGCCGGAATGTAGTTGTCCGGGTGACCCAGCGCGTTCGGCATGAAGAACAGGAATGCGCAGTAGATCAGCAGGAACACGCCCAGTCCGAAGCCGTCCTTTGCCGTGTAGTACGGGTGGAACGGAACGGTATCGCTTTCGGTCTTCACTTCCACGCCGGTCGGGTTCGACGAACCGGGGATGTGCAGCGCCCAGATGTGCAGGATGATGACACCGGCAATCACGAACGGCAGCAGGAAGTGAAGCGAGAAGAAGCGGTTCAGCGCGGCGTTATCGGGAGCGAAACCGCCCAGCAACCACTGCTGAATGGGCACGCCGACGACCGGAATTGCACCGAACAGGCCGGTGATGACCTTTGCTCCCCAGAACGACATCTGGCCCCATGGCAGCACGTAGCCCATGAAGGCGGTGGCCATCATCAGGAGGAAGATCACGACGCCGAGCAGCCAGATCATCTCGCGCGGGGCTTTGTACGATGAGTAGAAGAAGCCGCGGAAGATGTGCAGGTAGACGACGACAAAGAAGGCCGAGGCACCGTTGGCGTGCGCATAGCGCATCATCCAGCCCCAGTTCACGTCGCGCATGATGTGTTCGACCGAGTCGAACGCAACGCCCGCGTTGGCGGCGTAGTGCATCGCAAGGATGACGCCGGTGACGATCTGAAGCATCAGGCAGAAGCCGGCGAGAACGCCGAAGTTCCACATGTAGTTCAGGTTGCGGGGGACCGGGTATCCGGCGCCGACCGCGTTGTAAACGAAGCGCGGCAGGGGCAGCTTTTCATCCAGCCACTGCGTCAGCCCATTGGTCGGCTTGTATTCGTTCGCCCAGGGAAAGCTCATGAGTCCTGTCCTCAGCCGATCTTCACGACAGTGTCGGAAGAGAATTCATAGGTAGGCACCTCGAGGTTCTTCGGTGCCGGGCCTTTGCGGATGCGCGCTGCGGTGTCGTAGGACGAACCGTGGCACGGGCAGAAATAACCGCCGAACTCACCCTTCACTTCGCCTTCACCGGCGCCGAGCGGCACGCAGCCGAGGTGGGTGCAGACGCCCATGGTGATGAGCCAGTTGGTCTTGCCTTCCTTGGTGCGGTCTTCCAGCGACTGCGGGTCGCGCAGGCTGGAGACATCGACCTTCTCGGCCTCGGCGATTTCCACCGGGGTGAGGTTGCGGATGAACACCGGCTGCTTGCGGAACACGGCCTTGATCGCCTGTCCCGGCTGGATCGCCGAGATGTCGATCTCGGTCGAGCTTTCTGCCAGGACGTCCGCCGAAGGCGCCATCTGACTTACCAGCGGAAGAATGACGGCCGCACCGCCCACACCCGCAAAACTCACCGCCGCGATATTGATGAAATCGCGTCGGCGCACGCCCTCTTCGGGTACTACCGAAGTGTCGATGCTCGCCTCATCAGCCATTGAAATTCCCTGCCTGCTGCCGCCGCGCGCGCGGATCGCACGCGGTCCAACTTGCCCCTTTGATACGTACCCGGAAAACCCGCATGGGAAAGCCCGAGTCGCACGGGAGCCGGGCAGGCGCAAACGCGCCATGCCAGCCCCCACTTGGCGCGCCTGATAGACGCAAAGCTACGGCTTTGCCAACAGGCATTTTGGTATGGGAAACATGGCGGATTCGCGCCGCTTTTTGACGGGTTTGCAGGCACGCGAGCCGAAAAGGGGGATTCGCTAGAATCCCGCACCTTCTGGCCACGTGGCAGAGGCAAGGCCCATCACCTTGAACAGCACGCCCATCTGGCCTTCGCCCGTAAGCCGCTCTTGCGCCGCGTGGATGGCGGTGGCGTGCGCAGGGGCGAAGTCGGCCAGCGCCTGCGCGCGCGCTTCGATGCCCAACGCCCTGAGCCAGCGGCCCTGCTCGGTCGTACCCATCCAGCGCACCCCGCGCGATTGTGCGATTGGCGCTAGCACGGAGAAATCGACATGCGCGGTGAGATCAGCCTCGCCGGGGCTGGCGAAGACATCGACCTTGCGGTGTTCACGCACGGCCTGGAGCGAGGAGCCGAAGCGCGGTTCTGCATGGCCATAGTCGAAGAACAGCGCTGCACCGCCTTGCGCTGCGAGGCGTCCAGAAACTTCATAGAGAACGGCGGCGGCGGCGGGAGACGTTTCGAGAATCGTGCCTTCTGGCGCTTCGCGCAAGGCGGGCGGGACCGCCGGGTCCATCGGCTGCGAGCCGGCGATGGGCAGGAGGCGGCCATCCTGCGTGCCGACCATGCGTTCGCGCCAGCCACCGGTCATGCGGACGAGCTGGCGCACGGGCAGGGCATCGAGAAACTCGTTGGCGACGATCAGCAGCGGGCCATCGGCGGGCAGGGTGGAGAGATCGGCATGCCATTGCGCCTGCGGGTGAAGTTCGAGCTGGAGCGATTTCAGCGCCGTGCTGGTTTCGACGAAGTGGATGCGCGGGGCGAGGCCATAGCGGCGGGCCGCACCCAACGCGTCGCGCGCCAGCGTGCCGCGTCCGGGCCCGAGTTCAACGTAGTGGACAGGGTCAGGACGCCCTGCGCGAATCCACATGTCGGCCATCCACAGGCCGATCAGTTCGCCGAACATCTGGCTGATTTCGGGCGCGGTGATGAAATCGCCCGCGACGCCGAAGGGATCGCGGCTGGAATAATAGCGCGCGTTCGATTCGGCCATGTAGTGCGAGATGCTGATCGGCCCGGTGTTGTCGATCAGCCGGATGAAGGTTTCGAGCAGCGGGGTCGTCACGCAGGGATTGGTCCCGCGTTGGCTCCGGCTCCGGCGGCGGACAGCGGTTTGCGAATGAGCGCGCGCAAGAGGAAGAACAGGCCGACCGCCATCATCGGCACAGTCAGCCACTGCCCCATCGACAGGCCGGTGCGCAGGGCAAAGTCCTGTAACTGGGCGTCCGGTTCGCGGAAGAATTCGACAGTGAAGCGGGCGAGCGCATAGCCAAGCGTGAACGTGCCGACGAGCAGTCCGGGGCGCCAGCGCGCCTTGGTCTTCCAGAACAGGATCAGCAGGACGATTGCCAGCACGAGGCCCTCGAGCGCGGCTTCATAGAGTTGGCTGGGGTGGCGGGCGATCGGGCCGCCGCCGGGGAAGACCATGGCCCAGGCAAGGCCCGGTCCGGCTTCGCGGCCCCAAAGTTCGCCGTTCATGAAGTTTGCAAGGCGGCCGAACAGCAGCCCGAAGGGCACGCAGACCGCGATGTAATCGCACAGGCGCACGAAGTTCAGCTGTCCGCGCCATGCCACCCAGGCAATGGCGAGGACCGTGCCGATGAGACCGCCGTGGAAGCTCATTCCGCCTTCCCACAGCTTCACGAGGTTTTGCGGGTGGGTGAGCAGTTCGGGCGCATAGAAGATGGCATAGCCCAGACGGCCGCCAAGGATGATGCCGAGCGTGGCATAGAAGAACAGGTCGTCGGCGTGGCGCTGCGCCATGGGTGAGCCGGGCTGGCGGATCATCTTGGACAGGTGCCAGTAGCCCAGGATGATGCCAGCGAGATATGCCAGCGAATACCACTTGAGCGCAAAGAAGCCGAGGTCGAGCGCAATCGGGGAGACGCCAAGATCTTCCCAGCGAATCGGGCCGGAAACCGCCGCCGAAGCCACGCTTGCGGCAGCGGACGCTACGGCAAGGGGCGTCGCTGTTGACAGTAGTGACAGCAAGTGGCGAACTCCCTACAAACTTCTGAATGGACCCGTTTCCGTGCTGCAAATCGCGCCCTTTGGGGTAGCCTATTGGCACAGGGCGAAGGCCGCAAGCAAACCCGAAAAGGCGCACGCCGCGATGCGCTACCGGGCCGGGAGACTGAAAGGACGACATGAAGACCGACCTGGACCTTGCCATGGACCGCACATTCGCGGCGCTGACCGCCGAGGGGGGGATGTTCCACACGGTTCCGATCCAGCGGTTCGGACGCGAATTGCCGATGATCGCTGCCGCCCCGCCGCACCTGCCAGCCTACTTCGCCCATTTTGCGGCAACGCATGGCGACAAGACGTTTATCGTCGATGGTGATCTGCGCCTGAGCTTTGCCGACGTCTATGCCGCCGCGCGCCACGTTGCGGGGGGGCTGGTGGACGGCCTTGGCCTGCGGAAGGGAGAACGGGTCGGCCTTGCCGCGCGCAATTCGGCCAACTGGGCGATAGCTTACATGGGAATCCTGATGGCGGGGGGCTGCGCCACCTTGCTCAACGGCTGGTGGCAGGGCGAGGAACTGGCCAGCGGCGTGGATCTGGTAGGATGCCGCTACCTGATTGCCGACGGCGCGCGCGCCAAGCGTCTCGACGGGCACAGCCATGGTGCCACGCTGCTGCCCATGGCACACGATTGCGATTATACGCTGGGGCTGGGGGCGTTGCTGGTGGATGGCGGCGGTGCGGACACGCCTCTGCCAGACCTGACCGGCGACGATCTGGCGACGGTGCTGTTCACCTCAGGATCGACCGGCGTGGCCAAGGGGGCCTATTCCGACCATCGCGGCGTGGTGCAGGGCACGATGAACTACGCTGCGCAGACGGTGGCCATGCTCGGCATCCTGACTGCGCGGGGCGAGGCTCCGCCCGCTAGTGTCCAGCCGACCACGCTGGTGAATGTTCCGCTGTTTCATGTGACCGGGGAGATACCGGTGTTCCTTCAGTCGTTCGCTCTGGGGCGCAAGCTGGTGCTGATGGCCAAGTGGGACGCGGCAGAGGCGATGCGGCTTATCGAGGCAGAGAAGGTGACCTACTTCGTCGGCGTGCCGTTGATGAGCTTCGAAATCGCGACTCACCCCGACCGCGACAACTACGACCTTTCGACCTGCGTATCGTTTGCCGCAGGCGGCGCACCGCGCCCGGTCGAGCATGTCGACCGGCTGCGCAAGGCGCTGCCCCACGCCTATCCCCTGATCGGCTACGGTCTGACCGAAACCAACGCAGTGGGCTGCGGCAACCTGAACGAGAATTATCTGGCCAAGCCCGGCAGCACCGGCACGGCATCGCGCCCCTTGGTGGATCTCGCCATCCTCGACGATGCGGGCACGGCCCTCCCTCAGGGCGCGGTTGGGGAAGTCGCCATCCGGTCGATCGCCAATTTTCTCGGCTATTGGAACAACGAGAAGGCGACGCGCGAGGCGCAGGAAGGGAACGGCGGAGGCGAGGTGCGCATGCGCCTCGAGCCCTCGCTCGATCCCAGGAAGCCGATGTTCTACGCCCCGCCGCAGCCGGCCTTGCCGGA
>JAZKBJ010000185.1:20072-25561 GCA_040388685.1 Pseudomonadota bacterium
CAAGAAGGACGTGATCATCCGGGGGGGCGAGAACATCAGTTGCATCGAGGTGGAAGACGCGATCTATGCCCACCCTTGCGTGGGTGAGGCCAGCGTGTTCGGTCTCCCCGACGAGAAGTTCGGCGAAGTTCCGGCGGCGGTCTATCTCGCCAAGGAGAACTGTTCGGCGACGGCTGACGAACTGCGCGAATTCCTGAAAGAACACATCGCGCCGTTCAAGATCCCGGTGCAGTTCTGGGAGGTTCACGAGCCTCTGCCCCGGCTGGGGACGGAGAAAGTGGACAAGCGTTCGTTGCGAGAGCTTTACACCAAGGAATGGCTGGCCAGGCAATCTGCCTGATTTCACTTGGTATTGGACGCTAACGCGGGAGAGTCTAAAGGGGAGGTATGACGCTTCCCCGGATTGCCAACCAGCGTGCCATTGTCGACCGCCGCGCGCTTGCCGACGCGGTGGCGGCTGCTTTTGCCGAACAGGGCGAAAAATCGCGGCCTCTGGTGGTGGAACTGCTGCGACAGGCGCTGGATTCAGGACGTGCCGAAATTGCACGCAGGCTGGAGGCGAAGCCTTCTGCCGGTTATGAATGCGCGCAAGCGCAGGCGTTCCTCGTCGATCAGCTCGTCCGGGTGATCTACGATCATATCGTCGGGCGGGTCTACCGCGCCAGCAACCGGTCCACCGGAGAGCGCATCGCGATTCTGGCCGTGGGTGGATACGGGCGCGGCGAAATGGCGCCGCATTCGGACGTCGACATTGCCTTCGTCACCCCGACCAAGCCGACCTCGTGGTGCGAGCAGGTGATCGAGGCGATGCTCTATTACCTGTGGGATCTGGGGCTAAAGGTCGGCCAGTCGAGTCGGTCGCTCGACGAGGTCGTGCGCATGGCCAAGAGCGACCTCACGATCCGCACCGCGCTGCTCGAAGGGCGCTACGTCTGGGGCGACCGCGATCTTTACGAGGAAGCCTCGCGCCGGTTCTGGGCCGAAGTCGTCACCGGAACCGAAAAGCAGTTCGTTGCCGAGAAGCTGGAGGAGCGCAACCAGCGCCACAAGAAGTTGGGCGACAGCCGCTATGTCGTCGAGCCCAACGTGAAAGAGGGCAAGGGCGGTCTGCGCGATCTGCACACGCTTTATTGGATCGGCAAATATATCCACAAGGTGCGCGATGCCTCGGAACTGGTCGACGTCGGCCTGTTGACGGCGGAGGAATATCGCGCGTTCCGCCGGGCCGAGAACTTCTTCTGGGCGGTGCGCAGCCACCTGCACACCCTGACCAACCGCGCCGAGGACCGCCTGACCTTCGACATGCAGCGCGAAGTGGCGATGCGGATGAATTTTGCCGATCGGCCGGGCAAGAGCGCGGTCGAGCGGTTCATGCAGTACTTCTTCCTGCAGGCGAAGCAGGTGGGATCGCTGACCGGCGTGTTCCTGGCGCAGCTCGACGGGCAGTTTGCCGGGAACAAGCGCGGGTTCTTTGCCGCGCTGCGCAGCCGCAGGCGCAAGAAAGTCGGGCCGTTCGTGATCGAGGCGGGCAAGCTTGCGGTGCCGTCGGACGACACTTTCCGCGAAGATCCGGTGCGGCTGGTCGAGCTGTTTGCCTGCGCCGCTGCCGAAAAGGTGGAAATCCATCCTGAAACGATGCGCAACGCGCTGCGCGATTCGGCGCTGATCGATGCCACGGTGCGCAAGGACGCGCGCGCCAATGCGCTGTTCCTCGATGTGCTGACCAGCCGCAACGATCCCGAAACGGTGCTGCGCTGGATGAACGAGGCGGGCGTGTTCGGGCGGTTCGTGCCCGATTTCGGCCGCGTAATCGCGCAGATGCAGTTCGACATGTACCACCACTATACGGTGGACGAGCACACCATCCGCGCGATCGGGCTGCTGGCGCTGATCGAAAAGGGCGAGGCCAAGGAGGATCACCCGCTGGCCAGCGAAGTGATCTCGAAGATCGCGTCGCGCCGGGTGCTCTATGTCGCCACGCTGCTGCACGATATCGCCAAGGGGCGGCGCGGCGATCATTCGGTGCTGGGCGCGGAAGTGGCGATGAAGCTGTGTCCGCGGCTGGGCATGTCGGCTGCGGAGACCGAACTGGTTGCGTGGCTGGTGCGCTGGCACTTGCTGATGAGCGCCACGGCCTTCAAGCGCGATCTGGCCGATTACAAGACCATCGCCGACTTCGTGAACACGGTGCAAAGCCAGGAGCGGTTGCGTCTGCTGCTGGTGCTTACCATCGTCGATATTCGCGCGGTGGGGCCGGGCGTGTGGAATTCGTGGAAGCGGCAGTTGCTGGGCGACCTGTTCTCGTCCGCCGAGGAAATGCTGCGGCTGGGCCACAAGACCCACGGCCGCGCCGAACGGATCATCGCCAAGAAGAAGGCGGTCGGCGCCTTGCTCAAGGAGCGTGACGCGCTCATCGGCACGGTGGGCAAGCAACTGGGCGATGCCTACTGGATTGCCGAGCCTGAAGACATCATCGCGCTCAATCTGCAGCAGATGGACACCGCGCTGGGCGAGCCGCTGTCGGTGGAAGCGCACTGGTATCCGGCGCGCGGGGCGACACTGGTAACCGTGCTGGCTGCGGACCATCCGGGATTGTTCTACCGTATCGCCGGGGGAATTCATCTGGCGGGCGGCAATATCATCGACGCGCGCATCCACACCGCGCGCAATGGCACGGCGGTCGACAACTTCCTTGTGCAGGATCCGCTTGGGCGGCCCTTGAACGAAGCGACACAGATCGCGCGGCTGAAGAACGCGATTGCCGATGCCCTGGCCAACCGGGTGAAGCTGGTGCCGCAACTGATGGCGCGCCCGCTGGCCCGGCCACGCGCAGACGCTTTCGACGTGCGCCCGATCGTGATCTTCGACAACAAGGCTTCGAATCGCTTCACCGTGATCGAGGTGGGCGCGCGCGATCGGCCCGCGCTGCTCAACCGGCTGGCGCGGGCGCTGTTCGAGGCGCGGCTCGTGGTCCATTCGGCGCACATTGCCACTTATGGCGAACGCGCCGTCGATACTTTCTATGTGACCGACGTGCTGGGCGAGAAAATCGATAACGAGGTTCGGATGCGGGCCGTGGAAAAGAAGCTGCTTGAGGCGGCTGAAGAGCGCAAGGTCAAGGTAGCGGCGTAAGGGCATCTCGCAATTGCGAGAGCCCGTGACTATCTTGGAATGCGATGAGCGAAGCTGAATATCTTGGCGGCAGGCTGCTGCTGGCCATGCCCGGAATGGGCGATCCGCGTTTCGATCACGCGGTGATCGCGATGTGCGTGCACGACGAGCATGGCGCGCTGGGCATCGGCGTGGGGCAGGTGCGTGACGACATCACGCTGCACAAGCTGCTGGAAGATATCGGCATCGATCCCGGTGCCGCGCCCGACATGCCGGTGCTGAACGGCGGGCCGGTAGAGCCTGCGCGCGGTTTCGTGCTCCATTCGGACGACTGGGGCGGAGAGGGAAGCGTGACGGTCAATCCGCTGTGCCAGCTTTCGGCATCGCTCGACGTGTTGCGCGCGATTGCCGAAGGGCGCGGGCCGAGCAAGTACCTCGTCGCACTCGGCTATGCCGGATGGGGCGCGGGCCAGTTGGAAGGCGAGATGCGGCGTCATGGCTGGCATGCCGCGCAAGGACGGCCAGAAGTGCTGTTTTCGACGCCAACAGGCAGGCGCTGGACTCAGGCTTGGAAGCGCGAGGGCATCGATCCCTCGCACCTCTCAGGCCAGACAGGCAGCGCCTGATTCAGGCTTCAGCCGCCTCGCTGTTGAGCTGGACGTAGTTGGCAAGGCCCATGCGTTCGATCATGTCGAACTGCTTTTCGATCGTATCGACGTGTTCTTCCTCGCTTTCGAGGATCTTCTGGAACAGGTCGCGGCTGACATAGTCACGCACCGTCTCGCAGTAGGCGATGGCATCGCGGAGCAAGGGCAGGGCGTCCATTTCCAGCGCGAGGTCGGCCTTGAGGATTTCCTCGACCGATTCGCCTACCCGCAACCGGCCCAGCGCCTGAAATTTGGGCAATCCGTCGAGGAACAGGATGCGGTCCGCCAGCAGGTCGGCATGCTTCATCTCGTCGATCGATTCGTGCCGCTCATACTCGGCCAGCTTCTTGACGCCCCAGTTGGCCAGCAGGCGGTAGTGCAGCCAGTACTGGTTGATCGCGGTCAGCTCGTTGAGCAGGGCCTTGTTGAGGAATTCGATGACCTTGGCGTCGCCCTTCATGGCGCGGCTCCCTTGCTGTTGGTGCGGCTGATACTATGCGCCGCGAGCCGGGTGGCCAAGCGCGAAAGCTTCGGGTGTCCGAGGTATTCAGGCGAGTGCGCAGGCCCGTTCGTCTGAAATCACGTCATCGGCATCTTCGAGGCACTGGCGGCACTGCGGCTTGAAACCAAGGCGGCCATAAATGTCTTCGGCGCCGCCGGCATGGCAGCGTGCGGTAGCGCGAATGTCCTTTTCGCGGATGGCATTGCAGATGCAGATGTACATTTGCCGTTGATCCCGTGCGTCTTTGCTATTGCCAACGATTCGCAGTATTAATGCGATGTATTCGCAATAGCAAGCGTTCACGTGCTTCGTGCGCTCAGGCGCCCTGTTGCATCGGCGGGGGGAAGCCCCTAGATAAGACATACATCGAGAGTTGGAGTGACGCTCCAACGCCAACCTGCCTCTCCGGGCAAGGTGGCGCCCGACGCGGGAAACCGGGAAGGGGATGTGGCCGATCCGGCAAATATTCGGACACTGGCGCAAGCGTCTTCTCCACTCAGATTTTGAGAGAAAGACCACGACGCCGTGCCGATCAGGATTTCCGACAACCTCCCCGCCCGCCGGACATTGGAAGCCGAAGGCGTGATCGTGATGGGTGAGACCGAAGCCGCGCGGCAGGACATCCGCCCGATCCGCATCGCGCTGCTCAACCTGATGCCGGACAAGATCACCACCGAGACGCAGATCGCCCGGCTGCTTGGGGCTACGCCGCTGCAGGTGGAGCTCGAATTGGTGCGAATCTCGGACCACGTCAGCAAGAACACTTCCGCCGGGCACCTGTCGGAGTTCTATCGTCCGTGGGAGGATGTGAAAGCCGAGAAGTTCGATGGATTGATCGTGACCGGTGCGCCGGTAGAGACGATGGCTTTCGAAGACGTCACCTACTGGGACGAACTGCGGCGCATTTTCGACTGGTCGCAGAGCCACGTCCACCGCACGCTGGCCGTATGCTGGGGCGCGATGGCGGCGCTGCATCACTTCCACGGCGTGGACAAGCACGAACTGCCGACCAAGGCATCGGGCGTGTTCCGGCATCTGAACCGCGCGCCTGCCAATCCGGTCATGCGCGGCCTTCCCGATGTGTTCGATGTGCCGGTTTCGCGCTGGAGCGAGGTGCGCCGCGAGGACCTGCCCGAGGGGCATGGCCTCAGCGTTCTGGCGGAAAGCCCGGAGACGGGGCTGTGCCTGATCGACGATCCGGCGCAGCGCACGCTGCACATGTTCAACCA
>JAZKBJ010000185.1:25571-26744 GCA_040388685.1 Pseudomonadota bacterium
TGACACGCTGACTTTGGCGGGGGAATATGCGCGGGATGAGGCAGGCTACCTGCCGCGCCACTATTTTCCGGGGGACGATCCGCAGGCCCAGCCAGCGAATACCTGGCGCGGGCATGGCCATCTGCTGTTCGGCAACTGGATCAACGAGGCTTATCAGACGACCGCATTTGATCTGGAAGATATCGGAAAATCGTGACTCCGCTTGCCTTTCGCGGCCGCTTCACTTAACGGCGCCCGTTCAACCGACACGGATTCGATGATCGGCCTGGCCACAAGGGCTGCCAAGGCGGATCGGACGCGTCGTAATCAGGAGACCAAAATGCCCAAGATGAAGACGAAGAGCGGCGTGAAAAAGCGCTTCAAGCTCACCGCCACCGGCAAGGTGAAGCACGGTGTGGCCGGCAAGCGCCACCGCCTGATGAGCCATAACGCCAAGTACATCCGGCAGAACCGCGGCACTGACGTGATCTCCGACGCTGATGCGCGGACGATCAAGAAGTGGGCGCCCTACGGGCTGAACTGAGGAGCGCTGACTTATGAGCCGTATCAAACGTGGTGTTACCACCCGTGCAAAGCACAAGCGGATTTTGGATCAGGCGAAGGGCTATCGTGGCCGTCGCAAGAACACCATCCGCGTCGCCCGCCAGGCCGTCGAAAAGGCCGGGCAATATGCCTATCGTGACCGCAAGGTAAAGAAGCGCAGCTTCCGTGCCCTGTGGATCCAGCGCATCAATGCTGCTGTCCGCGAAGAAGGCCTCACCTATTCGCAGTTCATCCACGGCACCAAGCTTGCCGGGCTGGAACTGGACCGCAAGACTATGGCCGACCTCGCCATGAACGAAGGCGCCATCTTCAACACGGTTATCGCGCAGGCCAAGGCAGCCCTTCCGGCTGCCTGATTCTTAGCGATTGCAAGACACGAAAAAGGGCGGGTTCCTGTGGGGCCCGCCCTTTTTTCGTTGCGCGTGCGCTGCCTGCGAGGCAGTGTGCCGGAACGATAACGATGAAAAAATGTTAATTTCAAACAAGAGTTAAACAGGGGCGCACACACTTGACCGGGGACTGTACTGTCCGGGTTCGATTCTATCGGCCGCCTGAGCGGCTGAGTCGCTATTTCACGACATTCTACCTGACCGAGATCGACGTGCCCGAGGGTGGTCGCGTGACCGACCG
>JAZKBJ010000186.1:0-7917 GCA_040388685.1 Pseudomonadota bacterium
GCCGCCGCCACCGAAACCGCCGCCGAAGGGTCCGGCCGGGTTGCCATCGGCGTCGATCTCGCCGCGATCGAATTTGGCCCGCTTGTCCTTGTCGGAGAGCAGGTCATAGGCGCGGGTCACTTCGGAAAAGCGCTCCGTTGCCTTGGGGTTGTCCTTGTTGGTATCGGGATGCAGTTCCTTCGCCAGCTTGCGATAGGCGGACTTGATGTCCTTCTCGCTCGCGCTGCGGGGAACACCCAGAATGGAATAGGGATCGGCCATGCCGCCTAGCTAGGATCATAGCGGCCTGCCCGCAAGGTTGCCTTTCCTACGCCGGCCTGCCGGAGTAGAAACCAGCCCATGCAATTGATCCCGATCATGGCACGTCCGCCCATTTTCCTTCAAGCGTGGCGCCAGACATCAATGCGTCCCCGCGAAGGCGGGGACCTCGGGCAAATACGGGAGACACCACCAAAGCCCTTCTGGGCCAAAGTTCCTCTGGACAGTGTAAACTGTGTAAACCTTGTCAGGAAAGTCTCGTGAATTCTGAACAGAACGCCGATGCCATCCCGCATGCCGATCCCATGGCGATCTTCGAATCATGGTTCGCACAGGCGCGGCAGAGCGAGCCGAATGACCCCAACGCCATGGCACTGGCGACCGCCACAGCTGAGGGCATTCCATCGGTGCGGATGGTGCTGCTGAAAGGCCACGGGCCCGACGGCTTCGTATTCTACACCAACTTCCATAGCCGCAAGGGCGGGGAACTGGCCGCCAATCCCCACGTCGCGCTGCTGTTTCACTGGAAATCGCTGCGTCGCCAGATCCGCATCGAAGGCGCAATCGGCGAAGTGACCCCAGCGGAAGCTGACGCCTACTTCGCCAGCCGCCACCCCGAATCGCGGCTCGGCTCGGCAGCGTCGGACCAATCGCGCCCGCTGCCTGACCGTCAGACCTATCTGGACCGCGTGGAAGCCCTGCGCGCGCAGTATCCGGACGGCAACGTGCCGCGCCCCGCGCATTGGTCAGGGTATCGCGTGCGCCCATCTGCCATGGAATTCTGGCAGGACCGCGATCACCGGCTGCACGAACGCCGCCGCTTTCTTCCCGATGGCACGGGCGGCTGGACCAGCACCCTGCTTTACCCTTAAGGCTCAGGCCATGGACACCACGACGACGAACACCCACAACGATCTCAACCGCAAGGCCGCGCTGGCGAGCATTTCGGTGGCGGTCCTGCTGGTCGGGATGAAGGTCTGGGCAGTGGTCTCGACCGGCTCGACCGCGATGCTGGGCAGCCTTGCCGATACCGCGCTCGATCTTGTCGCCAGCCTCGCAACGCTGCTTGGCGTATGGGTCGCGGCACAACCCGATGATCACAATCACCGTTTCGGCCACGGCAAGGCCGAGGCGCTGGCGGCGATGTTCCAGGTCGTGCTGATCTCGATCTCTGCGATCGGCCTCGCCTTTCGTGCGGTCGGGCAGTTCTTTGGCGGCGCGCAAGTGGCCGAGGCCGAGTCGGGTGTGATCGTCTCGGCCATCGCGCTTGGCGCAACGCTCGCGCTGCTGGCCTACCAACGCCACGTGATCCGCGCGACAGGCAGCCTCGCGATCAGCACCGACAACGTCCACTACAAGTCGGACCTGTTCCTCAATCTCGCGGTGATCGCGGCGCTGCTGCTCGATACCTATGCAGGAATTCAGGGCTCGGACGCCGTTTTCGCGTTCGGCATCGCGCTGTGGCTGGCGTGGGGCGCGTGGGGCGCGTCGCAGGCCGCCATCGAGCAGTTGATGGATCACGAATGGCCGCTCGAAAAGCGTGAGCGGTTCCTGCAGGTCGTGGCGCAGCATCCCGAACTCAAGGGCCTGCACGATCTGCGCACGCGGACCAGCGGCAACCGCGATTTCGTCCAGTTTCACGTCTGGGTCGATGGCCGCATGACGGTGACCGAAGCGCACCGGGTGATGGACGAGATCGAGGACAAGCTGATCGCAGCGTTTCCCGGCGTTGAAATCCTCATCCATCCCGATCCCGAAGGACTGGTCGACGAAGGCGTGATGGGGGCAGAAAACCTTCTCGAACCTGCACCGGACGGCACTAGCCCCGCTATTCTCGCGCAGGGAGCGCCGACGCCGTGACTGACAGCCGAGTCCCATACTTCCATGTCGATGCCTTCACCGCCACGCCGCTGCAAGGCAATCAGGCGGCGGTGATGATGCTCGAGGCGTGGCCCGACGATGCTGCCTTGCAGGCGATTGGCGCAGAAAACCTGTTCGCCGAAACCGCGTTTCTGGTGCCCGACGATTCCGGCGAAGCGGACTTCGAATTGCGCTGGTTCACCCCCACCGTAGAAGTTGCGATGTGCGGCCATGCCACGCTCGCCTCGGGCCATGTCGTGCTGGCACAGGATCCGATGCGCGGGCGGGTGACGTTTGCGACACGCAAGGCAGGCATTCTCGAAGTTGTGCGGGATGGCGGGCGCTATGTCCTGTCGCTGCCCGCCGTTCCGACGGCACCGGGCGCGTTCGACGAAGCTGCGTCCCTGCTTGGCGCGCCAGTGCCCTGCGACGTGTGGCGGTGCGAAGGCTACAACGTGTTCGTCTATGCCTCGGCGGCCGACGTTCTGGCGCTGGCACCCGATTTCAAGGCGCTTCTGGCATTCGGAGACGTTCAGTTCATCGCGACCGCGCCCGGCGCAGGTCATGGTTCCGGTGCCGATGTGGTCAGCCGCGTGTTCGTGCCCGGCGGCGGGATCGACGAAGACGCCGCGACGGGATCGGCCCATGCCGCGCTGACGCCGATCTGGGCGGCGAAGCTGGGGCGCAATGCGTTTTCCGCGCATCAGGCGTCGGCGCGGGGTGCGGACTTTGCCTGCAGCCTCGAAGCGGGCCGGGTGTTGCTTGGCGGATCTTGCGTCACCGTGGTCGAGGGCCTGTTCCGCCTGCCTTGATCTCTGGCCCTAACGGTATAACGCGACAATATCTGCAAGGCCGTCGACGACGGCGCCGCGCTTGTCCTCCTGCGTCTTGCCCAGGCGGACGATGACGAGGCCAAGGCTCGGACTGACCAATACGTACTGTCCGAGGTGGCCGATGCAGGCGTAAAGGTCCTTTGGGCCGCGATCGGGGAAAAGCGACGCCTCGCCATGGGTCGGCTTGCGGTTGAGCCATATTTGCGCGCCGTACTGCGCCTCGCGCGGTGAGGGCGTGACCATGAAATCGATCCACTGGCGCGGGATGATCTGTGCGCCGCGCACCGATCCCTTGTTGCGCAGGAATTCCCCGAAACGGGCCCAGTCGCGTGCGGTCCCGTGGATCAGCGAACCGCCGACAAGCGTGCCCGCGCGGTCGAATTCGGGCAGCATCGATTTCATGCGCGCCGGTTCGAACAACCGCGTGCGCAAGTATTCGGCCACGGCGCGGCGGCGGCTTTCGGGATCGGGCGCTGGTGAGAGAACGCGCGCGGCGAGGTCGGCCAGGATTACGCTGGTGGCAGAGGAATATTCGAACTTCCGTCCCGGCTCGGCTTCGAGCGGCTGGTCCTCGGCGTAGCGGGCCATGTCGTCACGCCCGTCGAGGAACAGCATACGCACTTCATCCGATTCGTAGATCGGATCGATGGCCTCCGAATGGCGCAGTCCCGAGCGCATCTGCAGGAGCTGCCGCAAGGTGATCTCGCCGCGCGGATCGCCCGACCGCTGCCACGCGGGCACCGGCGCGGTCTCGTCCAGCCGTAGGCGGCCATCGGACACCAGCATGCCGATCATTACCCCGGTGACCGACTTGGCCATCGACCAGCTGACCAGCCGGGTATTCTCGTGCACGCCCTCGCCGTAGCGTTCGGCAACGATTCGCCCGTTCTTCATCACGATCAGCGCGCGTGTCTCGCCCATGCCTTCAGCGAACTGGGCGTCGACAGCGCGGGCGAGCTTTTCGCGGTCGGTGCCTGGCGCCTTGACCACGGCTTTCAGCGCTTCGGCAGATACGGGCGGCGGCGGATCGGACGCATTCGTCCCCCGCGAACATCCCGCCATGGCTGGCAGAAGCGCAAGCGCCACGATAAGGAAGAGGGAACGACCGGCCATCAGGCCCGTCCTTTCGACCAGAACGCGCACCGATGGCAACCGGCAACACCCATTCCCCCACAACTCCGTCGCTGACGATTGCGCCACAACGGACCCGGCGTCTGCGGTGGATCGTGATCGGGCTTGGCCTTATCGCCCTGCTTGCAGCAGTATTCCTGTCACCGATCCGCAGCTATGCGACGACGGGCGCCAGCTATGGCGCGCGGGTGGCCTGTTCGTGCCGGTTTGCAGGCGGACGCAACTTGTCCGATTGCCGCAAGGATTTTGAACCGGGCATGGAACTGGTCACGCTTAGCGAAGATGCACAGGCGAGAAGCGTCACCGCCCGGTTCGCATTGGTTACCAGCGAAACGGCCACTTACCGCGAGGGTTGGGGCTGCGTGCTGGAGCCGTGGAAGTAGCGGATCAGGTGCCGGGCCGCTCGGTCGATTCGATCCAGCCACCACCCACCACACGCTCACCGGCATAGAGCACGGCGGCCTGTCCCGGTGCGACGCCGTATTCAGGCTGGTGAAACCGTATGGCCGTTGAAGCACCATCGCCGAATGCGCCTTCGAGCGTGACCGGCACGGGCTTGGCCATCGAGCGCACTTTTGCGGTCAGTTGCACGTCCGGCAGCGGGCCGATGCGGTTGGTTTCGGTGATCGTGGCGCGGCTCACAGCGAGCATCGTGCGCGGGCCGACGAGGACGCGGCGGTTGGGCGCATCCAGCCCGATAACGAAAAGCGGTTCGGGCTGCCCGCCGATTTCGAGCCCCCGCCGCTGGCCCACGGTATAGTGAATGATCCCGCGATGCGCGCCCAGCACGTCACCGGTTGCCGCATGGACGATCTCGCCCGGCGCATCGCCTTCCGGGCGCACCGCGCGCACTACCTTGGCGTAATCGCCGTCAGGGACGAAGCAGATGTCCTGGCTGTCGGGCTTTCCGGCAACTGCAAGGCCAAGCTGCTCGGCAATGCGGCGGGTCTCGCTCTTGGGCATGCCGCCCAAGGGGAAGCGCAGGTACTCCAGCTGGGCCTCGGTCGTGCCGTAGAGGAAATAGGACTGATCGCGCGCAGGATCGGCGGCGCGGTGCAGTTCCGGGCCGGCGGGGCCAAGCACGCGCTGCACATAATGGCCAGTGGCAAGGCAGTCCGCGCCGAGATCGCGGGCCATGGCGAACAGGTCGGTGAACTTCGGCCCCATGTTGCAACGGACGCAGGGAATGGGCGTGCGACCGGCGAGGTAATCGTCAGCGAAGCGCTCGACCACGTCCTCGCGGAAGCTCGATTCGTGGTCGAACACATCATGAGCGATGCCGAGCCGGTCAGCCACGGCGCGGGCATCGCGGATGTCGTCGCCGGCGCAGCAGGCGCCCTTGCGCCCGGTGGCTGCGCCATAGTCATAAAGTTGCAATGTCACCCCGATGACTTCGGCACCGCTGGCGGCCGCGATTCCCGCCACGACCGAGCTGTCCACCCCGCCCGACATGGCCACGACCACGCGCCGCGCGGTCAGCGGTATGGGCAGGTCAAACAGCGCAGGCAGGTCGGGAAGTGAGGTAATCGCGGGCATTTTCCGCCCTTAGGCGTTTTTGCAAGGCAAGGCAAAGAGGCGCGCCTGGGCAGGCGCGGGAGCATGAACAAAAGTTAAATGGTCCCTTTACCGGACCTTAGCTGTCTGCCGCCTAAAAGGCTCGGCGATGGACATGAGCTTCAACAACCCCGGCCAATTCGTTCCGGCAGACGCCGGGGCGGGACTGCGCCTGATGACGTGGCATGACTTGTGCTCGCGGATCGCCGCGATGCAGGATCTGCGCCGGATCATGGCCACCGCAGGGTATTCGGATGAAGTGCCATCGACCGGCAGCTTTGACGGACGGACCGCCCGAATCATTGCATCGGGATTTTCAGGCGTTTCGGCGCAATCGGGGGATGATGAAGGTGTTGTTAACCCAGAGTCTTCAGTGAATGGCAAAGCGCCATCGGGCACACCGGAAATCACAGATGGTCGCCCTGCGGCCGGGCCTCGCTGACGTACGAGACTGACATGATCGAAAACCAGAAAATCCGTCCGGCGCAAGTCATTGGTCCTCTTGGAGAGCCCATGACGCTGGACAGCCTCCCCCCGCCGACAACCACGCGTTGGGTCGTGCGCCGCAAGGCCGAAGTCGTGGCTGCTGTCAATGGCGGCCTGCTGACCATCGACGAAGTGTGCGAGCGATACAGCCTGACGCTGGAGGAATTCGCGTCGTGGCAGCGGGCGGTTGACCGCTCGGGCATGCAGGGCCTGCGCGTGACGCGTATCCAGCACTATCGTGATCTCTACGAGCGCCAGCTCAAGTACTGACCAAGCTGCCAAGCTGCATTCATGACGGCCGTCTTCCTTCGGGAAGGCGGCCGTTGTTCTTTGGTGCAGGTGCGCCACCGCTAAGTGTCTATTCTTGCTCGACTGCGCCAAGGCGTTACAAAAAGTTACAGGTGCAATAAAGACACGATTGCCAATTCGGCATAAGTCTTCGTCGAGACGGAATTGCCACTGATCGTATCCAAGTCTATTGCGGCGCATTGACCTACCATATCGGTGGCGCCGCGATGCTTGCGGCAGGTGCGTTGCCGTAGTAACACACCAACTCGAGCAAACAGGGGCCGCCTCGAACCGGCATGGGACGAAGGCTTTGAAAAACATGAATTACGAAACGACCATCGATTCCCAGGGGGCTCAAGCCTTCAGCGCACTCGCCGATGGTGAAAACGCTGCACCACGGTCACGCCGCAAGTGGATTATCGGCGCCGTCGCGGTGCTGGCCCTGATCGGGGCATGGTGGGCCATGCATGGCGGTGTTGGAGCGGCCGATGGCGCCGGACAGCCCGCGCAGGCGCAAGTGGTGACCGTGGTCGTGCCGGGCAGGACGACAATCGTCGGCACAATCACGGCCAGCGGCACGATTGCTGCGCGGCGCGAGATGCCCGTGGGCGTTGCTGGCGAAGGCGGGCAGGTGGTGCAGGTGCTGGTCGATGCCGGCGACTGGGTACGCGCAGGCCAGGTTCTGGCGGTGATCGACCGGTCGGTACAGAGCCAGCAGATTGCCAGTCAGTCGGCGAACATTGCCGTGGCGGATGCCGATGCGCGGCTGGCCCAGGCCAATCTCGACCGTGCGCTCAAGCTTGTGGCCAAAGGATTCATCTCGAAGGCCGACATCGACCGTCTGACCGCGACCCGCGATGCCGCCAATGCCCGTGTGCGCGTAGCCCGCGCCAGCCTCGGCGAACTTGGCGCGCGCGCTGCGCGGCTCAACATCATCGCGCCTGCGGCGGGCCTTGTGCTGACCCGCGCGGTCGAGGTCGGCCAGGTGGTGAGTTCGGGCAGCGGCGTGTTGTTCTCGCTCGCGCGCGATGGGCAGATGGAAATGCAGGCGCGACTTGCCGAAGCAGAGCTTGCGCGTCTTTCCGTCGGCAATACCGCCGAAGTGACGCCGGTTGGCACGACGCGCGTGTTCACCGGGGAGATCTGGCAGCTCTCGCCGACGATCGACGCCCAGACGCGTGAGGGCATTGCGCGCATAGCGCTCGCCTATGACACGGCGCTGCGTCCCGGCGGTTTTGCCAGCGCCAACCTGCGCTCGGGCACGATCACCGCGCCGCAGCTTCCGGAATCCGCCATTCTCAGCGATGACAAGGGCACGTTCGTCTATGTCGTCGGCAGCGACAAGAAGGCGCAGCGCCGCGATGTGAAGACCGGTGAGGTGAGCGCGAACGGCATTGCCGTGATCCAGGGACTCTCGGGCAACGAGCGCGTCGTGCTGCGCGCAGGCGGCTTCCTGAACCCGGGCGATCCTGTCGAACCGTCCGTGGCAAAGCCTGTCGCCGCAGCC
>JAZKBJ010000187.1:0-1035 GCA_040388685.1 Pseudomonadota bacterium
CACCAGTTTCTGGACGAGCGCGAGGCCAAGACCCTGCCCGTTCTTCTTGCCGGTAACGAACGGCTCGAAAATGTGATCGCGCAATGCCGGATCGATGCCGGGGCCGTTGTCGGAGATGCGCAACTCGATCGGCAGGCGCAGCGGTTTACCGCCCGGCCCGGCGTGCAGCTGGATGCCGCTGGCAAACCGCGTGCGCACGGAAATGCGCGGATTTTGGCGGCCCGCGCAGGCCTCGCGCGCATTGCTCATCAAATTGAGCAAGACTTGCACCAGCGAATCCGGATTGGCCATGATTGGTGGGAGGGATGGATCGAATTCCTCTTCGATGGCCACAGGTTCGGGGGCGCCCGCCGCGATGACAGCCTGCGCGCGACGCACCGCTTCGTGCAGATTGCAAGGCTGCGCCGGTTCGGTCCGGCGGCGCGAAAGTGACTGCATCTGGTCAATCAGCTTGGCGATGCGATCAACTTCGGCGGTGATCAACCCGGTCATCGCGCGGTCGCTTTGCGAAAGCTTGCGGTCGAGTAACTGCGCTGCACCGCGAATGCCGGCAAGCGGGTTCTTGATTTCGTGCGCCAACACTTCGGGCGCGCGCAGGGCAATGCCCTCCCCGCCGCCAGCGCCGCGCCCGTCGCCGGACAGCGCTTCGACGCCAACACCTTCGTGAAGCATCAGCAATTGCCAGCCGGGACAATGCGTGACCGGGCTGGTCATGACATCGAACGGTCGGGGTGCCTGTCCGCGAATCTGGACGCGCACCCCGCGCGCAAACAACTGGGCCTCCCCTTCAGCGAGCCGCCCGAGAATGAGTGGCTCGTCGAATTCGAACAGCTCGGCCACAGACTTCCCGACGAGACGGCGGGTGCCCTGCCCGAGCAACTGTTCGGCAGCGGGATTGACCGCCGCCACCTTCAGGTCGGGATCGAGCTGGAGCAAGGCGATAGGAAGGCTCGCGACGACGCGCTTGGGATCAGGCTTCTGCCCGGCTTCCTGCCTGCGCCAGTCGGGCAGCGCGATCATGCCGCCGCGCGCCGC
>JAZKBJ010000187.1:1045-4562 GCA_040388685.1 Pseudomonadota bacterium
AACTCGGTCTGCAGGTAGTCCTCCATGAGGTGATGCACGCGCGCCGCTCCGCCGAATCGCCGGCTGCGGCGCACAACTGGTGCTCGATCGCGCGGCCATAGAAATCGGCGAGGCTGGCGAGCACTGCTTCAGGATCGTCGATGAAGTTGACCTTGTTGCGGAAATCAGCCGAGCCGTGCAGGCCCTTGGTGTACCAGCCCATGTGCTTGCGCGCCATGTTGACGCCGGTCACGGTGCCGTAATGCTCCTGCATCGCGTGGTAATGCTCGACGATCAAGGCATATTGTTCGGGCAAAGTGGGATCGGCGCGGCGCTCCCCGGTCTGCAGCCAGTGCATCATCTGGCCGAGCAGCCAAGGGCGACCATAGGAGCCACGCCCGATCATGACGCCATCCGCGCCGCTGTGTTCGATGGCAGTGGCGACATCCTCGATCGTGCAGATGTCACCGTTGACGATGACCGGCACCGACACCGCGTTTTTCACGCTGCGCACGAAGGCCCAGTCCGCATTGCCCTTGTAGAGCTGGTTGCGGGTGCGGCCGTGAACCGTAATCATCTTCGCGCCGATATCCTCGGCAATGCGGGCGAGTTCCGGCGCGTTGAGGCTGTCATGGCACCAGCCCATGCGCATCTTTACTGTGACCGGCACGTTCACGGCCTTCACCGTCGCCTCTATCAGGCGCGTAGCCAGCGGAATGTCGCGCATCAGCGCCGATCCTGCATCGCCGTTGACGACCTTGCGCACCGGGCAACCCATGTTGATGTCGATGATCGCCGCGCCCTTGTCTTCGGACAGCTTGGCGGCTTCGGCCATCTGCTCCGGGTCGCAGCCGACTAGCTGCATCGACACTGGCTCCTCGATCGGATGCCATGCAGCCTTCTGCACCGACTGGCGCGTTTCCCGGATGGCGGCGGGGCTTGCAATCATCTCGGTGACGTTCAGGCCCGAGCCGAAGCGGCGGACAATCGTGCGGAACGGTAGATCCGAAACGCCTGTCATCGGCGCGAGCACGACCGGCCAATCGACCGTGACGGGGCCGACCTGGATGGGCTTGAGCTGCGGCGGGACGGGGACTTCGGACATGAGCGGAATTCTGCCTAAAAAACAGGCACGCGCTTAGTCGATTGCGGCGCTTGCGGCAAGGCTGTTGCTCCGGATGGGCTTGCGCTGGTAGAGGCGCGCGCAATGGACATGCCCGTTTATCCCGCTCCCGCCAGCGTTGCCGCAGTTGTCGTCGCTGCTGGCAAGGGTCTGCGCACGGGTGGAGCGGTGCCAAAGCAGTTTGTCCACTGGCGCGGCAAGCCGCTGGTCCGCCATTCGGTAGAAGCCCTGGTCGCATGCGGGATAGCGCCCGTCGTGGTGGCGATTCCCGACGGCTGGGTCGATGTTGCAACTGAGGCTTTGGCCGGTATTTCCGGGGTCCGTCTCGTGCATGGCGGGGTGACTCGGCAGGAATCGGTGCGGTTGGCGTTGGAAGCGCTGGAAGGCGACGCGCCGACGCGCGTGTTGATCCATGACGCCGCGCGGCCGGTCCTTCCTGCAGTCGTGATCGAACGCCTGCTGGAAGCACTGGATCGTGGCTTGGCCGTAATCCCAGTGTTGCCAGTCGTCGACAGTCTGGTGCGCGGCGTTAGTGATACAATGGAGTCCAAAGTGGAGCGCGACGGGCTGCACCGGGTGCAGACTCCTCAAGCCTTCGATTTTGGCGCAATACTGACCGCCCACCGGGGATGGCAGGGCGCGAACGACGCGGGCGACGACGCGCAAGTTGTCGTGGCGGCAGGGCACGAGGTGCTTCTTGTCACAGGCGACGAGGCTTTGCGCAAAGTGACCTTTGCTGCCGATCTTGAGGAATCCGAGATGAGTGCAACGCCTCGCACCGGCATGGGATTTGATGTGCACCGTCTTGTTGAAGGCGGGGAGCTATGGCTGTGCGGGGTGAAAATCCCCCACGACAAGGGGCTCGCCGGACATTCCGACGCAGACGTTGCCATACATGCGCTGGTCGACGCACTGCTGGGCGCTATCGCGGCAGGCGACATCGGCGATCACTTCCCGCCGAGCGATCCGCAGTGGAAAGGCGCATCATCCGACAGGTTTCTGGCCCACGCAGCCAAGCTTGTGCGCGAGGTGGGCTGCCGCATTGCACATGTTGACGTGACGATCATTTGCGAGGCGCCGAAAATCGGACCACACAAACTGGCGATGCGCGAAACGCTCACCCGGATTCTCGGGATTGACTTGGGGGCCGTCTCGGTCAAGGCGACGACCACTGAACGCCTTGGCCTGACTGGCCGGGGAGAAGGTATCGCGGCGCAGGCCGTGGCCACCGTTATCGCGGCCTGAACCCGCAGGAGTTGATGGTATGACGCTTTTTCGGCAGGTTCTGATGCTCGGCGCTGGGCTTGCTCTGGCGCAGGGGCAACTGGCCCATGCGGCAGCAAATGCTGAGGGCTGCTTGAGTGAAAGCGAAGTGAGCGCGCTGGTGGGCTATGCCCTGCCCTCGGTGCTCGACGGAGCAATGAAGGCTTGCAAGCCACATCTGGCGACCAACGGCTTTTTCGCGACGCGCGGAAGCGAATTCGTGGGCCGCTACGCCGCACGCAAGAATGCGAACTGGCCCGTGGCCAAGTCTGCCTTCTTCAAGTTGGGCGGAACGAAGAACGACAAGATGGGCGAGACGATCAAGTCCCTGCCCGACAATGCCCTGCAACCATTCGTCGAGGCTATGGTTTCGGAGATGGTCGGCGGTGAAATCAAGCCTGACCAGTGCACCGCAATCGAGCGCGGTGTCCGCATTCTTTCCCCGCTTCCGCCCGAAAACACCGCAGAACTGATCACTTTCGTGGTTGTGCTGGCGGACAAACCGAAGGCCGGCAAGGCCTCACCGCTCTCTATCTGCAAGGCGTCATCGTAAGCCATGGACAGCATTCTTCCCGCCGAGATCGGCGATCTGGCGCGCAAGGTTGTCGAGGCGAACATCGCGCTGGGGCGCAAGGTTGCCGTGGCCGAGAGTTGCACAGGCGGACTTGTCGCAGCGGCTTTGACTGAAATTCCGGGAAGCTCGGCGATCCTCGATCGCGGGTTCGTTACGTATTCCAATGAATCGAAGATGCAGTTGCTAGGCGTGTCCGAAGACGTGATTGACACATTCGGCGCGGTTTCGATCGCGGTTGCATGGTCGATGGCGCAGGGCGCGCTCAAGAAGTCGGGAGCCGATGTGGCCGTGGCGATTACGGGCGTTGCAGGGCCTGATGGCGGATCCGAGCAGAAACCGGTTGGCACTGTGGTGTTTGCCTGCGCTAAACGCGGCGAGGACCCCGAAGCGCACAACGCCGAACTCAAACTTTTTGCCGACGCGAAGACCCGCGCAGATGTACGCTTTCAGGCGACGTTGGTCGCGCTGGAATTGCTACTGCCGTAAAGCTGGGCCGCGCGCTTTTCAAACGCGCCGACCATCTTGCGGAAGGCCGAATCGAGATATTGTCCTGCCAGTTTTTCGAAGATCGCGTTCCG
>JAZKBJ010000187.1:4572-5899 GCA_040388685.1 Pseudomonadota bacterium
GTTCCGGAAGGTGAAATCGACACAGAAATCGACCGTACACCCGCCATCGGCTGTTGGCGTGAATGACCAGTCGTTTTCCAGCTGCTTCAGTGGCCCTTCGATATATTCTACCCGGATCGCACGTGGGCGGTCCTTATGGACGCGTGATGTGAATTTCTCGCGCAGGGCGCTGAACCCCACGAGCATGTCGGCCACCATCACCGTTTCGCTGTCCGACTTGATGCGGGTCGCCACGACCCATGGCAGAAATTCGGCATAGCGGCGCACGTCCGCCACCAGATCGAACATCTGCTCGGCCGACCAAGGCAGCACGCGGGTTTCGACGATATGCGCCACGCCTGCTCGTCCTTCGCGTCAGGCCTTCAACGCGGCCTTGGCGAGTTGTGCCTCGCGCGTGGCACGCATTGCCCGGAAATCATCGCCCGCGTGATAGCTCGAACGCGTTAGCGGGCTGGCCGCGACCTGCAGGAAGCCCTTGGCGCGGGCGATCGAACCATAGGCGTCGAACGCCTTGGGCGTGACGAATTCCATTACCGTCGCGTGCTTCGGCGTCGGCTGGAGATACTGGCCCATGGTCAGGAAATCGATCTGCGCACTGCGCATGTCGTCCATGACCTGATGCACTTCGAGACGCTGTTCGCCCAGCCCCAGCATGACGCCGGATTTGGTGAAGATGCGCGGATCGTGGCGTTTTACCTGTTCGAGCAGGCGCAGCGATGCATAGTAGCGCGCGCCGGGGCGGATCGTGGGATACAGGCGCGGCACGGTTTCAAGGTTGTGATTGTAAACGTCCGGTCCGGCATCGACGATGGCCTCGACCGCCGCTTCCATCTTGTTGCGAAAGTCGGGCGTGAGGATTTCGATGGTGGTATTCGGCGTCATTTCGCGCAATGCCCTGATGACCTTGACGAAGTGGCCGGCACCGCCATCGGGCAGATCGTCGCGGTCGACCGAGGTGATCACGATATGCTCAAGGCCCAACTTCGCCGCCGCCGTGGCGACGTTGACCGGTTCAAGCGGATCGACCGCGCGGGGCATCCCGGTCTTGACGTTGCAGAACGCGCAAGCGCGCGTGCAGACGTCACCCAAGATCATCACCGTGGCGTGCTTCTTGGTCCAGCATTCGCCGATATTGGGGCACGCCGCCTCTTCGCAGACCGTGTTCAGCCCAAGTTCGCGCATCAGGGTGCGGGTTTCCCCATACCCCTTGCTGGTCGGCGCCTTGACGCGGATCCAGTCCGGCTTGCGCTGGCGTTCGGGACGGGGAGCGGGCGTGGCTGCAAGGTCGTTCATGGGGTCCAGATAGGCTCAACTTCCGGCACTTGAA
>JAZKBJ010000187.1:5909-7736 GCA_040388685.1 Pseudomonadota bacterium
TCTGAAATGTTGCGCCCATTAGCACATCCCATGACCCAGGACGCATCACCCGACCTCGATCGGCTTCTCGCCGGATACCGCCGCTTCCGTGAGCAGGGGTGGACACCCAAACTCGAACGCTGGCGCGAACTGCGCGAAAGCCAGGAGCCGCAGGTGATGATCATCGCGTGCTCCGACAGCCGGGTGGATCCGGCGCAGATATTCGATGTCGCCCCAGGTGAGATATTCGTTGTCCGCAACGTGGCGGCGATGGTGCCCCCCTTCGAGACGACGCCCGGCCATCATGGTGTTTCCGCAGCGCTGGAGTTTGCGGTGCAGGTTTTGAAGGTCAAGGAAATCGTGGTCATGGGCCACGGTATGTGCGGTGGTTGCAAGGCTGCGTTGACACAGGATCTCAAGGGCACCGAACCGGGCGAAGGCGGTTTCATCGCCGATTGGATCGCGCTGCTTGACGGTGTGCGCGACGAAGTGGTCGATAAATACGGTACCACAGGGCGCCCGGCCGAGCGGGCGATGGAACAGGCGGGCGTTCGGGCCAGCTTGACCAACTTGCGCACCTTTCCGTGCATCCGTCGCAAGGAGGCTACTGGCGAACTCCGGTTGCGCGGTGCGTTCTTCGCGATCTCGGACGGGCTGCTGCACGTGCTTGATGAAGCGACGGGTGATTTCGCGCCAGTCAGTTGAGAGCACGAGACGACTGCAAACAAGAAAAGGGCGGCCCGCGAAGGCCGCCCTTTCTGTTTGTTATTTGGCCGTCTGGCTTACGGGCGGGCCTGCGTTGCGGCAAATGCGCTCCACAAGCGGGCCAGAGGCGCACGCACGCCGCCGACTTGCGCGAACGATGCCTTGGCATCGTCGAACTTGTCGAGATCGATCTGCGCGATGCCCAGGCGGGTCAGCGCGCGATCCTTGTCGATGCCGCCCTTTTCGATCGCCATCTTGTACATTTCCTCAGCCTTGGCAGCCTCGTCGTACGAAAGATAGGCATCGGCCATGGCGAGTGCGGACTTGCCGTCCTTGCCGGCGCGAGCTTCGCGGTCCAGCGCAGGGAGCGAGGCCTTGTCCGGCGCGATGCGGCTCTTGGCCTGTGTCATGGCATCGAGCACGAACGGATCGTTCGCCTTGAGCACGCCGGCCTTTACGCCCATGTCCGCAACCTTGAGCACTTCACCGGGAAGGCGGCGCGGATCGGCGGCTTCGATGTACTCGACATATTCACGCTCGACATACTTCGGGTCGTTCTGGAACCCGCCAGAGCGCAGCAGCAGACGGCCCAGATCGAGCGATTCCTGGTTCGTGAATGTACCGAATTCACGCACAAGCTGCCCTGCGCCCAGCCAGTTGATCGGCGTGGGATCGTTTTCGACCATCAGGGTGGACCATTCGATGGCCTGCGGCCCAAGGCGGTTCTTGTAAGCGATCAGATTGGCGCGCTTGAACCAGGCGTCGGGCACGGTGCCGTTGGCGGCCTTACGTGCTGCGACAGCGCCCTTGAGCGCGTCAAGCGCCTGCGGGTTCTGGCCCAACTGCGAATAGGAGTCGGCGAGCACTTCGGCTGCGCTGTCGTCACTGTAATTGGCGGCGACAAGTGGGCCCAGAACCTTCGTCGTGGTTGCGAAGTCCTTGTTCTGATAAGCGGTCATGCCAAGATAATAGGTAACCAGCGCAGTCTTTTCGGCATCGAGCTGACCGCTGTCGATCATGTTCTGGAGGCCCTTCTGCTGAAGAGCAGAGTTAGCCGTGAGCGTACCGATTTGCTGCTGCCACTGGCCAAAGATGATCCGGTCGAGCGGCGAGGGCGATGAGACGACGGCGCCCAAGCCGCCA
>JAZKBJ010000187.1:7746-10147 GCA_040388685.1 Pseudomonadota bacterium
GATCCGGTCGAGCGGCGTCTTGACGGTGCCTGCCGCTGCTTCGAGCTGCGGAATGAGCGCAGCCGCCGCAGCCTTGTCCTTTGACGCCATCACGTCGTTGACGGGCTTTTGCAGTGTCTGCGCAACCTTGATGAACTCAGGCGAGTTTACCGCCTTGGCAGCCTTCTGTTCCTTTTCCTTCGCGACCGCAGCGGTCGCGCCAACGGACAGCGCGCCGGTGGCGAGCACGAGGGCCATGGCAGTCTTGCCGATCAACCCGAAAGTAGCACGCATAGAAATCGTCTCCTGTTCAACCGGATGAACGCGGCGGGGCGACCCTGCCCGGCGCCTTGCCCATCCCGGTGTCCTCTCACCTTTGGTCGATCCCGCTAGTGACGCGGAATGCAAGCCTTGGCAACGGGGTGTGCGCTATCCTTTTTACCTTGACTGGCGATTGAATGACACCTCGACCGATTATTCAGGCAATCCGTCGCAAGTGTGGAAAACCGCGCGCGAATCCGGGCGATCCGGTGGCACTTGCTGGCCATTGCGCGGCAATTGGCCTAGGGCCTTGTCGTATCCCTGAAACAAAATGAAAAAGCCACCACAGTGAGCGACGACACCACGATCATCGACCCCCCCGTCCCCGCCCCGGAAGGCGAGTTCCAGCGGATCGACATCGTCGATGAAATGAAGACCAGCTACCTCGATTACGCGATGAGCGTGATCGTCAGCCGTGCGCTGCCCGACGTGCGCGACGGTTTGAAGCCGGTCCACCGCCGCATCCTGTGGACATGCCACGAAAACGGTTTCGCCTCGACCAAGGCCTATCGCAAGTCCGCGCGTATCGTCGGCGACACGATGGGCAAATACCATCCGCATGGTGACAGCGCGATCTATGACGCACTGGCGCGCATGACGCAGGACTGGTCGATGCGGCTTCCGCTGATCGATGGCCAGGGCAACTTCGGCTCGATGGACCCCGATCCGCCGGCGTCGATGCGCTACACCGAAGCCCGCCTTGCCAAGGTCGCGGATTCGCTGCTGGGCGATATCGACAAGGACACCGCCGATTTCACCCCGAACTACGACGGTTCGGAGCATGAGCCGCAGGTTCTCCCCGCGCGCTTCCCCAACCTGCTGGTAAACGGCGCGGGCGGCATCGCGGTGGGCATGGCCACCAACATCCCGCCGCACAATCTAGGCGAAGTGATCGACGGTTGTCTTGCCTACATGGACAACCCGCTCATCACGATCGACGAGCTGATCCAGATCATTCCCGGCCCCGACTTCCCCACCGCGCCGCTGATCCTCGGCACCGCCGGTGCGCGCAAGGCGTACCATGAAGGCCGGGGGTCGATCATCATGCGCGCGCGCCACAAGGTCGAGGAAAGCCGGGGCGATCGTAGGGCCATCGTACTGACGTCGATCCCTTATCAAGTCGGCAAGTCCGGCCTTGTGGAAAAGCTGGCCGAGGCAGCCAAGGACAAGCGCATCGAAGGTGTTTCGGACATCCGCGATGAATCGAGCCGCGAAGGCGTTCGCGTGGTCATCGAACTGAAGCGCGATGCGACGCCCGAGGTCGTGCTCAACCAGATCTGGCGCAACACGCCCGCGCAATCGAGCTTCCCGGCGAACATGCTGGCAATTCGGGGCGGCCGTCCCGAAGTCCTCAATCTCAAGGACATCATCGAGACCTTCGTGCGCTTCCGCGAGGAAGTGATCACGCGGCGCACCAAGTTCGAACTCAACAAGGCGCGCGACCGTGCCCATATCCTGCTCGGTCTCGTAATCGCGGTAACCAACCTCGACGAAGTCGTGCGGATCATTCGCGGATCGCCCAATCCAACAGCGGCGCGCGAAACCCTGATTGCACGCGAATGGCCGATGGGCGAAATCGCGCCCTATATCCGTCTGGTCGAGGCGATCGAGGAAATCGGCGCGGCTGACGCGGCGACCTATCGCCTTTCGGATGCACAAGTCCGCGCGATTCTCGAACTGCGCCTGCACCGCCTGACCGCGCTGGGCCGCGACGACATTGGCGGGGAATTGGAAGGATTGGCGGTAGCCATCGCCGAATACCTTTCGATCCTGGCAGACCGCGAGAAGCTCTATGCCGTGATGCGGCAGGAATTGATCGAAGTTCGCGCCGCCTTTGCCACGCCGCGTCTGTCCGAGATCACCGCGCCTGCCGACGGCATCGAGGACGAGGACCTGATCGAGCGCGAGGACATGGTCGTCACGATCACGCTCGACGGCTATATCAAGCGCACGCCGCTTTCCACTTTCCGCGCGCAGAACCGAGGCGGTAAAGGCCGCAGCGGAATGGCCACCAAGGAAGAGGACGCCGTGGCGACGATGTTCGTCACCAGCACCCACACGCCGGTGCTGTTCTTCTCCACCGCGGGCAAGGTCTATCGCC
>JAZKBJ010000188.1:0-6349 GCA_040388685.1 Pseudomonadota bacterium
CGGCGTGCTGATCCTGTCGCGGTTCGCGGTCGGCCGCGAGGTGCTGCAGGACGCGGCCAGCTATTACCAGATGCAGGAAACGATGGCGCTGCTCAAGCTGCTCGCACTGGCGAAGGACAGCATCGCGGCGGGGAATGTGCATCCGGCCGAGGGGATTCTTGACCGCATCACGGGACGCCGCCCGTCCGATGCCTAAGGTGGTCCTTCGTTACTCCGAACAGGCGCGCAGTGATCTTGCAGAGATATTCCAGCAGCGTCTTGCACAGCGCGGGGCGGAGGGATGGGATAGTGCGCGAGCTTATGTCGCCGCGATTGTGACCACGATCGAAGGCATCGCCGACTATCCCGAGCGCGGGCCGATTCCGCCAGAACTGGAAGCGATCGGCGAGCGGGGCTGGCGGCAGGCTTTGCACGCGCCCTATCGCGTGATCTATCTGCTGGAGGAGGATGCGGCGACGGTGGCGCTGGTCGCCGACAGCCGCCGGGATTCTGCGAGCCTGCTGCAGGCGCGCTTGCTGGGCGGGTGAGGGTCGGCACCGCGCGCGTGCTTCGACAGGCTCAGCACGAACGGTTTTTCTTGGGCGTGATTGGCTGCTTGCCCGCCCCGCTGCGACTAACGCTTTCTGCAAAAGCGCAAGTCTCGCTCCCCTCCCGCTTGCGGGAGGGGTTGGGGGTGAGCCTTTCGCTTCAGTTCACCAGAGCTTGCGCAGGGGCTCCGATCCGTCCCAGTCTGCCGAAGCGTCCTTGATCGACTGGAAGATCGCGTCGGCGCCGGTCATGTTCTGGAGGAGTTCGATCACGCCGCCCGGACCCTGTCCTGCGTCGACATAGATCACCGCGCCGTCTTCGCCGACGGTGCCTTCGACAAGGATTTCCGCGCCCGCTTCAGCGCAGGCGGCGCGGGCTTCCGCGATGGAATCGACGAAGATGCAGATGTGGTGCAGCTGGTCGGTGACCGCATATTCACCGCAATAGATCGATGGTTCGGCGTTTTCGGGGCGGATCAGCTCGATCTGGACATCGCCCCAATAGGCGATGGCGATGGAGAAGACCGCGCCGGTGGGCACGCCCTTGTACTTGGCATCGCCGAGCGCGACGTTCTCCATCAGGAAGAACGGACCGACGCCCATGGTTTCGGTCCAGTGCTTCACCGCCGCATCGAAATCCTGCGGCAGATAGGCGAGCTGGCCGACCGGGCCGAGTTTGGTGATGGCGCGGGTCATGCGAACAGGCCTTCCGGTGCTTCGAGCAGGCCTTTGAGCGATTGCAGGAACTGCGCGCCCGCTGCGCCATCGATAGCGCGGTGATCTACCGACAGCGTGAACGAGATGCGGCTTTCGAACGCGATGTCGCCGTTTTCGGCTTCGACCGCGACGCGGTTCAGCCCGCCGACGGCAAGGATCGCGCCTTGCGGCGGGTTGATGATCGCGTCGAAGTTCTCGATCCCGAACATGCCGAGGTTGGAGACGGAGAAGGTGCCGCCGTCCATGTCCTCGAACCCGAGCTTGCCGGCCTGCGCCTTGTCGATCAGCGCGCGGGTGGTGGCCGCGATCTGGGCGATGTGCATGCGGTCTGCCTGCCGCACGATCGGGGTGACGAGGCCCTTGGGGCTGGCGACCGCGATGGATACGTCGGCATGCGGGAACTTGTGCACGCTGTCGCCGTGGACCTGCACGTTGACGTCGGGGTGCTTGACCAGCGCCATGGCTACGGCCTTGACTATATAGTCGTTGATCGAGGCTTTGGTGCCGAGCACGAGATTGGCGGTCTTGCGCAGGGCGATCAGGTCATCGACCGCCGCAGACATGCGCAAGTAGAAGTGCGGGATGGTCTGCTTGGCCTCGGTCAGGCGCTTGGCCACGACCTTGCGGATCTTGTCGAACGGCTGGACGACCGCGCCATTGGCGACGAGTTCGAATGGCGCGCCGAACGACACCGCGCCTGCCGCCGTGGTCGGCTTGACCAGCGCCAGAACGTCGGCCTTCGAGATGCGGCCACGCGCGCCGGTGCCGGTGATCCCGGCAAGGGCGATGCCGTGTTGCGCGGCGATGCGGCGGGCGAGCGGCGAGGCGAAGGCTTCGGGGCTGTCCTCCACCAGCGCGGCGGTGCCGCTGTAGCTGGCAGCGGCTTCGGGGCGCAGGGCCTGAACCACATCCTGATAGGTGATGCGGCCATTGCGGCCCGAACCGGCGATGGGTTCGATATCGACGCCTTCGGCTTCGGCAAGCTTGAGCGCTTCGGGGCTGATCGCGCGGTTGGTGACGATCTTCTTCGGAGCGCGCGCGGGAGCCGCTGCCACGGGGGCAGGTGCCGCAGCAGCGGGCGCGGGCGCGCTGCCACCGGACTTGGCCGCGACGGACGTTTCGGCAGGCTTGAACCCGGCGATAAACGCATCGATTTCGGCATCGGGCGTATCGGCATCCGCAAACACGCCGAGCAGTGCGCCGACCGGATAGGCCTCATCGCCTGCGGGCGTAAGCAGGCGCTTGAGCACCGAATCGTACTCCGCTTCGACCTCGTTGGTGATCTTGGCGGTTTCGATCAGGCAGATCACCTGACCCTTCTTGAACGCTGCACCTTCGGCGATCATCCATTCGGCGATCGTGCCTTCGGTCATTTCGATGCCCCATTTGGGCATGCAGAACGGGCGGATATTGGCCATGTCGCGGCTCCTCAGCGGTAGCTAAGAACCTTGCGCACCGCCGCTTCGATCTTGTCGACCGAGGGGAGGTAGGCAGATTCGAGTTCGCGCGCGAACGGGATCGGGGTGTGCGGCGGGTTGACCGCCAGCGGCGGAGCCTTGAGCGCGGCGAAAGCCTTTTCAGCCACCGTGGCGCAGATGTCCGAGGCCAGGCTGCAGCGCGGCGGCGCTTCGTCGACGACGATCAGGCGGCCAGTGACTTCGACCGAATCGAGGATCGCTTCCTCGTCGATCGGGCTGGTGGTGCGAAGATCGATCACGTCGCAGCCGATGCCTTCGGCGGCGAGCTTGTCGGCCACGGCCTCGCAGAAGCCGAGCAGGAGGCCGGTCGAGACGATGGTCACATCCTGCCCGGCGCGGGTAAGCCGCGCGTGGCCGAACGGGATCATGTATTCCTTGTCGTCGGGCACTTCGCCGGTCATGCCGTAGAGTGCCTTGTGCTCAAGGAAGATTACGGGATCGTCATCGCGGATCGCGGTGCGCAGCAGGCCCTTCACGTCAGCGGGCGTGCTGGGCATGACGACCTTGAGGCCGGGCATGCCGGTGAGGATCTGGTGGACCGCCTGGCTGTGCTGCGCCGCCGCGTTGTAGCCCGCGCCATAGGCCATGCGGATGACAGCGGGGCACTTGGTCTTGCCGCCGAACATGTAGCGGAACTTGGCCAGCTGGTTCCAGATCTGGTCGAGCGACACGCCGATAAAATCGGCAAACATCAGTTCGGCAATCGGGCGCTTGCCCGACAAGGCGAGACCGGCCGCCGCGCCCATGATCGCGCTTTCCGAGATCGGGGTGTCGATCACGCGGTCCGCGCCGAACTTGCCGAACAGGCCGGTCGAGGTCGACCAGATCCCGCCGATGGCTTCGGGTCCGCCGGGCGTGCCCATGCCGCCGACGATATCTTCACCGAGGCACACGACGTTCTCGTCGCGCTCCATTTCTTCTGCGATCGTCGATACGACGGCGTCGCGGTACATCATTTTTGCCATTTGTCCGCTCCCCGGCTCAGTACGAGATATAGACGTCGGTGAGGACGTCTTCGGCGGTGGGCCGATCGGCGGCCTTGGCCTGACGGACGGATTCTTCGATGGCTTCGAGGACTTCGGCATCGAGCGCGTCGAGATCGGCGTGTTCGAGCAGGCCGGCGTCGGTCACGCTCTTGCGGAAGTTCTTGAGGCAATCGCGGAATTCGCGGATGCGGTCGAGTTCGCCGGGGCCGCGATAGCGCTGCGGATCGCCTTCGAAGTGGCCGAAGAAGCGTTCGGTGTCGAACTCCACCGCCGCCGGGCCATTGCCGGGGACGCGGACATATTCGAGCACTTCGCGCATGGTTTCAAACACCGAGAAGAAATCGGTGCCGTCGCCGCGCCACACCTTCATGCCGAAGGCTTCGGCGCGGCTGGCGATGTCCTTCTGCGTGCCGACCGCGTATTCGAAGCCGGTGTGTTCGGAATAGTGGTTGTTTTCGAACACGAAGATCGTCGCGGCCTTGGTGACCACGGCCATGTTCATCGCTTCGAATGTGGTGCCCTGGTTGCACGCGCCGTCGCCCGAGAAGGTGATGGCGACGTGGCCCTTGCCGTCGATCTTGCAGGCGATCCCTGCGCCGACTCCGATGGGCGAGCCTGCGCCGACGATGCCGTTGGCGCCGAGCATGCCCTTGTCGACATCGGCAATGTGCATCGAGCCGCCCTTGCCCTTGCATAGGCCTTCGCGGCTGCCCCAGATTTCCTTCATCATGCCGTTGACGTCACAGCCCTTGGCAAGGCAGTGGCCGTGGCCGCGATGGGTGGAGACGATCTTGTCCTCGACCGACAGGTGTTCGCACACGCCGACCGCGACGGCTTCCTGCCCGCAGTAGAGGTGGGTGAACCCGGCGATTTCACCGGTCTGGATATCGACGTGGAGGCGTTCCTCGAATTCGCGGATCACCTTCATCTGGCGATAGGCGCGCAATAGCGCCTCGCGGCTCAGCTGCATCCTGTTCTTCCCTTATAGGCCAAGCACAGTGCGGGCGATGATGCCTGCCTGTACTTCGTTGGTTCCGCCGAAAATCGTCCACGCGCGGCTGTTGAGATAGCGTGCCGAGGCCACTTGCGCACCCTTGGAATGGATAGGGGCGGGGGCGTTGTCGCCATAGAACGGGCGCGCGAAATCGAGCTGCAGGCCTGCAGTGCCATAGAGATCGACCGCGAGCAGATCGACGTCCTGCCGCAGGTTGGAGGCGAGCAGCTTGGTCAGCGAGGTTTGCGGGCCGGGGGGGCGGCCCTTGGCGACTTCGGAGAGGATCTTGAGTTCGATCATTTCGAGCGACTGGATGCCGAGGCGGACCTTGGCCACGCGGCGCTTCCAGTCGGTATCGTTGGCCAGAACGCCGCCACGCCCGTCGGGTTCGTGGGCGGCATCGGCTTCAACCTGGCCGAGATCGTATTCGAGCTTGGGCGAATGGCACGATCCGCCGCGTTCGTTTTCGAGCAGGAACTTGGCCAGCTTCCAGCCATCGCCCTCTTCGCCGACACGGTCCTCGACCGGCACGATCACGTCTTCGAGGAAGACCTGATTGACTTCGTGATCGCCCGCAAGGGTGAGCAGCGGGCTGACGGTCACACCGGGCTGGTTCATGTCAACCAGCACGAACGAGATGCCGGCCTGCTTCTTGCCGCCCGTATCGGTGCGGACGAGCGCGAACATCTTGTTGGCCCAGTGCGCGTGGGTGGTCCAGATCTTCGAGCCGTTGAGCTTGTAATGCGTGCCGTCTGGCGAAAGCGTGGCGCGGCATTGCAGGCTGGCGAGATCGGAGCCGCTGCCGGGTTCGGAGAAGCCCTGGCACCAGTAATCCTCGCCCGAAAGGATGCGCGGCAGGTAGGTCGCCTTCTGGTCGGGCGTGCCGAAGGTGTAGATCACCGGGGCGACGAGCTTGAGGCCCAGCACGGTGAGGTTGGGCGCGCCCGCCAGCGCACACTCCTTTTCGAAGATGTAGCGCTGCACCGGGCTCCAGCCCGTGCCGCCCGCTTCCTTGGGCCACTGGTAGCCGAGCCAGCCCTGTTCGTTGAGGATGGCGTTCCAGCGCTGGCCGATGTCGGGTTCGACGAAGACGGTGGGCGATGCGGCGGCACCGTCGCGCACGTCCTGCGGCAGCTTGGCGCCAAGGAAAGCGCGGACTTCGTCGCGGAAGGCCAGTTCTTCAGGGGAAAGATCGATATCCATCAGTTCTTGTCAGCGTTCGAGGATGGTCACGGCCGAAACGCCGGGCGCGCCATATACATGGGTGTAAGCGGTCTTGGGATTGCCGGGAACCTGGCGTCCGCCGCCATCGCCGCGCAATTGCACGACGTTTTCATAGACCTGACGCAGGCCCGAAGCACCAATTGGTTCGCCACAGGCAAGGCAGCCGCCGTCGGTGTTGATCGGCAGTTGCCCGCCCACTTCGGTGCGACCCTCGGCGAGCCACGCTTCCTGATCGCCATCCTTGCAAAAGCCGTTTTCGGCCATGTGCATGATTTCGGCGCCCGCTTCGGTATCCTGAAGCTGGGCCACGTCGATGTCCTCGGGCCCGATCCCGGCCAGGCGGAAGGCGTCGGCCGCTGCGATGCGGGTGGCGGTGGCGGTGCCGCCGCCGATGTCGATCGAGGGGGCGAAGACTTCGAAGCT
>JAZKBJ010000188.1:6359-7928 GCA_040388685.1 Pseudomonadota bacterium
CGGCTTGCCCAGTTCGCGCGCCTTCTTCTCGCTGGCGAGGATCAGCGCGACGCCGCCCTCTGCCGGGGAGCAGAACATGTATTTGGTGTAGGGGTCCGAGACCAGCGGCGCATCGAGGATGGTCTGGATATCGACCGGCTCGCGCCGCCATGCGTGATCGGCGTGAACCGCGTTGCGGAAGGCCTTGTTGGCCACGCGCGCAAGGCTGGTCGGGCTGATGCCATGTTCGTGCATGTAGTGCGTGATCTTGTTCGCAAAGAACTGCGTGGTGATCATGTAGCCGGCATCGCCGTACCATTCAGGCAGGTTGTATTCCGACGGCAGGGCATTGAACGCGCCGCGCGGGTGCTTGTCGAAGCCGACTGCCATGCCGATGTCGAATTCGCCCGACTTGATCGCCATCTGCGCCGAGAACAGCGCCGAGCCACCCGCCGCGCAGCCGTTACGGACGTTGATGAACTGGACGCCGGTCAGGCCTAGGCGCTCGACCATGGTATCGGGATTGCCTGCAGAGTCAGAGCCGCCATAGGCGAACTGGACGTCGGGCCATTCCAGCCCGGCATCGGCCAGCGCCGAGCGCACGGCGTTGACGCCCTGATCGAGGCCGGACACGCCATCGGTGCGCCCGAACGGGTGAATGCCGATGCCGACGATGCAGACGTCGCCGCTCATGCTTCGGTTCCTGCTGGCTGAAATGCGTGGATGAGGACTGGCTCCGCCGCATCGGGATCGAGCGGGATCAGGGTCAGTTCCAGGGGCATGCCGATTGTGATGGCGTCAAATTCCACATTGGTGAGCCGGGCCTCGACGATCACTTGCCCGGGCAGCTCGACATAGGCGACCGGCCAGGGCCGAAAGGCTTCCGGCCCGGTATAGGGCGGCGACTTGGGGCGATAGCGCTGGATCGTCCACGACCACAGCTTGCCCGTGCGCGAGAGCGGCACGGGGGCGAAACGGTCACCCGGAGGGCAGGGAAAGACGATCCGCCCGCTGTCACGGTCCTGGCCACCGATCAGCCGAGGCTGGGCCTCGTCGGTGAACAATCCGTCTGCAATGGCGTGTCCGGTAACCTGCATTACTCTCCCGATCAGAAGCGATTCCTTGTGTTTCCCCTTAAGCCACCCCGAATGCCACTTTGCCGACTCTGCAAAACGCTAGGGTTGTCCCTTTTACCAGTGTGGCAAGGTCGGTTCAGCGAGAGGGACAAGTATGGAACCGGTCTGGGATTATATCGTCGTGGGGGCTGGCTCTTCTGGCTGCGTGGTGGCCGAGCGGCTGAGCGCGGACGGCAAGTCGAGCGTGCTGGTGCTCGAAGCCGGCGGCGAGAACGACAGCTTCTGGGTGACGCTGCCCAAGGGCGTGGCCAAGCTGGTGACCAACCCCAGGCACGTCTGGGCCTATCCGGTATCGCAGGCGCGCGGCAATGGCGGGCGTACTGATTACTGTCTGCCTCAGTGCGGTTGGGGCTGCTATCTTAGCACTAGCCCGCCACCCGCTGAGCTCACTGTTCTCGTCCCACCCACGAGTCCAGCAAGTTGCTGTGGACACGCTTCCTGCCGCCTCGCTCAT
>JAZKBJ010000188.1:7938-10132 GCA_040388685.1 Pseudomonadota bacterium
ATCTGGAGCCGGGGCGAGCCTGCGGACTATGACGCATGGGAAGCAGCGGGCGCGACGGGGTGGAACGGCGCGGCGATGACCGAGGCGTTCCTTGCGCTGGAAGACCATGCGGCGGGGCCGGGGCCGATGCGCGGCAGCGGCGGGCTGGTCCATGTCGATCCGGCGATCTATTCCTATCCGCTTACCGAGGCGATGATCGGGGCGGGGGAGGCCGTGGGTCTTGACCGCGTGGACGATCTCAACGGCACGCCGGGGCCGCGCGTGGGGCTTTACACGCACAATATCCGCAAGGGGCAGCGGCAAAGCTCGGCGCGCACGTTCCTTGCCGCCGCGCGCAAACGGCGCAATGTCGATGTCGTGACCGGCGCTCTGGCCGAGCGGGTGGTGATCGAGAACGGCCGCGCCGTGGCGGTGGAGGCCACCGTGAACGGCGTGGCGCGCCGCTTTGCCTGCCGGGAAGAGGTGATCGTGTCTGGGGGGGCGCTGGAGAGCCCGCTGCTGCTGCAGCGTTCCGGCATTGGCGATGCGGACCGTCTGCGCAGCGCGGGCATCGAACCGCTGGTGCAATCGCCCGACGTGGGTGAGCGCATGATCGAGCATCTGGCGTTTGCCATGCCACACCGGTTGCGCGAAGGGCGCGGATCGAGCGGGCAACTGCGCGGAATCGGTGCGGTGATGGCGATGTTGCGCTGGATTGTATCGCGCAAGGGCATCATGGCGACCGGGCCGTTCGAAGTGGGCGCATTCTGCAATGTCGCGCATCCTGACGGGCGGACCGACGCGCAGATCTACATGGGCGGCTACACCTTTGCCGTGGGCGACGACAAGAATCCGGTGCCGCTCGACAAGATCGACCCGCGACCGGGGCTGACCATCTATGGCCAGTTGCTGAGACTGACCAGCGAGGCCTCGATCCGGGCAGGCGGGCCGCGTGCATCCGATACGGCGGTGATCGAGCCGAACTGGCTCACCACCGAGCACGATCGCAAATCTGCAGTGGCGCTGGTGCGCTTCATGCGGCGCATGGTCCATGCCGGACCGCTGGCGGGCATGATCGGCGAAGAGGTGATTCCGGGCGCGGGCGTGGAGAGCGACGAGGATATTCTCGATGCCTTCCGCAAGCTGGCCAGCTGCGGGCTGCACGCGATCGGATCGTGCCGGATGGGGTCAGATGAGCGCGCCGTGGTTGATCCGCAGTTGCGGGTGCGCGGGGTATCGGGCTTGCGCGTCGTCGATTGCTCGGTCATGCCGGGGCATGTCACCGGAAATACCAATGCTCCGGCTATGGCGCTAGGCTATCGCGCCGGGGCGCTGATCCTCGATGATCGCAAGGGATAACGCTTTGAACGCAACTGCCGCCACCGCTGCAATCAAGCGCCCGCAACTGGGCTGGACGATGCTGGAAAGCCCGCGCTTCATGGCCGAGGCGGCGATGCTGGCCATGGCCTGGCCGGCGCTGGGCAAGGCGCCGATGGGCGACGGGCACCCGGTCATGGTCCTGCCGGGCTTCGCCACCAGCGATGCCATGACCGTGCTGCTACGCACTTATCTGGTAAAGCTGGGCTATCAGGTGTTTCCGTGGGATCTCGGCTGGAATCTCGATCAGCATTCGGCGGGCGAGAATGGCGAGCATCTCGCCGCGAGGATCGACGAGATTCTTGCCGCCACCGGGCGCAAGGTCAGTCTGGTCGGGTGGAGCCTTGGCGGGGTGATCGCGCGGGAGGCCGCGCGGCGCGATCATGGTGCATTGCGCCAGATCGTCACGCTGGGCAGCCCGTTCACCGGCAATCCGCACGCCACCAACCTGACCGCGCTTTACGAACTGCTGACCGGGAACAAGGCAGGGTCCGACAAGTCGACCGCGCGCTACGGCAAGGGGCATCACGTCCTGCCGGTGCCCTCGACCGCGATCTATTCGCGCTCGGATGGGATCACCGCCTGGGAAAACTGCGTGAGCGAAACGGACACGCAGACCGAGAACATCGAGGTTCATTCGAGCCACTTCGGCTTCGTATCGAACCCGGCGGTGTTCTGGGCCGTGGCCGACCGTCTCGCCCTGCCCGAGGGGCAATGGACCAAGTTCACCACCAATGGCCCGTTCGCGGGGTTCTATCCCTGAAGGGTTTGGGTGGGCGTTCTTGCCCACCCCGCTGCGACTAACTTCACTGCGTTCAGTAAGTCTCGCGGCCCTCCC
>JAZKBJ010000189.1:0-1428 GCA_040388685.1 Pseudomonadota bacterium
CAGCGCTTCGACCTGAAGATGGACGACATCGGTCTGTGGGAACTCAACGAAGCCTTCGCGGTGCAGGTGATCTACTGCCGCGACAGGCTGGGCATCCCCAACGATCTGCTCAACGTCGATGGCGGTGCGATTTCGATCGGCCACCCCTACGGCATGACCGGCGCGCGCGGCGTGATGCACGCGCTGATCGAAGGCAAGCGCCGGGGCGCGAAGCACGTAGTCGTGACGATGTGCGTTGGCGGTGGCATGGGTGCGGCCGGACTGTTCGAAGTTCTCTGACGGTCGCACACGAAAAAGCCCCGGACGTTGCGGCGTCCGGGGCTTCGGGAGGGACTGTTACCTGATCAGAACTTGACGGTGCCGGTCAGCCAGAACGAACGCGGCTGGATTGCGATGATGCTCAGCAACTGGTTCGGGTTGGCATCAACCGCAGCCTTGGTCAGCCCCTGGCGGTCGAGCGAGTTGAGGAACCCGCCCGCACGTGCCCATGACATGACCCCAAACTGGTTGAACACGTTGTTGACGTTGGCCTGCAGCTTGAAGCGCTTGTCTGCACCGAACTCGTAAGCCGCACCGAAGTCAAAGGTGTGGAAGCCCGGCATGTACCAGGCAATGGCACGGTTGGCCGCACGTTTGCCGGTGTAGCTGTGCGTCAGGAACAGCGAGAGGCTTTCCACCGGCGTCAGTGTGAGGGTCGTGCGGGTCAGGATCTTCGGATTGTTGTCCGCATCTCCCTTGGGCGTGGACTGCAGGGTATCGTCAGCCGGTCCCGGGTTGTTGGCCAACCACAGGCTGAATTTCGAAGCCTTGGGATTTTGCAATGTGATCGCGGTGCGCAAGTTCAGCATATCGCCGAAATCCGCGTCCGCATCGATTTCAACACCATAGGTCTCGATCTGGCCGTAGTTGGTCGGCGGCGTGTAGAACTGGCCGTTCTGGTCGGTGAAGGTCTGCGTGGAACCGACGTTCGAAAGCTTGGAATAGAACGGGAATACCCCGACGCGCACACCGGCAGAACGATACTTCAGCCCGAGTTCGATCTGGGTGATCACCTGAGGCTCGGGGAACTGCGTGGCGATTTCGCTGGGCGAATCGATGTCGGCAATGCCGCGGAAATCCGGAGCCTTCTTGCCGCGCGTGTAGCGCAGATAGGCCTGGAAGTTGTCGCTCACCTCATAGTTCACCGCGCCGGTGTAGTTCAGATAGTGAAAGTTGCGCTTGGTGTTCGTCGGCGCGCCGTAGGCATTGCGGCTGTTGTCCCACAGCGTGAGCGGGTTGCCATCCTTGCCAGCGCCGCCGTTGACCGGGACGGCGCCACTGAGGGTCAGATTGGTAATGTCGTAACGGATGTCCTCATAGCGGATGCCACCGTCGATTGAGAGGCGATCGGTCACTTGCCATTCGTCGCCCGCAAACAGCGAGATCTGG
>JAZKBJ010000189.1:1438-2801 GCA_040388685.1 Pseudomonadota bacterium
CCGTCGAAAATGCCGCCACCCTGCGCCGCAAAGCCAGCCGGGTCAGTGACCTGCAGCACCGTGCCGTTCGGCAGAGTGTGCGTGATGTCGTAGACCTGAGGCGTCGGCTCAAGCGCCGAAACGCCGATGCCGGCCGATCCGCTCGTCTGCCTGTAGCGCGAATGGGCGAACGACGCGCCGACCGCGAGCGAGTGGTCATCCAGACTTGCCGAGAGCGTGAGCTGGTCCTGGAATGTGCGCGAACGGTGCTTGGTCGTCAGCGCGGCCTGCGAAAACACGCCGTTCTGCAGGATGTGCTGGTTCGGCAGGTTGTTAGTCACCGTGGTGTGATCGAAGCCCGAGAACGAGAAAATCTCGGCTGCAACCTGGTTCGTTCCGCGCACCTTGTAGGTGGTCGTGCCCGGCAGGCCGAACGTGCCAGTCAGGAGCGACAGGAAGAAGTCGTCTGCCGTCAGCGGGAAGATCACGCCGCCAGTGTTCCAATCGGTCTTGTTCTCGCTGTAGCGAGCGCGGTTTTGCAGTTTGATCCCGTCGGCAAGTTCGTGATCCCAGGTCATGCCGAACGAATTGGTACGGGCATGAATGAGATTCGAACCGTCCCACGACCCGGTCGAACCGTCTGGGTTGGTGAAGCTGTGCGGATTGGGCGGGGGAAGCACCGAGGAGGTGTTGGTGAAGCCCTTGGCGATCTTGGGGTTGTCAAAACCGAAGGCGGGCGTGAATTCGAACCAGCCGTTGTGATCGTCGAGATACTTGACGTCGAACCGGACCGAGCCTTGGCCATAGTCCCACAGCAGATTGGCGCGAACCTGACCGCCCTTGTTCAGCGCGTAGCCGGGATCGCGCGCACCGTCGCTCTTCCGGTAGAAGCCGCCGATTGCGTAGTAGAGGCTGTTGCCGATTTCGCCACCGGCATAGGCGTCCATGCGGTAGTAGGGGTTCTTGCCATCGCCTTCGAGGCCGAATTTGCCCTGCACTTCAAACCCGGGATGCGATTTACCGGTGCGCGAGATGTAGTTGAAGATGCCGCCCGGCGCGTTGTTGCCGGTGACCGTCGCCGTGCCACCGCGCAGGCCCTCGAGCCGGTCAAGCATGATGTCGGGGCGCGAGAAGTAGTCCGGCCCGAAGTTGCCGACCGTCACCGGCTCCACCGGCAGGCCGTCTTCCTGCATCGAGACGTAGTAGTAGCCGCCATCGCCATCGAGCGAGTTAGCCGAGACGCCGCGCGAGAACGACGAATCCGGGATCTTCAAGACCATCGGGAAGCCGAGCTCGTCGGCGGCGCGCGCCAGGTCGTGCTTGCCGGTGAGGATGACGGTCGGCGGCACCGCGATGCCGTTGGTGGTCATCAGCTCGTGCAGGT
>JAZKBJ010000189.1:2811-6443 GCA_040388685.1 Pseudomonadota bacterium
CTCCGCCAGGCCGAATGGCAGCACCGGCTCGTCGACATCGCCAAGCCGTTCGCGGAAGTAGCGCTCATGCTCGGCCGCCGATATGCCGAGACGCGCCTGCGCCACGACGTTGCGGATTTCGCCGAGCGAGGAGTTCACGAATACGCCGGGGACGTTCTTGATCAGATCGGCCGAACTGTTGGCGATCTGCTGCGAGAGTTCTTCGGCCGTGACCGCAGCGATCGAGATCGGCGCGTTTTCAATCGACTTGGCGCTGAACACGCCGGTGACGACGATTTCCCGGCTGGGAGCCGATTCCGCATCGGTCTGGGCTGCTGCGTTCTGCGCGATGGCCGGGCTGGCCAGCGCGAAAAGCGCAATGGCGGCAACGGACGCGGACAAACGAATGGATTCGGCACGCTTCATCAGGACACCCCCTCAAGAATCGAGGCCCTTTCCGGACCTTCTCTTGCTGCCTAATCAAATTTGAGCGATTGTGAAAGACATAAAGTGATCGTTTATGATCATTTTGATACTTTTCCTCTGCCGGTGCTCCGGCTTGCATCGAGGAAGGTCATTGCCTTAGACCCCGCGCATGAATTCTGAACACGATAACCGACCTTGGCCGCAGGCCGGGCGCGAACGCATGATCTATCCGTCACCGGTGGGCTGGAAGGGCAGTGACTTCGTTGATAACGAAGAGGAACTGCTGCGGCGGCTGAACCCGAAAACGGTGTTCATGATGGGCGACAATCCTGCCCTGCCGCGCATGCCGGAGCGCCCGAAGCTGCTCGATTTCTTCCGCCACCGCTTCGGCGACATCACCGTTCGCCACCTGCTGGTCAGCGCCAAGCGCGCGCTGGACGATGGCCTGCCGGAAAAGGTCGTGCTCGCCTGCCTGCTGCACGACATTTCCAACGGTTGCCTGATCCGCGCCGATCACGGCTACTGGAGCGCGCAACTGATCGCGCCCTATGTCGATCCGGAAGTGGCCTTCGCGGTGAAGTACCATCAGGGCTTGCGCTATGTGGCGGACGAAAGCGTCGGCTATGCCTATCCCGACAGCTATCACAAGTTCTTCGGCGCCGATTACCAGCCCCCCGCATACCTGCTGCGCGATGCGGAATACGCACGGGGCCACGAATGGTACATGACCGCGCGGCTGGTTACGCTCTACGACACCTACTTCTTCGACGACTTCCCCATAGTCGAACCGGAAGAACTGGCAGGCGTGATTGCCCGCAACTTCCGTGAGCCGGAAGAAGGGCTTGGCTTCGATGGCTCACCAACGGCGCACATGTGGCGCACGATGATCTGGCCGAACAATTTTCTCTAGGTCAGCCCCGCCTCAGCCTTCCCCGCGTGCCCCGCAAAGCCGTGCATCCCCAGCCACCATTGCAGGGCGATCACGCCGCCCTTGGCGGGTTGCAGCAGCGACACCAGCAGGACCACCGCCAGCACCGCCACGATCAGCATCATCGCCCAGCCGGGCAGCGCGGTGTGGAGGCCGAGTTCGATAATCACCGGGGCCATGATGTGGCCGTTCAGCAGGATCGCGATGTAGGGCGGGAAGTCATCCGCTGCGTGAAGCGTCCAGTTCTGGCTGCACAGGCGGCAGCGCTCGACCGGTTTCAGGAATTTCGCGAACAGGTGCGTCTCGCCGCAGCGGGGGCACTTGCCACGCATGCCGCGCCACAGCGCCGCGCCCAGCCCCGTTGGGAGCATGGCGCGGTCGAGTGGCAGGGCGCTTGTGGGCATTATTTGGCGAACGGGTTCTTCGGGCTGCGCAGCGTCATCCGGATCGGCACGGCGTCGAAGCCGAGTTCGCGGCGGATGCTGTTGATCAGGTAGCGCCGGTAGCTTTCGGGCAACTGGTCGAGCCGCGTGCCGAACAGGATGAAGCCCGGAGGCCGGGTCTTGGCCTGCGTGATGTAACGCAGCTTGATGCGGCGACCGCCGGGGGCCGGCGGCGGATTGGCGGCGAGCGCATCGTCGAACCAACGGTTGAGCGCGGCGGTGGGCACGCGCTTCGACCATGCGGCACGGATCTCGAAGGCGGCGGTGAGCAGTTCGTCCAGCCCCTTGCCGGTGCGGCCCGAAATGGCGAGCAACGGCACGCCGCGCACCTGTGCAAGGCCGTCTTCCAGCGCGGCACGAACGCCCTGAAACAGGCCCGAGGGGTCTTCGGCGATGTCCCACTTGTTGATCGCGATAATCAGCGCGCGGCCTTCTTCGAGCACCATCGAGGCAATCTTCAAGTCCTGATGTTCAAGCCCGCGCGTGGAATCGAGCATCAGCACGACGACTTCGGCAAAGTCGATGGCGTGGCGCGCATCGGCGACCGACATCTTCTCGAGCTTGTCGACCACGTTCGACTTCTTGCGCATGCCCGCCGTGTCGATCAGGCGGACCGGACGATAGCCTTCGCGCCCCGGATCGAACCACTGCCAGTCGATCGCGATGGAATCGCGGGTGATGCCCGCTTCCGGCCCGGTCAGCAGACGGTCCTCGCCCAGCATACGGTTGATCAGCGTAGACTTGCCCGCATTCGGACGCCCGACGATGGCGAGCTTGAGGACCGATTCGGGATCGAACTCTTCCTCGTCATCGACCGAAGGAATGTCATCCTCGTCGGCTTCGGACTGCTTGGCTTCGATGTGCGGGCGCAGCGCCTCGAACAGATCGGCAAGGCCCTGCCCGTGTTCGGCGGAGAAGGCGATGGGTTCGCCAAAGCCGAGCGAGAACGCGTCGAAGATGCCGGGATCGCCTTGGCGGCCTTCGGCCTTGTTGGCCATCAGCACGATGGGCACGCGGTTCTGGCGCAAGTAGCGGGCGATTTCCTCGTCGAGCGGAGTCACGCCCGCGCGTGCATCGATCACGAACAGCGCGACATCGGCACCAACCAGCGATGCCTCGGTCTGCTTGCGCATCCGGCCCGGCAAGGTCGAGGGATCCTCGTCTTCCCAGCCCGCCGTATCGACGATGGTGAAATCGAGGCCAAGCAGCGTGGCATCGCCAAAGCGGCGGTCCCGCGTCACGCCCGGCTGATCGTCGACCAGCGCCAGCTTCTTGCCGACGAGGCGATTGAAAATGGTGGACTTGCCCACATTGGGGCGTCCGATGATGATAACCTGTGGGCGCATGGGCCTCCCGTGGCTGTTCCCGCGCGTGAACGCAAGCATCGCTTTAGGGTCAGGACTATCAACCCCGCCTTCGAGGCGTCAAAATGGCGAACATATCGGGCCGAAATGCGCGCCGCCACGGCTTGTTGCCATGGCCAGCGCATTTCGGTTCGAGATGGAAGCCATTTTGGCGTCCCTTACGGGATTTGACTGAAACGGCCCAGCGCAACGTCGGATGGGCTTGAAATAGAACCACTATTCCTGCGCCCATCCTCCTCGCGCCAGGCCGTTTCACCTCAAACCTCGAAGGCAGGGTTGATAGGTCCTGACCCTAAGTGAGGGCGTTTGATTAGCCCTCCATTAACCATCGATATAAGGTGCACACTAACCCAAGCGGCAGATAATTGCCGCATGAGGAAAAAAATCGGCACTGCTGTCGTTGTTTGTGGCCTTGCCCTGTTCGGGACAGCGGGCCGCGCCGCAGAAATCCGCAATTCTTCGGAAAACCGTTCGTTTGACGGCACCAGCAAC
>JAZKBJ010000189.1:6453-6743 GCA_040388685.1 Pseudomonadota bacterium
CATGGTGGGATCAGGCGGAGGGGCGCTATGCTCGCGGCCACCGCCCCACAGTGGGCGCGGTGATGAGCTTTGCCCCTCATGGCCGAATGGAACTGGGCCATGTCGCCGCCGTCAGCCGGGTGATCGATTCGCGCAACGTGCTGCTGCGCCACGCCAACTGGTCTGTGATCGAGGGGCGGCGCGGAAGAATCGAGAACGACGTGCGCGCGGTTGACGTATCGCCTGAGAACGACTGGAGCCAGGTGCGCGTCTGGTTTGCGCCGATCGGCAATCTGGGCACGACGGCATGG
>JAZKBJ010000190.1:0-1823 GCA_040388685.1 Pseudomonadota bacterium
GGCGAAGAACTTCGGGAACAGTTCGGCCATCAATTGCGAAGTCCGCTCGGTAAACTCGCTTGGCTTGAGCATCGCGCGGTTGCCCGCCGCAAACGCCTGCGCAAGCGGTGCCAGCGTCAGTCCAACCGGGAAATTCCACGGCGCGACAATGCCGATCACGCCCTTCGGCTCATACCGCACTTCCGCCTTGGCACCCAGCAGTCCGAGCGGGAAATTAACGTGCCGCTTCTCAGGCTTCGCCCAGCCTTTCATCCGCTTCTGCGAATAGCGCACCATGCTGAGCGCGGGCATCACATCGGTCAGCATCGACTGCTCATGGCTGCGCTGGCCAAAGTCTGCACTCATTGCCCGCGCAAAATCCTCGCCATAGGCAAGCAGTAGTTTGGCAAGGCGCTCCAGGCGATCATGGCGCACCGAGAGCGGTTCGGGACGGGCAGCCAAGAATGCGGCCTTCTGGCGACCCAGCAGTGCCGCCATGGCCTCGCGCCCGATCTCCCCCGTCGTGGTTTCAAGCATCGCAGTCAGGCTCCCCGAATCGCTTATCCCAGCCCTTGCAGCAGGAAGATCGGCCATGCCGTAGCGGCAAGACAGGTTCCCAGCGGCAGGGCCGTGTCGGCTGCGATCTTACGCTTGGCTGCAAGCATGACAATGGCAGCAGCTATTCCCACGATGCTCGCCCCGAGCATCACTTCGACCACGCCCAGCGGCCCCACCCAGAGGCCGATTGCGGCCATGAATGGCGGATCGCCCGCCCCCATGCCCTCGCGCCCGCGCACCTTGAGATAGAACCGCGCAATGCCCCAAAGCATGATGTAGCCGATCGATCCTCCGCTCAGCGAAACCAGCAGCGGATCGGCACTGCCCTCGCTCCAGCAGCGCGCCGCGACGACCACAAGTCCGCTCACGGCAAGCCAGCCCACCACCACGCGCGGCAGCCACAGATGCCTCAAGTCGAGCAGCCCCAGCAGCAGCAACTGCCAGCCCAGCACCATCGCCGCGAGCGCCAGACCTTCACGGGCAAGCAACACGCTGCCAACCCCGACAGCCGCACCGCCCAGTTCACAGGCGAGTTGCCAGCGGCCAATCGCGCTACCGCAGGTCCGGCATTGGCCGCGCTGGATCAGCCATGACAGCACCGGCAGCAGTTCAACAACCGTCAGCGCCTTGCCGCAACCGTCGCAGGCCGAGCGCCCGGTCACCACCGAACGCCCGTCCGGCAAGCGTTCGAGCGCTGCGCCCAGAAAACTGCCGATCACCGCACCAAGCACGGCCCCACCGGCCATGAGCATGACCAGCGACATGCCCGGAAATACGTTTGCTCCCATCGCTGCTACTTTTGCCCCATTTGCTTTCGCTGCAATGCAACACTAATAATGGATAGGTCTGCCGGTGCCTGTGCACCAGACAGCGCTTAATCCATCAGGGGCAATCAAGCCATGGCACAGTTTTCTTCCGCCGATCCGGTCGTCATCCTCTCCTATGCCCGCACCCCGATGGGCGCGATGCAGGGCTCGCTCGCGGATGTCGCGGCGACCGATCTTGGCGCCACCGCGGTCAAGGCCGCTGTCGAACGCGCAGGGATCGCGCCTGATAGCATCGAACGCATCTACATGGGCTGCGTTCTTCCCGCCGGCCTCGGCCAGGCCCCTGCCCGCCAGGCCGCGATCAAGGCCGGCCTGCCCAAGTCGGTTCAGGCGACCACGGTCAACAAGGTCTGCGGTTCGGGCATGCAGACAATCATCATGGGTGCCGAAGCGCTCGCCTCTGGCAGCGTCGACATGATCGTTGCAGGCGGCATGGAAAGCATGACCAACGCGCCGTAC
>JAZKBJ010000190.1:1833-4306 GCA_040388685.1 Pseudomonadota bacterium
CAAGAAGCACCGCTCGGGCGCACGCATCGGGCATGATACGGCTTACGATCACATGTTCCTCGACGGGCTCGAAGACGCCTATGAAGCGGGCCGCGCCATGGGCACGTTCGCGCAGGACACCGCCGACGCCTATCAACTGACCCGCGAGCAGCAGGACACCTACACCATTGAATCGCTGCGCCGCGCGCAGGCTGCGGTCGCCGACGGCACGTTCAAGGACGAGATTGCGCCAGTCACGGTTAAGAGCCGCGCAGGCGAAACCGTGGTCGATACCGACGAAGCGCCCGGCAAGGGCCGCCCGGACAAGATTCCCTCGCTCAAGCCAGCCTTCGCCAAGGACGGCACGATCACGGCGGCGACCTCTTCGTCGATCTCCGACGGTGCAGCAGCCGTAACCCTGACGCGCGAAAGCGTGGCCAAGGCGGCTGGCCTTTCACCGGTTGCGCGCATCGTGGCGCTGGCCGCCCACGCGCAGGAGCCCAAGGACTTCACCATCGCACCGGTCGGCGCGATCAGGAAGGCTCTCGAAAAGGCTGGCTGGTCCATCGCCGATGTCGATCTGTTCGAAGTCAACGAAGCGTTTGCCTGTGTCGCCATGTTTGCGATGCACGATCTCGGCATCCCCCACGAAAAAATCAATGTGAACGGCGGCGCCACTGCCCTTGGCCACCCCATCGGTGCCTCGGGCACGCGCATCGTCACCACGCTGGTCGCGGCATTGAAGAAGCACGGGTTGAAGAAGGGCGTCGCCAGCCTTTGTATCGGCGGCGGCGAAGCCACTGCGCTCGCCATCGAACTCGTCTGAACCGCTGGCAGTCCCCGGCCCGCGAGGCCGGGGACATCACGCCATCAGGGCTTTTGCGCACCCCACACGCTGTCCGCGCGGATGAAACCCTTGCGGCCGTCCACATCGAAGCCGCACCATCCCGCCGCGCATTCCCCCAGCTTGCCGATCACGCCGGGCGCAACCCGCCAGAGAATGCGTCCGCTGCCATCCTTGTTCGCGCGGATACCGGTGATGCTGCCATCGACGATCCCGGCGCGTTCGCGCGTAAGGAACTGCGCGAGAATCCAGCCGCGCGATCCGTCCTTGTCCTCGACCAGACGCCAGCCACCCATAACGCGCAGCGCTTTCAGCGGCACGCCCTTGCGCATGTAGGTCCAGCTGATGCGGTAATCGCGCCCCGGCCCGACACGCATGTTGGCCTTGTCCTTGCTGGTCGAGACCCAATAGGGCCCTTCCTTGTCGTCGGCCTGAGCCGAGACCGGCCCGGCAAGCCCGAGCATCAGCGCCGCGCACGCCGCGAAGGCCGCTGTGTATCGATGCGCGCGAATGTTTTTCATGATCCCAGCCGTCGCAAAATTGCGGCCCGAGAGCAACACTTTGCCGCATGCTGTCCACCACCGCAGGCCACCCTCGCGCTTGACCGCCTGCCCTGCCAGCGCCTAGCCTTTATCCACGATGCCCAGTTCCGCCGAATATCGCCCGACGCGCCGCGTAGAGGGCAAGCCCCGCGTGATCGTCACACGCCGTCTCCTGCCCGAGACAGAGGCGCGGATGAGCGAGTTGTTCGACGTTACGCTGAGCCCCGAAGACAAGCCGATGACGCGCGACGAACTCGTCGCGGCGATGCAGGCCGCACATGTTCTGGTCCCCACGGTCACCGACCGGATCGACTCATCAATGCTTGCCGAAGCAGGCTCGCAACTCGGCCTTATCGCCAACTTTGGCGCAGGCACCGAACATATCGACCTCGCCGCCGCGCGGACCCGCAAGATCATCGTCACCAACACCCCGGGCGTGTTCACCGACGATACTGCAGACATGACCATCGCGCTGATCATCTCGGTGGCGCGGCGGCTTAACCACGGCGGGCGCGTGCTGCGCGCGAGCAAATGGGAAGGCTGGGCGCCCTCGACCATGCTCGGCCACCGGCTCGCCGGAAAGACGCTCGGCATCGTCGGTATGGGCAGGATCGGACAGGCGGTGGCGTGGCGCGCCCGCGCGTTCGGCCTTAACGTCACCTATCACAGTCGTCACCGCCTGCCCGAGGCGCAGGAAACAATGTTCGGCGCGCGGTTCGAACCGAACCTCGACACACTCGTCGCAGAGGCCGACATTCTCACCCTGCATTGCCCCGCCAGTGCCGAAACACATCACCTGATCGACGCGCGCCGGATCGCCCTGATGAAGCCAGAGGCCTATCTGGTGAACACCGCCCGCGGACAACTGGTCGAAGAAGAAGCGTTGATCGCGGCACTGGTCGAAGGACGCATCGGCGGCGCAGGACTCGATGTCTTCGAACATGAACCGCAGGTCGATGCGCGTCTGCTCGCCCATCACAACGTCGCCATCCTCCCGCACATGGGCAGCGCCACGTTCGAAGGCCGCATCGCCTCGGGCGACAAGGTGATCGCCAACATCCGCTTCTGGGCCGACGGCCACCGCCCGCCTGACCAGGTGCTCGAAGGT
>JAZKBJ010000190.1:4316-9504 GCA_040388685.1 Pseudomonadota bacterium
GGTCTGGTCTGACGCTCTTCGTTTGGCACAACAATCGTTCGCATGCCCGCTTGTGCGCTGCTGCAAAATTGCTCTAGAGCCTCAAACGGAGAGGATCTGGCGTCGGCCCTGTCGGCGCGAGGGGGAGATGTCTATGCGTAAAATTCTGGCGACGGCACTGGCCGCCGCAGCGGCGCTGTTGCCTGTTCTGGCACACGCCCAGGCCGATATTGTCAGCGTCGAGGACGTTGCCGATTCCGGCGATACCGCATGGATTCTCGTCTCCTCGGCGTTCGTGCTGCTCATGGCGATGCCGGGTCTCACGCTGTTCTACGGCGGCCTCGTTCGCGCCAAGGGCTTCCTTGCCGTGCTGGTGCAGGTCGGCGCCATCGCCGCCGTCGCATCAGTGCTGTGGGTGATGGTCGGCTATACGCTCGCTTTCGGTGACGTCAGCGGCGGCTGGCTTGGCGGTGGCAACGCCTGGATGCTTCTGCATCTCGGCAATGTCCGCGCCAACACCGCCATCCCCGAAAGCGCCTTCGCACTCTTCCAGATGTGCTTCGCCCTGATCACGCCCGCACTGATGGTCGGCGCATGGGTCGACCGCGCGCGCTTCGGCTGGGTTGTGGCGTTCAGCGCGCTGTGGGGCCTGATCGTCTATGCACCCGTCGCGCACTGGGTCTGGGGCGGCGGCTGGCTTTCCTCGAAGTTCGGCACGCTCGATTTTGCAGGCGGCATCGTTGTCCACACCACCGCCGGCATTTCTGCTCTGGTTGTCGCCATGCTGCTGGGCAAGCGCACCGGCTTCCCAAAGACGCTGATGCTCCCGCACAGCCCCGCGCTGACGATGGCCGGTGCCGCGTTGCTCTGGGTCGGCTGGTTCGGCTTCAACGGCGGATCGGCGCTTGCCGCCAATGACGATGCGGCCTCGGCCATCATCAACACCCATGTCGCAGCCTGTGTCGCTGCGCTGGTCTGGCTGGTCATCGAAAAGTTCTCGGTCGGAAAGCCCACCTCGGTCGGTTTTGCCACGGGCGCGATAGCGGGCCTTGCCACGGTCACGCCTGCCGCTGGCTTCATCGCTCCGGGCGCCGCCATGCTGCTCGGCGCCATTGCCGCGATGGTCTGCTATCCGATGATCCAGCTGGTGAAGCAGAAATTGCAGATCGACGATTCGCTCGACGTGTTCGCCGTTCACGGCGTTGGCGGGATGATCGGATCGCTGTTGCTCGCCGTGTTCATCTCGCCGATTTTTGGCGGCACCGGCTATGCCGAGGGCATGGACCTTGTGCGTCAGGCCGTCGCCCAGATCGCCGGCGTCGGCATTGTCGCCCTGTGGAGTGCATTTGCCACCGTGGTCTGCGCCCTGATGGTCTCGATGATCATCCCGATGCGCGTCACCGACGACGAAGAGCGCGAAGGGCTCGACATCACCAGCCATGGCGAACGTGCCTGGGAGTTCGATTGAGGCCTTGGGCATTGATCTGACAGGCGTATTGCGCGGCAGTCCGGCGGCCCATAAGCTCTGCCCATGACTGCCGCGCCACCGCTTCCCGAAGATCAGCATCTCTGTACCCGCTGCGGCATGTGCTGCGACGGGACGCTGTTCGAATATGTCGAAGTGGACGAGAGCGAACGGCAGCAGGTGGAGGGGCTGTTCACGCTCCTCCCCGGCGCGAAAGGCCCCGTCTTCCATCAGCCCTGCCCCCATGCGGTAAACCAGCGCTGCATGGTCTACGAATCCCGGCCGGAGACCTGCCGCAAATTCCGCTGCAGGACGCTGATCGCTCTCGATTCAGGCGAAATCACCGCGCACGAGGCTGCGCGGCGCGTCGACGAGGCTTTGCAGGCGCGCGAAACCGTGCGCCCGCTGCTGCTGGATGATGAAACGATGCATCAGGCCCGCCAGCGCCGCGCCGCCATCGCTGCGGAACCCGCGCGCGCAATGGATTCGATGGCCTTCGTGCTGAAGTTGACCGCGCTGGACATGATGCTCGACAAATATTTCCGCAAACAGGGCAAGACTATGATCCGGCAGGAAAACTTTGATTAAGGAAATTTATTACTTTGGATAAATAGCCGCATCGGACCTTCCCCCATAGAGTTCGGGCATGGTGCCACACGCGGAAGAGCCCTCCCTTGCAAGCAGACTCTGCCTTGCCTGCGCCATGTGCTGCGATGGAACGATCTTTGACGTCGCGGTGATGCGTGAAGGCGATGCCGAAGCAGCCAAGGCCTGCGGCTTTCAGACAACCGTTGCCGATGACGGCAGGGAAGCCTTCAAATTGCCCTGCCACCACCTCAGCGGCACTGCCTGCACGCGCTACGATCTGTGGCGGCCGTCTACATGTGGGAAATTCCAGTGCACCACGCAAAAGCGTGCGCTCGATGACGATATCGCCGAGGATGAAGCCCTTGCGTACATCACCTCGGCTTTGCAGGCGCGCGATGCCGTGCTGGCGCTGCTGCCCTCCGGTGAAACGCTGTCCGATGCCCGCACCCGTTTTCAGGACCTGGCTGCGTCATCCAGCACGCTGGCACCGCAGGACGCCCGACTGGTCGTCCGGATGTTCGCTTTCGAACGGTTGCTCGACCAGCATTTTCGCAAGCCAGGCAAAGGCCGCCTCCCTGGCGGACAATCACTCAACGCATGAATGACCCAACCAAAGTTGTAGCTTCGGGTTTGAATTTGTTACCTTTCTTCATTCATTACGATGACTTACCGGGCTGACTGCCGACAAGTAGGCGGGACTTCGCGTCTGCGGCATAACAACCGCAATGGAGACATCTGGCGAAATTTCCCTGGCAAGCCGTCTGTGCCTTGCCTGCGGCATGTGTTGCGACGGGACGGTCCACGATTTCGCGTTTCTGCAGGAAGACGATCTCGCGCCTGCCAGCGCATGCGGGTTCCAGACCTATCGGCGCAGAGATGGCACGCCGGCCATGACACTCCCCTGCCATTACCTCGAAGGCAATGCCTGCCAGCGCTACGGCCAATGGCGCCCGTCAATCTGCGGAGACTACATGTGTCGCCTGCAGAAGCGTACCGCCGCCGGCGAATGCGACGAAAGCGAGGCGCTGGGTATCATTGCAACCGCCAAGGCCAGCAGGAAGCAGGTCGAGGAATTGCTCCGCCCGGGTGAATCCCTGGGCCAGGCACGCGACCGGTTCGACTCACTGGCCGCCACCAAGGACGTTCTCGCGCCCGACGACGCCAAACTCGTCGTTCGCATTTTCGTGCTTGATCGCCTGCTTGATCAGTTCTTCCGCAAGGCGGGCAAGGGCAGACTCCCCGACGCGCAAGCACGCCGGGCCCGAGCCTCTGGATCAATCGCCAGTCAGGATGCGATCGACAAGTTGCTTCACCGTCGGGGTGAAGTTGTTCGAATAGAACGGATCCTGCTTGAAGCGATAGGCCGCATGGCCGGCAAACATCAGGTTCCGGTCAATATCGCCGCCATGGGCGATGTCCTGCAAGGTCTTCTGGATGCAGAAGCTGCGCGGATCGGCCAGCCGTCCGGTCGTGTAGTCGTCATGGTCCTTCCACGACGAGAACCCGCAATGTGACAGGCAGCCCATGCAGTCTTTCTGGTCCTGCTGGATCACGCCGCGTTCGTCCGGGGTCACAAACACCACGGTATCGTCGGGCGTGCGCAGGGCATGCGTAAAGCCCGCACCGAACCATGTACGCGCACGGTCAAGATCCTTGGGCGTTACCCAGAAATTCTTGCCCTTCACCCCGACGTCGAGTTGCACGGTGTGTTCGCCCGCCTCGACCTTTGAATAGGGAATCTGCCGCTCAGAGCGCGCCTCAAGCTCGCGCAGGAACGGATTAAGCACTGCGGACGAATAAAATCCGGTTGGGGAGAACTTGTGCAGCAGCACGTCGCCCGGCTCCAGCGTGCGGAGATGGTCCTTCCAGCCCTGCGGGATCGGGCTTTCCTCGGTCAGCAACGGGCGCGTGCCGAACTGGAACGCGATCGAACCCAGTTCGGGATTGTCGATCCAATTGTCCCATTCGCGCAGGAACCACACGCCACCCGCCATCACGATCGGCACATCGTCCGAAATGCCCTCGGCGCGCATCGTGTCGCGCAGGACTTTCACACGTGGATAGGGATCTTCGGGCTTGCGCGGATCTTCGGCGTTGGAGAGACCATTGTGCCCGCCCGCCAGCCACGGATCTTCATAGACCACCGCGCCCAGCAGGTCGGGAACCTTGTGATAGGCCCGCTTCCACAGCGCGCGGAACGCGCGGCCCGAAGACACGATCGGCAGATAGTGTACGTTATAGCGCTGCGCGATTTCCGAGAGCTTGTACGGCATGCCCGCGCCGCAGGTGACGCCCGTCACCAGTCCGCGCGTCTGGTCCAGCACGGCCTCGAGAATGGGCTGCGCTCCGCCCATTTCCCAGAGCACATTGATGTTGATCGCACCCTTGCCGCCGGACAATTCGTGCGCGCGCTTCACCTGTTCCACCGCGCCATCGATCGCGTACTGGATCAGTTGCTCGTGGCGCTCACGGCGGGTCAGGGCATCATAAACCTGTGGAACAATCTTGCCTTCGGCGTCGTAGCTGTCGGCATTGACCGCGCTGACAGTGCCGATCCCGCCGGCAGCGGCCCACGCCCCCGAACTCATGTGGTTCGTCGCGGCGACGCCCTTGCCGCCCTCGACCAGTGGCCAGACTTCACGGCCACCATAGAGAATCGGCTTCAACCCCTTGAACGCAGACATTAATTCCCTTTCAGCGCCCCTGCGCGCTCACACTCTTTGCCGGTGTGACCCGGCAGGGCTTGATCTTCGCCGGTTCGGGTCGCGTTTTGGCGACAACGAACTGGGCATAGTATCCAGCGATTTCCGGCTTACGGTGAAATTCATCCAAGCGAAAGCCCACCGCCTCCATCTCGCACTGCAGCAAGGCAGGCGGAATGCCATGGCGCTCGGTGGGTCGGTCTATATCCACCACGACCACCCGGCCACCCGGCTTTAAGGCAGGCCACAAGTGCCACAGGAAAGCGTAAGGCTCGCTCACTTCGTGATACATGTGAATGAGGAAAACACGGTCGAATCCGCGCTCGGGCAGGCGCGGATCGTCGGCTGCTCCCGGCTTGATCGAGACGTTGTCGAGCCGGTCCTTCTCCACGCGCGCACCGAGCCGGCTCAACGCATCGCCGTCGATGTCCTGCGCGAGCACCCGGCCTGTGGC
>JAZKBJ010000191.1:0-3412 GCA_040388685.1 Pseudomonadota bacterium
GCAGGCGCACAGGATACATTCGTACAGCCCGTCGAGCTTTTCGCGCTGTTCGGGCGACTGCAGGCGTTCCTTGCCCGAAGGCGTAGGGCTGACGGTTTGTAGCCAGGGACGGATCGACGAGTATTGTGCGTAAAAGTGGGTGAAATCGGGGACGAGGTCCTTGATCACTTCCATGTGCGGCAGCGGCGTGATGCGCACTTCGCCGGTCAGATCCTCGATTGCGGTGGTGCAGGCGAGGCCGTTGCGGCCGTTCATGTTCATCGCGCAGGAACCGCAGATACCTTCGCGGCACGAGCGACGGAAGGTGAGGGTGGGGTCCTGTTCACCCTTCATCTTGATAAGCGCGTCGAGCACCATCGGGCCGCACTGTTCGAGATCGATCTCGAACGTGTCATAGCGCGGGTTCTCGCCGCTGTCGGGATCGTAACGATAGACCTTGAACTTGCGGACCTTGCCTTGCGTGGCCGACGCGTGGTGGCGGGCCTTGCCGGTGATCGTGGAGTTCTTCGGAAGCGAGAAGGTCGCCATCGTCATATCCTGTATTGCGTTTGCGGCTGCGTGAGTCGTCCTTAGCGAATGCAGCGCGGGGGGCAAGGGGGCGTAGCCTGCACATTAGGCGGGGTGCCCGATGGGCCGCTTTTGTTCACGTATGTGAACGAGGTTTACACTGTTTACACAGTCCAGAGGCATTTATGGTGAGGGCAATTCGGCTGCAAATTTCAGCTGCCTTGCACCCAGCTGATCCGAACGGGCGCAAGCGGCGGGCAAAAATCAGGCACGCGGGTGTTAGCATTCGACGACCATGGCAGTGGATATCGATGTAGGACAGAGGTCTATTTCCCCGTGCGATCCCATACAAGTTTGCCCCCGACGTAAGTCAGATCGACCTGCGTTTGCAGGAGTTCCTCGGCAGGCACGATCAGTGGATCGCGGTCGAGGACGATAAGATCGGCGAACTTGCCGGTTTCGATGGTGCCTTTCTTGCCCTCGTCCCATGCCACGGCAGCGGCTTTGGCGGTGTAGAGGCGGATTGCCTGCTGGCGGGTGATAGCTTCATCCAGCGCGAACTGGTGGCCGGTCAGGCCCTTGCGCGTGACGGCGGCATAGAGGCCGACCATCGGGCCGATCGGCAGATTGTCGCTGCTCATCACCACGTTGATGCCGCGCGCAATCGGGGTGGCGACCGGGTTGATGTGATCGAGGCGCTGGCCGTCGAGCACCTGCAGGTAACGGCCTTCGAGGTTGTAGGTGAAGTTGGGCTGGGCGGTGGTCCAGATGCCATCCTGCGCCATGGTCTGCATCGTGGCTTCTGTAGGCAGCATGGTGAAGTGCGACAGGAACCAGCGGTGATCGGCTTTCGGCTGAGCGGCGAGGACTTCGTGATAGGCCTGTGCGACCGTGTCGATGGCTTCATCGCCGATGGCGTGAATGCCGAGTTGCCAGCCGAGCGACGCGGAGGTGCCGACCATTTCGCTGAGTGCCGCCTTCGACATGAACGTGGTGCCGCGAAAGCCGGGCTGGCCCTTGTAGTCCTGCGAGGTGCGCGCGGTGGGGCCGGTGAAGCCACCGTCATAGGCGCTTTCACCGATCGGGCCGAGCTTCAGGCGATCATCGCCGAAGCCGGTGTGGTGCGGGAATTTCCTCAGGCGGTCAGCGCCGGGATACATGATGTAGAGCGTGGCGCGGGGGAGGGCGTCGCCGTGTTCGGCATAGATGCTGCGCAATTGCTTGAAGGTGTGGCCGCGCACGCCGTTGCCGCCGCCGCCGGGAATGCCGCCCTGTTCGACCGGCTCGTCGTCGATGGTGGTCCAGGCTTCCATGAAACTGGTGATGCCGAGGCGGAGCAGGTCCTTTAGCGCGCTGACATAGCTGGGGCGCATCTGTTCCGGGTTGTCGGCGGGGACTAACCTCAGCACGAGATCGATGCGTTCGCGGATCACACCGCTCGGCTGGCCATCGGCGCCGCGCTCGATTAATCCGCCTTCGGGATCGGGAGTGCTGGCGTCAATGCCTGCAAGCTTGAGCGCGAGGGAATTGGCAACGGCGCTGTGCGCGCCGGCACGGACGAGGACGACCGGGTTGTCAGGGGCGATGGCATCGAGATCGGCGCGGCTGGGGTTGCGCTTTTCGGTGAGCAAGGCTTCGTCCCAGCCCGAGCCTGCGACCCATTCGCCGGGGCCGAGCTGCTTGGCCTTGGCGGCTACCATCGTGCCGAGTTCGGTGATGGAGCGGGCCTTGTCCGGTTCAATCGAGCGGTGCGACAGGCCTTTCAGATGGAGGTGCGCGTCGATGAAACCGGGCATCAGGGTGCGGCCATGAAGATCAATCGTGCGCGGGGCCTGCCAGTTTTTCGCCACTTCCTTGCCGCCGACCGCTGCAATCCTGCCGTCCTTGACCGCTACGGCGGAGCGGATGGAGAAGTCCCTGTCGACCGTCAGAACCTTGCCATTGACGAACAGGATATCCGCTTGTGCCGGGGCTGCGAGCGCCGGAATGGGAAGTGCGGCCAGGGCAAGGGCGATCAGGTGGGCTGGCTTCATCAGTGACCTTTCAGGCGAGGACGGCGAAGGAGGAACCACGCGCCTGCTGCTATTGCAACGGTCACCGCGCTGGCCACGAATTGCGGGCGCAGGTCGGGCACGAAGGCCATGGCGGCGAGCACGATCACGATGGCGGCGATGGTGGCGTAGCTGAGGCCGGGGAACAGCCACATGCGCAAGGTGAGCGTTTCGGGCGCACTGGCCTCGACCTGCCTGCGCAGGCGGACCTGCGCGATGCAGACCATAAGGTAGATCACCAGCATGAGCGCGCCTGAGGCGCTGACAAGGAAGCTGAACACGCCCTGTGGCGACAAGATCGAGGCAGCCATCGCGCCATAGCCGAACAGGCTGGCAATAAGAGTGGCGCGGGCGGGGACGCGGCGCCTGTTCAGGCGGATGAGGGCCTGCGGTGCATCGCCATGGCGGGCGAGGCCGAACAGGGCGCGCGAGGTGACGTAAAGCCCGGAATTGAGGCATGACAGCACTGCGACGAGGACGACCACGTTCATGATCGTCGCTGCGCCGGGAATGCCCATCAGGCCAAGCGAACTGGCGAAGGGCGACTGGCCGGGGACAACCGTGTTCCACGGTTGGACCGCAACGATCAGGATCAGCGAGTCGACATAGAACAGCAGGATGCGCAGCGCGACCGAGCCGGTCATGCGGGCGATGACCCTGGCGGGCGCGTGGGATTCGGCAGCGGCGACGGTGGCGATTTCTGCGCCGCACAGCGCAAAGATCACCGAGGTGACGCCGCCGACGACCGCGCCCCAGCCCTTGGGTGCAAAGCCGCCATGCACGGTGAGATTTGCAAAAGTATTGCCATCGGGCGAGGTTATGCCGAACGCCCACAGCCCGGCGATCAGGATGAA
>JAZKBJ010000191.1:3422-9438 GCA_040388685.1 Pseudomonadota bacterium
CAGGGCCAGCAGGACGCAGCCAATTTGCCAGACCTCGAACGGGAGCCAGAGCGCAAGGATCACCGCGCCCGCGATAGCCTCGATCGCCACGACGATGACCCAGAAGTACCAATAGAGCCAGCCTGAGACGAAACCCGCCAGCGGTCCCATCGCGATACGGATCAGTTCGGTGAACGAGCCTGCGCCGGGGTGCAGCATCGCCATTTCGCTGAGCATGCGCATGATCATTAGGATGACGAGGCCGGCCATCCCGTAGCTGACCACAACCGCCGGGCCGATCTGCGCGATCGAGGTGGAGGAGCCGACGAACAGCCCAGCACCGATGATCCCGCCGATGGCGATCATCGCCACGTGGCGCGCGTGGAGCGAAGCCTCCAGCTTATGCTCGTGTCCGTCCGGTGTGCCCGCGCTCATGTCCATGGCGTCCTTGGTGGTCGATCGTGTGACCGGGACAATACGTCTTTTGCGCGAGGCCGCCAGCGGTGCGATTGACCGGCGTTGTCAGGGCGGGCATGTTGCCGCCAAATTCAGGGAGATGGATATGGTGAAGGCCCGGGGGATTAAGGCAGGGGCGCTGACGGGCGCAGCTTTGGTGGCGCTGACGGGAATGGGCGTGATGGCCGCTCCGGTGACCGATTGTCCGCTGGGCCGGGCGCCGCTTTCCACGACATCGCCGCTAGGTGACGTGCTGGTCGTTCCCGCGGCGCGGGCTGTGGTCGAAGCGGCGTCGCCGGGGCTTTCGGACGCGATGATGAAGCCGTTCGGCGGGCAGGCCCTGCCGCCGGGGTTCGAGCGGATCGTCACGCCGCGCGGGGTCATGGGCATGATCGGCAAGGGCGATGCCGCGCTGGTGGCGAAGCTCGATGCGGGGCTGGCCAAGGTGCGGCTGACACGCAGCGATGTGATCGCGCGCTGTGCGACCTATGATAACGAGCGTCCACAACTGCCGGCGAAAATGCAGCGGCCGGCCATTCTTGTGTTTGGCAAGATCACGGGCTTCCGCGATGCGCCGTCGGTCAATGCGGCGGAAACCGCGCTCAAGGGCATTGCCGCGCGGCACGGCTGGGGCATCGTGTTCACCGACAAGGGCGGGGTGTTCAACGCAGGCGATCTGGCAAAGTTCGATGCGGTAGTGTGGAACAACATCAGCGGCGATGCGCTGACGCTGCCGCAGCGCGCAGCGTTCCAGAAGTGGATTGCCAGGGGCGGCGGCTATGCGGGAATCCATGGATCGGGTGGCGATCCGCAGTTCTTCTGGGACTGGTACGCCGATACGCTGATCGGCGCGCGGTTCATCGGCCATCCCGGCAATCCGCAGTTCCAGGAAGCGCGGGTCGTCGTCGACGACAAGGCCCATCCGGCAACCCACGGCCTGCCGTCCGAATGGCGGATGACCGAGGAATGGTATTCGTTCGACCGCAGCGCGCGGGCGAAGAATGTCCGCGTTCTGGCGACGCTGGATGAGGGCAGCTATACGCCGGGCGAGGGCTTCGGCCGCAAGCTGGCGATGGGCGACCATCCGATTGCGTGGACGCGGTGCCTTGGGCGTGGGCGCAGCTTCTATACGGCGATTGGTCACCGGCCCGAGAGCTATTCGCAGCCCGAGAGCCTTAAGCTGCTCGATCAGGGGATCGCATGGGCGGCGGGGCTTTCAGACGAAGCTTGCGGCAAGTAGCGGCATCAATGTCCGGCGCGGATAGCGGGGGCGATCCGCGTCGGACAACCGCGTTCAGGCAGCCTTGAGCTTGTCGGCAGGTGCCCAGTTGCCGTGCAGGCCTTGGCGCAGACGCAGCGGCAGCTTGATCCGCGCGACCGGCCCTTGCGTGAGGTTTAGCGCTTCGAAAATGCACAAGTCCGAATAGTTGCTGATGTGGTTGTCGATCAGCGCCAGCAGCCAGCCATCGCCTTCGGGCGCTGTGGGTGAACGGGGCACGAAACAGGGCTCCTGGAACGCGCTGTCGGGGCCGCACCACCATGACTGCTCGGTGCCAGTTGCCAGATCGTAGTGCGTGACTGCATTGATCACGCCGGCAAAGGGGCCTGCGGGGCCGTTGTAGGGCTTGGCGAAATCGTAAGTGATCTGCCAGCCGTGGCGATAGGGCTGGCCGGCAAAACGGTCATCTATGCGGGGGAATTCGCCGGGGGTCTGGCCGATGCGGGTGACGGACGCGATACGGTCCTCGTTGCTGGCAAGGTCGACGGTTACGCGGCTGAGGTAGGTGATCATTTCCTGCGGATCGTAAGCGGTGCCGTCCTTGTTGGGGAAGAACGGGAGCGAGCCGGTGGCGGAGACCGGGAGGTCGAGGTGGATCTTCGTGCCGTCCTGCACCGCGTTCATCACATGGCAGCCGCAGATGGACGGTTCGAGCGCGAACCAGCGCATGTCCGAGCCATCGCCATCGCGCCGCATCACGCCGACATAGAACGGCAAGGACCGGTCGTACTGGAAATGCGGACGGTTCTGTTCGAGCACTGACATGTCCGACGTCCACGGAGAGACGTTGAATACGGCGTAGTCCCCGGCGATGCCGAAATCGTGGAGCATGGTGTAGTAGGGCACGAGAAATTCGGCCTTGCGCACGATCTTGCCCGCAGGGTCGATCTCGAAATAGCAGCACTCACGGGTGAGCGGGCCTGCCAGCGCATAGCCGAAACCGCAGAAGTTGCCGGTGACGGGATCGATCTTGGGGTGCGCGGTGAAGGCGCTGATCGGCAGGTCACCGCCGAAATCGGTGTAGCCTTCGGTTTCGAGGCTGAGCGGATCCATGATCAGGCAGGGGCTGTCTTCCTTCATGGCGAAGAGCTTGCCGGCGTGGACGAGCACGTTGGTGTTGGCGGTGCCGCGCGGCAGGCCCTTGACGCTGTCGTCGTCGGTCAGGTGGTTGCGGTAGGCGCCGAACAGGGCGCGCCCGGCGGCGTTCTCGGCCTTCCACTTGTCGGTGCGGGCGTAGCGCTGGCGGAAATCGACCTTGCCATCATGGAAACGGAACTGGCTGACCATGCCGTCGCCATTGAAGAACTGGTCGTCGGCGAATTTGGGAGGGAACTGCGGGTCCGGGTGGACGCGGTAGAATGCGCCATCGAGGTCGCGCGGGATTTCGCCTTCGACCTCCAGGTCGCGGATATCGCCTTCCATGCGGATCAGGCGGAGGACCGAGGTGAAACCGGGGTGCTGGGGGAAATGGGCCATGGCAGTGCCTCTCAATTTATAACAATTGGTAGCGTTTTGAGGCGCTGGGCGGAACGGCGCATTGATCCGGATCAATCGGTATTGCGCACGGTGAGCGGGCGCGGCAGGTTTCGGTTATAACAACGGGGGAAGCGGGATGGGTGTGAAGGCTTTTTGGGAGGCGCATGTCGTGCCGCGCGTGATCAAATGCGCGTGCGCGTCGCCCGGCATCATGGAACTGCGCGCAGGCGTGGTGCCGCGTGCGCAAGGGCGGGTGTTCGAGATCGGCTGCGGCGGGGGCCTCAACCAGCAGTTTTACGATCCTGCGCGCGTGACCAGTTTTTCGGGCCTGGACCCTTCGGGCAAGCTGCTGGACTATGCGCGCGACGCGGCCGTTAAAAAGGGCTTGAGCGCCGATATCCGCGAGGGGGTGGGCGAGGACATTCCCTTTGCCGACGAGAGCTTCGATACGGTGGTGTGCACCTATACGCTGTGTTCTGTAGCCGATCCGGGGCGCGTGCTGAGCGAGTTGCGGCGCGTGTTGAGGCGCGGCGGGCAGTTGCTGTTTCTGGAGCACGGGTTGAGTCCGGACAGCGGCGTGGCGCAATGGCAGCGGCGGATCGAGCCGGTGTGGAAGCCGCTGATGGGCGGGTGCCACTTGTCCCGCGCGGTGACCGCACCGGTGATCAGGGCCGGGTTCCAGATCGAGCATCCGGGCCACCAGTATATGGCGGGCATGCCGCGGTGGGCGGCGTGGATGGAATGGGGCACCGGGATCAAGCCTGTGTGAAGCGCCAACGAAAAAGGCCCCGCCGGAATGTCCGACGGGGCCTCTTCATATCAGCGATTCAGCGGATCAGGCGCCGAACGTGCGCTGCCACCAGCCGCGACGCGGTTCGCCAGCGTCTTCGGCAGGTTCGGCGGCAGCTTCTACAGCAGGAGCCTCAGCCGTCACCGTTTCCGCAGGAGCGGCTTCGGACGCGACCGCATCGGCCTTCTTCTTGCGCGGCGCACGCTTGGGCTTGGCCGGAGCTTCCTCGGCAGCGACGGGCGCTGCTTCGGCTACGGCTTCCACTGCTGGAGCGGCTTCCTCCGCTTCGGCCACGGCATCGGCCTTCTTGCGGCGGGTACGCTTCGGCTTGGCTGGTGCTTCGGCTTCGACAGGAGCGGCCGCCGGCGCTGGCTCTTCGACGAATTCGCGGACGACTTCAGCCGATCCTTCCTCGTCGAAAATGCCCTCAGGATCGGTGCCGTCGGCGCCATTGCCTTCAGCGCCGCTGCCCTCTGCGCCATCACGGCCGCCACGACGGCGACGGCCACGGCGGCGGCGCTTGCGCTGGCCGCGTTCGGCTTCGGTCTCGGCATCGTCCGAGGCCTCACCCGAGGCGGTCGCTTCGCCGACGATGGCGTCGAAAGCGTCTTCCTCGTCGCCGATGTCGTTGTCGTTTTCAGAGCCGTTGTCGTTGGCGTTCTCGGTGCTGCTTTCGTCACGCTGGTCGCGTCCACGGCCACGACGGCGCTTGCGGCGCTTGCGGCGGCCCTCACGGTCTGCCGCATCTTCGCCTTCGGGCCGCGGGGCGCGTTCGGGGCGATCGCCACGATTGCCACGGTCGCGGCGCTCATCGCGTTCCTCGACCTCTTCCTCTTCGGCTTCGTACTCTTCCTCGTCGAGATCGTCCTCTTCAGGTTCGAGGATCGGGTCGAATCGGGGCACGAATTCGGGCTTGGGTCCGCGCGAGGCGACGCGCATCTTCGCGCCTTCGTTCTCGCCTTCAGGGATCACCTCGACGGTAACCCCGTAGCGCTCCTCGATCTCGGCAAGATCGGTGCGCTTGGCATTGAGCACGTAAATCGCCGCTTCCTGCGAAGCGTAGAGCGTGACGACGTTACCCTTGCCCTTGGCGGCTTCGTCCTCGATCATGCGCAGCGCGGAAAGCCCGGCGGACGACGCGGTGCGCACAAGGCCGGTGCCATCGCAGTGCGGGCAGCCGCGTGTGGTCGCTTCGAGCACGCCGGTGCGCAGGCGCTGGCGGCTCATTTCCATCAGTCCGAAGCCGGAAATGCGGCCGACCTGGATGCGCGCGCGATCGTTGCGCAGCGCGTCCTTCATCGCCTTTTCGACCTTACGGACGTTCGATCCGTATTCCATGTCGATGAAGTCGATCACGACGAGGCCTGCCATGTCGCGCAGGCGCAACTGGCGGGCGATTTCGCGAGCGGCTTCGAGGTTGGTCGAAAGCGCGGTTGCCTCGATGCCGTGTTCCTTGGTGGAGCGGCCCGAGTTGATGTCGATCGAGACGAGCGCCTCGGTCGGGTTGATCACGAGGTAGCCGCCCGATTTCAACTGGACCACCGGGTCGTACATCGCGGTGAGCTGATCCTCGGCGCCGTAGCGCTGGAACAGCGGCACTGGATCGGCATACTGCTTCACCCGCTTGGCGTGGCTGGGCATCAGCAGCTTCATAAAGTCCTTGGCGGCACGATAGCCGTACTCGCCCTCGACCACGACTTCCTCGATCTCGCGATTGTAGATGTCGCGGATAGCGCGCTTGATCAGGTCGGAGTCCGAATGGATCAGCGCGGGCGCGACCGAATGCATCGTGCGTTCGCGGATCTCGTCCCACAGGCGGGCGAGATAGTCGAAATCGCGCTTGATTTCGGGCTTGGTGCGCTGGAGACCGGCGGTGCGCACAATGCACGACATCGAGCGCGGCAGTTCCATCTCGGTGATGATCGACTTGAGGCGCTTACGATCGGACGCGGAGCTGATCTTGCGGCTGATGCCGCCGCCATGGCTCGAATTTGGCATGAGGACGCAATAACGGCCCGCCAGGCTGAGGTAGGTGG
>JAZKBJ010000192.1:0-601 GCA_040388685.1 Pseudomonadota bacterium
CTCGCCGTTCTGGGTGATGATCAGCGGCGGCGCGCCTTCGTTCAACTCGCGGATCACCTCGGCACTATGCGCCTTGAGGTAGCTGATCGGCTTGATACGGGTTTCAAGGCCCATGGAATTGCGCTCCGGTCTGAATTCGGACCGAATATAGTCCAGCATCCCGCAGCTGTCACACAAAAGAAAAGGGCGGCCCTGCGCAGTGCAGGGCCGCCCCGAAGTTGGGAGGAAAGTGTCAGTTCAGATCAGAACTTCACGCCCGCGCGGACACCGTAGGTGCGCGGATCGGAGAAGGTCGCGTTGCCGAACAGGCCCGTACCTGCGCCGGTCAGCACGAGGTTGTCCTCGATGTTCTCGACGAAGGCCGCGATGTAGAAGCGATCTTCCGGAGCGTTATAGGTGATCGAGGCGTCAGACTTCGAGAAGCCGGGCTGCGCGAAGTAGGCAAAGTTCGCCAGATCGGTCAGCTCGTACTGGCTGCGCGACGAGGTCTGTGCATCGAGCACAACCTTGCCCTCGCCCACCGGGATCGCATAGTTCACGCCAGCGACCCAGCTCCACTTGGGGCTGCGGTTCAACGCGCGACCAGCGAAATCGATGCCCG
>JAZKBJ010000192.1:611-4454 GCA_040388685.1 Pseudomonadota bacterium
AACCGAGAAGTTGTCCACTGGCTGGATCGTCGCGTCGAGTTCGACACCGTCGATCTTGGCCTTGGCCGCGTTCGTCGTGATCTGGCAAGGGCCGCCACAAGCGTTCGACACCTGCGAAAGCTGCAGGCCCGAATAGTCGTAGTGGAACACGGTGCCGTTGAAGCGGAACTCGGGGCTGATCTTGAACTTGAAGCCCGCTTCATAGGCGGTCAGCGTTTCAGGATCGTAGTAAAGCGCCTTGGCGGGCAGACCGCAGCTCGGGCCCTTGCCGGTTTCGCAACCGTCATTGAAGCCGCCAGCCTTGTAGCCGGTCGAAACCGAGGCGAACACGAGACCCAGCGGGCTGTCGTAGTCGATCCCGGCGCGCCAAGTCACCTTGCTGAACTTGCGCGAGGCGTTGTTGTCCTGGAACTTCACGCGGTTGAGGAATTTGCCGATGTGGTTCGAATCGCCGACAGAGTCGTATGTATCCAGCACGGTGGCACCGACGCGCGACTTGAGGTCGTTCGAATAGCGCACGCCGCCCGTAAGCCTGAGGTCCGGAGCCAGTTCATAGGTGACCTGACCGAAGGCCGACTTGTTCTCGGCAATGGTCGGGTCCTGCGGGAAGCCGAACCGGGTGTTGGGGCCAAGCAGGTTGTTGATGAAAAAGGCGATGCCCGACTTTTCCTTGAAGTAATATGCGCCGACCTGGGCCTGCAGCGGACCATCACCGCCATAGGCGAGGCGCAGTTCGTGCGACGTCTGCCAGTAGCTGCCGTAGAAGTCGGCCGTGATCGGGGTCGCGCCGAGGTTGCTGAATTCCTTGCGGTCGGATTCGCGATACGAACCGACGTACGTCAGCGTGACGTTGCCCATCGAATAGTTCAGTTCGCCCATCACGCCGCGTTCGGTGCTGTCACGGAACGTGTACTGGCCCTGCGCGGTCGAAAGCGTACGGCCAAGGGTCGACGAAGGCTCGCTGTAAGACGGACGGTCGAAGGTCGAGCGCGCGCCGCTCGGGACGCTGCTGTAGAACTTCGAGATCTCGACGCCGTTGGTCGGGCTGCCCTTGATCCAGCTGTAATCGCCGACGAGCAGCAGGCTGAGGTCGGGCGAAGGCTTGAACAGGGCCGAGAGGCGGACCGTCTTGTTGTTCTTGAACTTGCCGATGCCGATGCCGTCTGCGGCATTGCCGTCGATCAGGTAGCTGTCGCGCTGGTCGATGTTGGCGGCCACGCGGAAGGCGATGCTATCGCTGGCGGGCAGGTTGATCACGGCGGTGCCGTTCACTGCGTTGAAGTTGCCGTAGGAAGCATCGACGCGCGCGCCGAGTTCGAACTTGGGCTGCACCGACAGGACGTTGATCACGCCTGCGGTCGAGTTACGGCCATAGAGGGTGCCCTGTGGGCCGCGCAGAACTTCGACGCGTTCGATGTCGAAGAATGAAACTTCCTGGGCCTGCGGACGGGCAAGGTAGACGCCGTTGAGCATGAATGCTGCGGAAGGGTCACCCTTTTCGGTGCCGTCGGTCGACGTCACGCCGCGGATCGTGATCTGCAGCCCGTTGCCGCGCACGATCGACAGGTTGGGAACCGATTCCTCAAGCTGGGTCGGATTCGAGATGCCCGACTGGATCAGGTCATCGCCGCCAACCGCGGTCATCGCGATCGGGGTCTTCGACAGCAGCGAGGACGTGCGGTTCGCGGTCACCACGATATCACCGTCGGCAACTGCCGGGGCAGCCTCTTGAGCCGCGTCCTGGGCAAAGGCCGGATGTGCGAGCGCGAACGCCGACACCAGACATGCTAGCTGAATTTTCTTCATGTATTTCCTCCCTCTTGGAAACAATTTGCAGCGCACGCAGACAATATCCCCTGCCTGCGGGCGCCTTCGTCAGATTAAGTCTGGATGGAATTGTTGAGGTGAATCGCCCCGCATGGCGTCACCGCATGGGCGCACAAGGCGCCGCATCGCTCTTTCACTCCTCTCCAGACCTGCGATTCGATGTTCGCTGAGCCTGTTTCTGTCGAGAATTGTCAACGCTGTCAAGATTACGCTGTCAACACCCCGCCTTTTGGACAGGGCGTGTCAAAATGGCCACATTTCTGCCGTTTTGGCCAGATTTGGGGGAATTGTGGGCGCAAGCGACGACGCTCCGCGCATCACGCCGCCGGGCGTTCAAAAAAGGGGGACGACACCCGGTTCGGGCATCGTCCCCTTGAAGTTAAAGAACTCTGCGGACAGAGCCCTTCGGGTCGCAACGCCGCATTAGCAGCACGGCGCGTCGCGGAAAGTGCGCAACTTCACATTGGCACGAACAAACTTGCCTCCCGTCACAGCCACGCATCACTGATTAGAACACGTCTTCTAATCATGCCTTGACATCGCGCGCGACGCTGTGCAGATGAAAACGGAACTATAGTTCTATTCTAATTCACGGACGGGTGCTCGGGCGAAATGGCGGAATTCGATTATATCATCGTCGGTGCAGGCTCGTCCGGCTGCGTCCTCGCCAATCGCCTCAGCACCGATCCCGCGACCACGGTCCTGCTGATCGAGGACGGCGGCGACAACCAGCATCCCTTCATCAGGATGGCCGGCGGCTTCATCAAGATCATGGGCAACCCCGCCTATTTCCGCGCCTTCCCGCTGAAAGCCCGCCCCGGCATGCGCGGCGGCATCCACACTTACGGGCGCGGCCTCGGCGGCTCGTCGGCCATCAACGGCACCTGGTATCTGCCCGGTATGCCGGGCGATTTCGATGGCTGGTCGGCAATGGGCCTGCCGGGCTGGGGCTGGGACGAGATCGCGCGCTGCTACAAGACGGTTGAGAGCTACCGCGAACCCGGCGCCCACGCCGGACGCGGCCATGACGGCGAACTCCAGATCACTGCCGCCACCTACCAGTCGCCGGTATTCGATGCGCTGGCACAGGGCTTCGCCACGCAGGGCATGCCGTGGCTCGACGACATTACCACGCCAAATGCCCACGGCGCGGGTCGCTCGCAATATACCGTCGATCGCAAGGGCATCCGCGAGACCACGTACAAGGCCTTCGTCAAGCCGGTCGAAGGCCGCCACAACCTCACCGTCGCCACGCACACCGCCGTCAGCCGTGTGGTGATCAAGAACGGCCGCGCCACCGGCGTGATGACCGAGGCGAACGGCGCGCAGCGCCTCCACACCGCACGCCGCGAAGTGATCCTGTCGGCAGGCGTCTATGGCTCGCCGCAACTGCTGCAGCTTTCGGGCGTCGGACCCGGCGCGGCGCTGCAGGCGCTGGGCGTGCCCGTGCTGAAAGACCTCCCCGCCGTCGGCCAGAACCTTGCCGATCACCAGAAGTTCGGCGTCTCGTTCGATCTGCCGGGACACCCCGGTACCAACCGCGAATTCTTCGGATGGCGGCTCTATCGCAACGCGCTGCAATATTTCCTCACCGGCACCGGCCACCTCGCGCGCGTCGGCATGCCGATCACCGGGCTGTACGCGTCCGAAGGCACCGATCCCGCATGGCCGGATTTCCAGGTCGCCGCCGCACCCTTTGCCATGCGCACGATCAACGAAATGGCTGCCCGCCCCGGCAGCCCGCTCACGCCCAATCCCGGCCTCACCTTCTCGGGCTATCACTTGCGCCCGCGTAGCCGCGGCACGGTCACCCTCACCTCGCCCGATTTCCGCGACGCTCCGGTGATCGATCCGGCCATCTGGGCCGATCCTTACGACAAGGCCAAGGCGACCGAACTGTTCAAGCTGTTCCGCGCCATCGCCGCCAGCGATCCATTGAAGCCCTTCATCGGCGCCGAGCGCATGCCCGGCGCTGGCGTGCAGGACGATGACGCCATCACCGCCGAACTCGCCAAG
>JAZKBJ010000193.1:0-5107 GCA_040388685.1 Pseudomonadota bacterium
GACCAGCGATTCCTTGCAGCCATAGAGGTTGTCGAACTTCGACTTGGTCACGCTATCGTTCACGTTGATCGCGGGGAAAGGCAGCTTGCCGTCCTTGGCGATCTGATAGAGGCGGTGAACGCCCGTCGTCGTCTCTTCCGAAACGCCCTTGATGTGCGCGACCGAGGCGGTGAGGTAGCCGGGCTTGCGCTTCAGGAACTCCTTGAGCGCGCGGACGAATTCGATTTCCTCGGCATTGCTCGGCTCGAACAGTTCGTCGCCTGCTTCAACGCGCGCGCCCCACAGCGCGAACATCGTGGCGTCGCCGCCGTCGTCGAGGATCATGTTGGCGGTCTTGCCCGAACCGTCCTTGTCCCAGTCGAAGATTTCGCCGACGTAGTCCCAGTAATCGGCCAGGCTCTCGCCCTTGATGGCAAAGACAGGCACGCCCGAAGCGGCGATGGCGGCGGCGGCATGGTCCTGCGTCGAGAAGATGTTGCAGGTTGCCCAGCGCACTTCGGCGCCGAGAGCAGTCAGCGTCTCGATCAGCACTGCGGTCTGGATTGTCATGTGCAGCGAACCGGTGATGCGCGCGCCCTTGAGCGGCTGCGATGCGCCGAATTCGCTGCGCAGCGCCATCAGGCCCGGCATTTCGGTTTCGGCGATCTGGATTTCGGCGCGACCGAAGTCGGCCAAGCCGATATCGGCGATCACATAGTCGGTCTTGGCGTCAATCACGCTGGCCACGAAGCATTCTCCTGAAAATCCGGTGCGCGCGAACGCGCCATGGCGGGCGCATAGCCCGAGCAGCGGGAAGGTGCAATCTCAACATAAAGAAGTCTTTATATAGCATCTGGGCATTCACACTGCACTTGCCCCGTTGCACCTTCGGTCGCGCCCCCTATATCCCTTCCGCACCATCTGCCCACCGGGCCTAAGGAAAGGAATTTGGGGATGACAATCGCTGTTGGAGACAAGCTTCCCGACGTGAAAATCGTGAAAGCCACCGCCGAAGGCAACGAAGCCGTTCAGTCGACCGATTTCTTCAAGGGGAAGAAGGTCGCCCTGTTCTCGGTTCCGGGCGCATTCACGCCCACCTGCTCGGCCAAGCACCTGCCCGGCTATGTCGACAAGGCTGCCGATCTCAAGGCCAAGGGTATCGACGAAATCGCCTGCACCGCCGTCAACGATCCGTTCGTGATGAAGGCCTGGGGCGCTGCCAGCGGCTCGGACGACGTGACCATGCTCGCAGACGGCAACGGCGACCTCGCCGAAGCGCTCGGCCTGACGATGGACGGTTCGGGCTTCGGGCTCGGCAAGCGCGGCCAGCGCTTCTCGATGGTCGTCAACGACGGCGTCGTCGAACAGCTGTTCGTCGAAGCACCGGGCGACTTCAAGGTCAGCTCGGCCGAGCACATGCTCGACAACATCTGATACCCATTAGCCTTTGCGCCCCCGCGCAGGCGGGGGCCTCAGGCCGGATAGATCGAGGCCCCTGCGATAAACGCGGGGGCCTTTTTCTTCAGAACGAAAGCCGCACACGTCCGACCACACGGTCGCCAGCATGCTTCAAATCGGCAAACGGCGAGGCAACCACCTGTGATGTGTCGATATCCGTGCCGAGATAGTCGACTCCGACCGTAAACGGGAACTGGTTGTATTCCAGCCCGACCTTCCAGTCGGTGTAATCACCCGCAGGCCGCAGCCGCGCAGACCGGGCATCCTTGGTGTCGCCCGTCGTATGGCCAACCGACGCCGCGACAGTGACGGGAAACGCCGGTAGACCAGCGAGCGCAGTGGCGCGAAGATAGAGGTTGTCGCCGCCGATGGCGCTCTGGCTGGGAGCGTAGAACGCCCCTGCCCCGACCTGCAGCGGCCCGATGGTGTAGCTGCCGCCAAGCCTGACTTCGGCATAGTTCATGTTTGAATCGGCACCGCCGAACACATGGCCAATGGCTTCGGTGCGCAGTGTGAAACCGCTCACGTCCCAGTCCTTGCCAATGACAAGGTCGGCAACAACATCGGCATTGGCGTGACGGTCGGACTCCCGAAGCGCGGAGAAACGCATTGCTGCGTCCACCCCGGCAAAACCAGCGCTGGCATCGGCAGAGGCGGAAAGCTCCCCGTCGCTCCAGCTGAGACCCCGCCGCACTTCATCGGTGGTGGCCTCAACGCCTGCATCAATCGACTGGGCATGGACGACAGAAGCGCCGCTCAACAAAGCCGGAAGCAGAACGGTTAAGCGCAACAGGTTCAAATTCATCGCAATTCCGAACAGTTGAATACCATGGATGCGATCTGACTTGGTCCGCCTCTGAAAACAAGCCCAAGGTTTACTGCTACGCGATCAACCGCCCGGTCCGTGCCGTCAGAACCGCCGGCGGTCAGCGCTTCAATAGCCCATCAGGCTGAGCACTTCCTTGCGGCTGCGGGTATCTTCAAGGAACGTGCCCATCATACGGCTCGTGACCATCCCTACCCCGGGCGTTCGCACTCCGCGCGCGGTCATGCAGGCATGGCTCGCCTCGATCACCACCGCAACACCGTGCGGGCGCAAGTTGTCCCAGATGCATTGCGCGACTTCCGCCGTCAGCCGCTCCTGAATCTGCAAGCGCCGCGCAAACCCGTGCAGCACCCGCGCCAGCTTGGAAATCCCGACAACCTTGTCACGCGGGAGGTAGGCAATCGCCGCCTTGCCGATGATCGGCGCCATGTGGTGTTCGCAGTGCGACTGGAACGGGATGTCCTTGAGCAGCACGATCTCGTCGTAGCCGCCGACTTCCTCGAACTGACGCTCAAGATGGCTGGCAGGGTTTTCGCCGTACCCGAGGCAATATTCCTTCCATGCCCGCGCAACGCGCTTGGGCGTATCGAGCAACCCTTCGCGCGACGGGTCATCACCCGACCAGCGGATCAGCGTGCGGATCGCTTCCTGCACGTCTTCGGGCACCGGCACCTTGCCGCGAGCCAGATCGTCATCGTCGTCAGGCCCAACCACACTGCTCATCGCATTCCCTCACGCAACCTGACCGGCCGCATCTATTTCTGCGGCCGCCGCAAAATGCGGCTCTTGAACAGACCCCGCCGATAGAAGGAGAGCATTTCCTCCGGCCGCTCAGGGTCGAGCACTTCATTATCGGCCACCGCCTTCTCCGCATCGCTCAAGTCGCGAGGCACAAAAGGCGTCAACCGCTTTCCCTGCTGTGGCGCTGCCGCAATCGCTGCGGCCATGGAGCCATGCTGGTCGAGCAGTTCCGCTACCCGGTCGGGCGCGATACCGCAATGCTCTGCCAGAAGCGAAATGCGCAAGTCATGGATGGTCTTGCCGCAGTGGCCATTCGCTGTTCGGGCGCAATCGATGAACACATCGCATTCGCTGTCGAGGCCCATCGAACGGTTGTTGAGATTGGCCGAGCCGATACGCAGTATCTCGTCGTCAACGATCGTCAGCTTGGAGTGAACGTAGATCGGCTTTCCGCCCTTCGTAACCGGATGCCACACCGAAAAGCGCGACTTGTGATCGACCAGTTCGATAGACCTAACGAGCCTGACTCGCGCCCCGTCCATCGCGGTCTGCTCCAGCCAGCCATCCGAACTTTCGGGATTGATCAGCACCACCTCGGGCGGATCAGGCTCGCCCATGCGTAGCGCAATCGCCTCGGCAATCTTGCGTGAGGCAAAGTACTGGTTCTCGAAGTAGATGAACTTCTTCGCCCGCGCGATGTGCTCCAGAAACAGCGCCTCGATCTCGCGGATTTCACCGGCGTCGGCATACTGCGACCGCGTGCGGGCTATGCCGATCTCCACGTCGGTAAACTCGGCCTCAAGCCGCGGCGGCCACGGCGTATGCTCCTGTGGCTTGCATGGCGCCATCGGCGGACCGCCCGCCTGCTGCCAGCGCGTCCGCCCGAAATCGCCGAGCAACTTTGCCGCCTCGCCCTCAAGCAGCATCGTGCAATCGTGCCATGGCCCATAGAGCTTGCCGCCGGGCCGCCTGCGCCGCTTGTCGTCGTCGAGATGCTCGCGCGTGTCCCAGCGGTCGCCAGCCATGTCGATCCCGCCGCACACGGCAAAGCGGTCGTCGATCACCACGATCTTCTGGTGGTGGCTGCAGCCCAGCGGATGCGCGCTATCCAGCTTGAAATCGATGCGGGGATGGCGAAACCACCGGACGAGGTCGAGCATCATCGATCCCCTGAAAAAGGCCTTGAGCGCGCCGAAATTCCACTTGAGCACGCGCACTTCCAGCGTCCGGCGCCGATTGGCGAGCCACACCACAAATGCGCCAAGCCGGGCGGGCGAAATCCGTTTGCGCGGCACATTCCACCAGCGCCGCCCACCGCCGATCATGATGCGCGTGTCGAAGTCCCAACCGATCAGCAGGATGCGCTGTTCAGCGCGCAACATGGCTTCGCGCATGAGTGTAAAGTAGTCTGCGGCGTCGATCACCGCGTGGGCACGGCTGGCCTTGGCAAAGCGCCAGACCGAGGCCGAATCGCCGGTATGATCGGCGCATGCCGTATCCTTCTCGGCGGTGCCGGGGACGGTCACTGGCAAACGCATCCCGCTTCGACTGCGCCCTGTCGGATGCCCTGATTCCCCGTCATCATTCCGAAGCCTGCCCCTGACCCTGTGGATCTTTTTTCTCGTAATGGCTTTACCATGGCGCGAAACGCTTGCACGCAATTGCGCATGGCGGACGAAAATATGTTCACTTCAGCGTTACGCGCAGGTCTGCGGGCGGTTCCCCCGATCCGGACGGCCGTGCGCAGTTTGCGCGATTTTGCCAACCGCGAGAGCCGGGCGCTGGTCCGGATGTATCGCCGCCACGGTGACCAGGTCCTCCAGCCTTACCCGACCACATTCGAAGACCGCTACCCTGCGGTTTTCGACGCCTTGGCGAGCCATCTCGTCCACATTCCAGAGCCGCAGATCCTGTCATACGGATGCTCGGACGGCAGCGAAGTGCGCAGCCTGCGCCGCTGGTTTCCACACGCCAGGATCGTTGGCCTCGATCCCAACGCCCTGATGATTGGCAAGGCGCGCGAGCATCTGGCACGCCATCCCGATGCCGGGATCAATTACGTAGAGGCAAGTTCGCCGTCTGCGCTCTGTGACATGCGGTTTG
>JAZKBJ010000194.1:0-3989 GCA_040388685.1 Pseudomonadota bacterium
ACCGCCTCGGTCAGCATCAGGCGGTTAGGCAGGCCGGTCAGGGTATCGTAGCGAGCGAGGTAAGCGATCTTCTCGGCGCTCTCGCGCTGTTCGGTGACGTCCGAACCGACGCCCCGGAAGCCCACGAACGTGCCGTTCTCGTCCACTTTGGGTGAGGCCGAAAGTTCCCACCAGCGATGATTGCCGTGCAGCGTCACGCGCACCAGCAGGTTCGAGAAACTCTCGCGCCGCTTGAGCCGCTCGGCGAGGTCATGCAGGCTCGAATGGAAGTGCCCGCTGTCCCACGAAGGTCCGGCAATGAGCTGGATCAGCGGCTTGCCATCCGCATCCTCGGGATCTTCGCCAAGCGCAAAGGCAAAGCGCGGGGATACCGACCGCACGCGGCGGTTGGCGTCGACCTGCCACAGCCAGTCGGCATCGCCTTCCTCGAACTCGCGCAGCAGCAAGGACACGACCTCGCTCTTCTCCGCCATGCCCGCTTCGGCCACGCGCGCGCCAAGAAAGGTCCGCGCCGCCTCGACTGCGCCGACCGAGACGATGGCGACGAAGGCCGATGCCACTGCGGCTGCGGTAAATTCGCCCTCGAACAGGAACACACCCAGCGCCGACGTGCCGACAACCACGGAAAACAGCACAGTCGCCATAGGCATGGCTGCGAACGAGACGGCCATACCGGTCATCAGCATGGCCAGTACCGTCCACAGCATCATGCGCTCGGCTTCGGTGCCGAACGGTCCGAAGAGCAGCATTGGTACGGCCCACACCAGCGCGACGAACAGCGAGCTGAGCGTCTGGCGATGCATTTCCTGACGGCTGATCCGGCGCCTGTCGGCATCGACAAGCGTGCGATCAAAGCGTGCGCCGGAGATCAGCACACCAACCAGCAAGGCCATCCATCCGACGAGAAAAACGGGATGAATCTGCGCGCTGTAGGTCTTCAGCACGAGCAAGGCCGCGAGGGCATGACCGAGCAACCGCGCGAACGTCAGGCGGGCTAGGCTGGAATATTGCAGGCCGCGCAACCTGCCCCAGTCTCCTTCGGCCGGATCGCGCAATCCGATGACGGCAAGCACCGGCAGTCTGGCCGGTGCAGAATCGCTGGGGGGTGTTCGCGTGTAAGTCACACAGGGACGAATACCGGCTATTCATTAGCCAATCGTAAGCGACGAACCGAGCAGGACCGTGCCCACGACCACAAAAAATGGCCCGCCGCACCCCGAAGGACACGGCGGGCCGGACTTTCCTCCCCAGGAAAGGTCCTTGAAAGCAAGCGGGGTCAGCGACCCATCGCGCTGCCAAGCCTGTGGTAGAGATGCGAGAACTTCACCGATTCAGGCTGGTCCTCGATCGCCTTGAGATAGTGCAGTACGGCTTCGCGGATCAGCTTGAAGTCCTCGGTAGAGAGGACCGCGCGGGCACGAGCAGGTTCAGCCATTGTCAGTCTCCTTGGATCTTCGTGGCACGATTGCCGCGAACTTTGCTTGTCTCTAATTCCCAGCTGCCGTCAGGCGGCGAACTGATTCATCGTATTGGCAGCGCCGCCAGCCTTGAGCGCGGCCTCACCGGCGAAGTATTCCTTGTGATCGTCACCGATGTCGGAACCCGACATGTTCTGGTGCTTCACGCAGGCGATACCCTGGCGGATTTCCTGACGCTGGACGCCCTTGACGTAGCCGAGCATGCCCTGTTCGCCGAAGTACTCCTTGGCGAGGTTGTCGGTGCTCAGCGCAGCCGTGTGATAGGTCGGCAGCGTGATCAGGTGGTGGAAGATACCCGCTTGTGCCGCTGAATCGCGCTGGAAGGTGCGGATGCGTTCATCGGCTTCATCGGCCAGTTCTGTACCGTCATAGTCGACGCTCATCAGCTTTGCCCGGTCGAACGCGCTGACGTCCTTGCCCGCCTGCTCCCATGCATCATAGACCTGTTGGCGGAAGTTGAGCGTCCAGTTGAACGACGGCGAGTTGTTATAAACCAGCTTGGCATTGGGAATGACCTCGCGGATGCGGTTTACCATCCCGCCAATCTGGCCGATGTGCGGCTTTTCGGTCTCGATCCACAGCAAGTCCGCACCATTCTGCAGCGAGGCGATGCAATCCATGACGCAACGGTCCTCACCGGTTCCGGGGCGGAACTGGAACAGGTTCGAAGGCAGGCGCTTGGGGCGCATCAGCTTGCCGTCGCGAGCGATCAGGACATCGCCGTGGCTCAGGTTCGCAGCGTCGACCTCGTCGCAATCGAGGAAGGCGTTGTACTGATCGGCAAGATCACCAGCTTCGCGGGTGAAGGCGATCTGCTTGGTCAGGCCTGCGCCGAGCGAGTCGGTGCGGGCAACGATCACGCCATCATCGACGCCGAGTTCCATGAAGGCGTAACGGACCGCGCGGATCTTCGCGAGGAAGTCCTCGTGCGGAACGGTGACCTTGCCGTCTTGGTGACCGCACTGCTTTTCGTCCGAAACCTGGTTCTCGATCTGGATGCAGCACGCGCCCGCTTCGATGAACTTCTTGGCGAGCAGGTAGGTCGCCTCGGCATTGCCGAAGCCTGCGTCGATATCGGCGATGATCGGAACGACGTGCGTTTCGAACTCATCGATCTTGTGCAGGAGGCGGTGGGTGTTGACCGCGTCGCCCGCAGCCTTGGCCGCATCGAGATCGCGGAACAGCATGCCCAGTTCGCGGGCATCGGCCTGCTTGAGGAACGTGTAGAGTTCCGCGATCAGGTCCGAGACACTGGTCTTCTCGTGCATCGATTGGTCGGGCAGCGGACCGAATTCGCTGCGCAGAGCGGCGACCATCCAGCCTGACAGATAGAGATAACGGCCCTTGGTGGTGCCGAAATGCTTCTTGATCGAAATCATCTTCTGCTGGCCGATGAACCCGTGCCAGCAACCCAGCGACTGGGTGTAGTTGGCGGGATCAGCATCATAGGCAGCCATATCGCGGCGCATGATCTTGGCGGTGTAGCGCGCAATGTCGATGCCGGTCAGGAAACGGTTCTGCAGGCGCATGCGCGCAACCGAAGCCGCTTCGATGCCGTCCCAGGTCTGGTCGAACGGTGCGATGGCCTTGCGCGCATCGGCGATGGTCTGCTGGTAAGTCATGGTCCCGATTCCCTCGTGCGGCGAAATGTTCGTCTGAAGTGGAGATATGCGGGATGGTGCTGTGCGGGAATGCCCGACGCAGTCATGTTGTCAAACTTTACAGAATATGCTTGTAAAGTTGTGCAGTACGCACAGGAACGCATGTCATGGCTTTACGACCGCTATACCTTGGCCCCCGCCTGAAGCGTTTGCGCCGCGAATTGGGGCTGACCCAGCAGGCGATGGCCGATGAACTCGGCATATCCCCTAGCTATATCGCACTGATCGAACGCAACCAGCGGCCTCTGACCGCCGACCTGCTGCTACGACTGGCCCGCGCCTACAAGCTTGATATGGCGGACTTGGCGGCGGATGATCGCGACGACTATGCGCGCCGCCTGTCTGACTCCCTGCGCGATCCGATCTTCGCCGACATCGACCTCCCCCCGCTCGAAGTGGCCGACGTCGCCGCCAGCTTTCCCGGCGTGACCGAGGCGCTGCTCAGGCTTTACGGTGCGTGGCAGCGCGAACAGCAGGCGCTGGCCGAGCAGCGCCATGCCGAGCCCGGCAGCAGCGCCAGCGATCCCGTGGGCGAAGCGCGGCGATTCGTGGCGACGCGGCGCAATTACTTTCCTTCAATGGATTCGAAGGCGGAAGAACTTGCCGCCACGGTGGACAAGGCGGGCGGACCGCAGGAATGGTTGCGCAGCCAAGGCGTGCGCGTGCGCTTCATGCCGCCCGATGTGATGATGGACGCGATCCGGCGGTATGACCGCCACAACGAGCAGTTGCTGATCGACGATACGCTGTCCCCATCGAGCCGGACGTGGCAGGTGGTGCAGCACATCGCCTACACCGCGCTGCGGCCCGAAATTGCAGCCATCGTGCGGGGCGAAAGTTTTGCCAGCCA
>JAZKBJ010000195.1:0-1119 GCA_040388685.1 Pseudomonadota bacterium
CCAGGCCGCGCGCGATCACCTCGTATCGCATCTTGTGCGTCCAGCGCGTCGCGGCGAGCGCAATGTCGCCGAAGATCTGGCCGAGCACCGAAGGCGCGAGAAGCACGAAGGCCAGGCGCAACTGGTCCGATACCATGGCCGACGGCAGGAACCACGTTGCCGTAATGAGCAGTGCGGAGACAGCAACACCCGCCACCGCCGCCAGCAGCAGCGCATCGAGCAGCACATGCGTTGCCGTGCGCGGCGATGGCCCTTGCGTCTCTTCTTCAAGCCAGGGAAAGATCATCCGCTTCAGGCCGAGGCTGGCCAGAGGCACCGCGAGTTCGACCAGCGCACTCGCCATCGTGAACACGCCGTAGTTCACCGCGCCGTAAAGCCGCGCGCCGACATAGAGAAACCCGGCGCGGGCGGCGAAGCGGATCACGAAGCTCAGCGCATTGGACCCCGCACCGCGCGCGATGACATTACGGGATGGGCTCGCGGCGGACATGGCGCGCGCTTGGCGTCAAACGTGCGGCTTGGCAAGCCACACGCCGCTATTCCGCGTCCTTCTGCATGGCGAACAGGCAAAGCGCGACGACGACGAGGGCCAGCGCCTCCATCACGCCCCACACCAGCCATTGCGAGTGGCTGTAGAGCCAGACGCCCAATGCGGGTGCGACAATGTAGGCGGCGCCGTTTACCGCAACCACGATTCCCGCCGACTGCCCCTGTTCGCGCGGGCTGACGGCAAGGCTCGCGCCCGAGGTGAAACCGGGGCGGAACAGCCCGTAGCCCATCGAGGCAATGGCAAAACCGACCGCGATGCTGTGCAGGTTCGTGCCCAGCGCGACCGGGATAACGCCGATCACGGCCAGGCCCATCCCCCAAAGTGTCGACGTGCGTGGTCCCAGCCTGAGCATCGGAATAAGGCCCCATTGGGCCAGCAACGTGGCGAAGGCGCCTGCCATCAGGACGAGGCCGACCGGGCCGGCCCCGGCATCGGGATTGCCGCGCAGCCCGAGCCGGTCGAGCAGCAGGAAGCCGATCAAACCCAGCAGCATCGCTTGGGCATGCCCGCCGATCAGGCCCGCGAGCAACCACGGGCGTATGCGCCGGTCGGCCCAGCGCAGGCGATCG
>JAZKBJ010000195.1:1129-7211 GCA_040388685.1 Pseudomonadota bacterium
CCGTCGGGATGGTCCTCGACCATGCGGGGATTGGATGAGGCGCTGAACGGTGCGGACATGACTTCCCCGCGCCCGGCAAAGCGCGGGTCGTCGTCGGGTAATCTCGTTCGCAGCAGAACCAGCACGATCAGCCCGAACAGCGAGAACATCGCAAAGGGGCCGACAAGGCCAAGCCCCGGCAGGACCAGCAGCGGCGCCAGCGCCGGTCCCAGCACGGTGCCAAGCCCGAAGCTCGATGCCACAAGCGAAAGCGCTTTAGTTCGATCCGCGCGCCCGGTGCGGCTGGCGACATAGGCCTGGACCGCAGGCGGTGCCGCCGATCCGAATCCGCCGTAGAACGAGCGGGCGAGAGCGAACAGCACCATCGTCATCCCCGCGCTGAACGCGCCTTCCAGCCCGTAGTGCAGGATGACGCCGCCCAGCGCGAACGAGGTGATGAAGCCGACAACGCCGAGCGCCATCATCGCCTTGCGTCCGCGCCGGTCGGAGCGCCGCGCCCAATAGGGGGCCATGATCACCCACAGCAGCGCCGACCATGAATAGGCAATGCTCACCCAGACGTCGGCAATGCCCAATCGCGTGCCGATCGAGGGCATCACCGATTGCATCGCGGTATTTCCTGCAGCGGTCACCAGCATGACCGCGAACAGCAGCGCCATACGTTCGCGGGGCAGGCGGATCGGGCCTTCCGTCATCGCCTTGCCCCCGGTGTTGTCCACGACTGGTTCATTCACTTGGGGTAAGGCGCATGCACGGCGCTTGCAATGCCGCAGCAAATTTGCGACCGCCTCAAACAAGCTTGACCGGCAGAGGACCATTTCCTGCAATGACTTCGACCCAGGCGGCGCGTGCGCCCTTACTCCAGAGGGCAAAACGCAAGGCGGAACGCGTGCTTGGCCCGGCCGGCATCTTCTTCAAGGGCTTTCTCAAGCACCCGGCGATGGTCGGCGCGATCGTGCCGTCCTCCGGGCGCACGATCGAGCGCGTGCTGTCGAAGGTTAACTGGGAAGAGTGCCGACTCTTTGTCGAATACGGCCCCGGCGTCGGCACGTTCTGCCGCCCCGTGCTCGAAAAGTTGCGCCGCGATGGCCAGTTGATCGTGATCGATACCAATCCCGATTTCATCGACTATCTCTCGAAGACCATCGGCGACAGCCGTTTTACCGCCGTTCACGGTTCGGCCACGGACGTCGAGGAAATCGTCCGGGCGCACGGCTTCGACCATGCCGATTACGTGCTGTCGGGGCTGCCGTTCTCGACCCTGCCCGAAGGTGTCGGCCCGGCGATCATGGGCGCGACCCACCGCGTGTTGCGCCCCGGCGGCGCGTTCCTCGTCTATCAGTACACCGCCCGCGCGCGCGATCTGATGAGCCAGTTCTTCCGCCACATCGACAAGGGCTTCGAGCCGGTCAATGTGCCCCCCTGCGTGATCAGCTGGGGCTGGAAGGAATAGGGCAGCGCTTGCTGCTTATTCGAAAATACCGCTGATCTGCTCCTGCGCCGTTCCGGCAAGCTGCCGGTAGACGGCAGCCAGCATGGCGATGAAGTAGACCAGCGCGCCCGATGTGATCGCGCTGGAGATCGCGGCGGTCAGCACGTGCTGCACCTCGCCCCCGGTGGTCAGCACCAGCACTACGCCGACCAGCATCATCGCCAGACCATAGACCACCGCGAAAACCAGCCCGGCAAGCACGAAAAAGCCGAGCAACCTGCCCGAATTGCTTCGCGTGAGTTCCCATGATCGGCGCAGCGCCTGCACCGGATTGCGCTCGGCCTCAATCGCTAGCACGGGCGCCACCAGCGCCATGCGCAAACTGCACCAGATCATTGCGACGAACGCCGCCAGTATGACCAGCGCGGCAATGGCCTGAACGCCCGTCATCGCAGCACCGCTGACCAGCACGAGGAAGCCCATGCCCAGCACGCCGCCGACGAGGATCTGCGCAAGGACATAAGGCCCGAGCGCAAGGAAGCCCCGGCGTATGGCCTGACCGACGGTTGGCCGCGAAGGATCTGTCATCACGATCAGGGTGGTCACGGTGCCTGCCATCTGCAGCAGCGTGACGATGATCAACAGCGGCAGCGAGGACGTCCACGCATCGGCCATGATTTCCATCATTTCGCCCGGTGGTGTGCCCGGCGCCATCTGCGGTTCGGGCACGAACACCGAAAAGGCGAGCCCCGGCAGCAGGAAGAATACGCCCGCGATCGCCATCAGCATGTCGCGGTTGGTCGAAACGAGGCGCGTCGCGGATTTCCAGGCGAGGCTGCTATCAAGGCGGGGCGTCATGCCCTGCTTCCTAGCAGCGAACCGGCGCGTGTCGAACCCCGATTGCGTGCGTGGCGGCGGTGAGACTCACTTGCCAGCAGCGCAAGGCCGCGCCATGCCGAAACGATGAGCGCAACCGGCAGCATCGAGATATGGCGCGAGACGGCGCAAGTGCCCTACCGTCAGGCGCTGGACACAATGGCGCAGCGCAATTCGGCGATTGCCGAAGAGGCCGCGCAGGAACTGATCTGGCTGCTCGAACACCCGCCGGTCTATACCGCAGGCACCAGCGCATCCCCCGATGAACTGCTCGATCCCCGGTTCGAGGTCGTCGAAGCGGGGCGCGGGGGACGCTATACCTATCACGGTCCCGGCCAGCGCATCGGCTATGTCCTGCTCGATCTGCGCAAGCGCGCGCGCGATGTCCGCGGCTTCGTTCATGCGCTCGAAGGCTGGGTGATCGACACGCTAGCGGATTTCGGGGTGACCGCTTGGCGCGCCGAGGGCCGTGTCGGCATCTGGACGCACGGGCCTGACGGACGCGAGGCCAAGATCGGCGCGATCGGCGTGCGCATCCGCCGCTGGGTGACGATGCACGGGTTTTCGGTAAACCTGTCGCCGGATCTTGCTCATTTCGGCGGAATCGTGCCCTGCGGGATCGAGGAATTCGGCGTCACCAGTCTTGCCGCGCTGGGCCGCGATGTTACACCGCAGGCGTGGGACGAGGCGCTGCTCGCGCATTTGGGCAGCTTCCTTGCCCGGCTCGATACGCCTTGTCCTCCCGCCGAATCACCAGAGGCCGCATGACCATCCGCCCGATTGCCCTTGCGCTTTGCCTGTCGCTGCTCGTTACCGTCGCCGCTTGCGGCAAGAAAGCCGACGACGCCAAGGCAGCGGCGACCGGCAGCGAAGTCCTGCCCGGATCGATCAGCGATGCCATGATCGATCTCGATACCTCGACCGCATCGCCGCCGATGGCTCCGGTCAAGGCTGAAGCAAAGGCCGCGACAACGTCCGGGGCTGATAAGCCCGCCAAGGCGGACGAACCTGAAAGCCCGGCCGCCGCCCCTGCGGCGCCGCCAGAATCAGCTGATTCCGAGTAACTGCTTGGCCATTCTGAGGTGCGGCTGGTCCACCATCCGGCCGTTGTATTGCAGCGTCCCGGCATAAGGATTGGCCGCGAACAGGCCGACAATGGCATGGGCTTCGGCAAGCTCGCCCTCGGTCGGGGCAAATGCGGCGTTGATGACCGGTACTTGCGATGGGTGAATGGCCAGCATGCCGGTAAACCCGTCGGCGCGCGCCGCTTCTGCCGCTCTTCGCGTTGCTTCCTCGTCACGGAAATCATCGTGCAGCGTGTCGATCGCCCACACGCTTTTGGCATGGGCGACCAACAGGCATTGGGCACGGATGAAGCGGAATGCATCAGTCCATGCGCCACTGGCATCGCGCTTGCGGTTTGCGCCGAGCACGGCGGACAGGTCTTCCGCGCCCCAGGTAAGCCCTGCGAGGCGGGGCAAAGGTTCGTCGATATAGGATGGGATCGATAACGCCGACCGAGCCGTCTCGCTCACCAGGGGAAGGATGCGCGTGGCTCCGTTGGCGATGCGGTTGCGTTGCTCATGCTCATAGATTTCGGCGGCGAGTTGGCGGATCTGGTCCGGCCCTTCGCACTTGGGCAGCATCACCCCATCGGGCGCGCCTGCCATGACCGCTGCCAGATCCTCGCGCCACATCCCGGTGTCGAAAGCGTTGATCCGCACCCAGCGTGAAATCGGGCGGTTTTCCGTCACATGCTGGCGGTGAATAGACAGCCATTCGCGGGCCATGATCCGCGCCTGCGGCTTTGCCGAAGGCGCCACCGCGTCCTCCAGATCGACGATTACCGCATGCGCGCCCGTGGCCATGGCCTTGCCCAGCTTCTTGTCACTGTCACCGGGGACGAAAAGCCAGGATCTGGGCGGCATGCGGCGGTACTCCTCAGGTCAGGCTGATGCGGTTTCCTCCGCCAGCGTCGGATAGTCTGTATAGCCGGTTTCGCCGGGGAAATACCATGTCTGTGGCACCCCCTTGTTCGGGTTGATCGGCGCGCCCGCAGCGATGCGTTCGACCAGATCGGGGTTGGAGATGAATGGACGCCCGAAACTGATCGCATCGGCCCGGCCCGATGCGATATCCACCGCCGCCGCTTCCGGCGTGTAGTCGCTGTTGAGCACGAGTGGGCCGGTGTAGATCGAGCGGATCAGCGCGTCCTGCTGCGGAACATCGGTCTGTCCGAAGGACCCGTCCGGTCCCGGCTGGCGCAATTCGACGAAACTCACGCCCAGTTCCTGCAGCACGCGCGCAGCCTCGCCGAAGGTGGCGGCGGGATTGCTGTCGTCGGTCCCTTGCGAATCGCCGTTGGGCGAAAGGCGGATCGAGACGCGCTCCTTGCCCCAGACCGCAATCAGCCGCTCGACCACTTCGCGCATCAGGCGCACGCGGTTCTGCGGGCTGCCGCCATAGTCATCGTCACGCAAGTTGGTGCCATCGCGCAGGAACTGGTCGATCAGATAGCCATTGGCGGCATGAAGCTGCACGCCGTCAAACCCGGCGTCCCTGGCGTTGCGGGCAGCGCGCTCATAGTCGTCAACCAGACGCGACATTTCATCGAGGCGGAGCGGGCGCGCGGTTTCGAAGTCCTTGGTGCCATCGTTGGTGTGGGCATGGCCCGGCGCGCGCGTCGCCGAGGCGGACACGGGCGGTTCGCCGCCAAGGAAATCCGAATGGACGATGCGCCCCATGTGCCACAGCTGCAGGATGATGCGTCCGCCCGCAACGTGAACCGCCTCGGTCACCGGTTTCCACGCCTGCACCTGCTCGTCGTTCCAGATGCCGGGCGCGTTCGGCCAGCCCAGTCCTTCCTGGCTGATGCCGGTCGCTTCGGAAATGATCAGGCCCGCAGAGGCGCGCTGGCGGTAGTATTCGGTCATGAGCGGCGTGGGCACATGCTCGCGCGTGGCGCGGCCGCGGGTAAGAGGAGCCATGATGATGCGGTTGGGCGCTTCGATCGCGCCAAGGCTTATGGGCTGGAACAGCGGGTCATGCATGCTAGGGATGCTCCTCGATAGACGGCTGGCGTTACCACTCGGTTTCGCTTTGCAACTGGATTAAGCAGGGCCAATGGCGATTTCAAGTGACGCGGCACCGCCTTTGCGCCCGGCAGCGAAGCATTTCCTTGCGCTTCTGACAGGAAACATTGCCCTCGCGCTGGGGCCATGGTTCGTGCGGATCGCCGATAGCGGCCCGGTTTCCGCCGGGCTGTGGCGGCTCGCACTGGCCTTGCCGCTGCTCGCGCTGTTCGCGAGGGCGCGGCGCGAGCCGATGACCGGGTATCCCGGACGCGACTGGTGGATACTGGCCGGCGCAGGCGTGGTCTTCGCACTCGATCTGGCGAGCTGGCACGTCGGGATCGAGATGACCCGGCTCGGCAACGCCACGTTGTTCGGCAATTCGGGCAGTGTGATCCTGATGGTCTGGGGCCTTGTCGCGATGCACCGCCGCCCGCATTTGCGCGAGTACGCCGCCGTCGCACTGGCACTGGGCGGGGCAGGGCTGCTGCTCGGCCGCTCGATGGAGATCGACGCGCGGACGCTGGCGGGCGACCTGTTCTGTATCCTCGCGGGGCTGTTCTACGTGGTCTACATCCTTCTCGTGCAGAACGTGCGCGGCCGGATGGGATCGTGGAGCCTGCTGTTCTGGTCGAGCGCGGCAGGCGTCCCGGTTCTGCTGATCACCGCGCTGCTGCTGGGTGAGCCAGTCTTGCCCACCAAC
>JAZKBJ010000196.1:0-3619 GCA_040388685.1 Pseudomonadota bacterium
TCCTTCCATTCCAACGAAAGGATCGCACCATCAAACCATGGGATCAAACACCTAGGGCACCAGCACCGTATCGCGGGCCACATCATCGGTCTGCGGATAATCGAGGGTGTAATGCAGTCCCCGGCTCTCGTGCCGGGCGCGGGCAGACCGCACGATCAGCTCTGCGCTCTGCAACAGGTTACGTAGTTCGATCAGGTCGGTCGTCACGCGGAAGTGGCCGTAGTAGTCGTTGACTTCGCCCGACAGCATCTGGATGCGGTGCGCGGCGCGCTCCAGCCGCTTGTTGGTGCGCACGATGCCGACGTAGTTCCACATGAACCGGCGGATTTCGGTCCAGTTCTGCTTGATCACCACTTCCTCGTCGGAATCGGTAACGCGGCTTTCGTCCCATGCACGCACTTCGGGTGGCGCGTCGAAGCTGCCCCAGCGGCGCAGGATGTCGCGCGCGGCGGCATCGCCAAACACGAAGCATTCGAGCAGCGAGTTCGACGCCAGTCGATTTGCGCCGTGCAGCCCGCTTTCGGTGCATTCTCCGGCGGCATACAGCCCGGGCAGATCGGTGCGCCCATCGAGGTCTATCAACACCCCGCCGCAGGTGTAGTGCTGGGCAGGGACCACCGGGATGGGCTGGCTGGTCATGTCGATGCCGAGGCCGATCAGCTTCTCGTAGATGTTGGGGAAGTGGCCGCGCACGAAGTCGGCGGGCATGTGACTGATGTCGAGGTGGACGTAATCGAGCCCGAACTTCTTGATCTCGGCGTCGATGGCGCGAGCGACGACATCGCGCGGGGCGAGTTCAAGCCGCGCGGGATCATAGAACTCCATGAAGCGCTTGCCGGTGCGCGGATTGATCAGCTTCCCGCCTTCGCCGCGCACCGCCTCGGTAATCAGGAAGTTCTTGACCTCGAGATTGTAGAGACAGGTGGGGTGGAACTGCATCATCTCCATGTTGGAAACGCGGGCGCCCGCGCGCCAGGCCATGGCAATACCGTCACCGGTAGCGCCGCGTGGAGCGGTGGAGAACTGGTAGACGCGGCCAGCGCCGCCCGTGGCGAGGATCGTTGCCCGCGCAGTATGCGCTTCGACCTTGCCGGTCTCCTCGTCCAGGGCATAGACGCCCCAGACGCGGCCCGAGCCCGAATAGCGTGCGGCTTCGTGGTGCCCGGTGATCAGATCGACGCATGTCCGGCCGGGCAACATCGTGATGTTCGCATGCTCGCGCGCGGCCTTGAGCAGGGCCTTCTGCACCGCCGCGCCGGTCGCATCGTCGACATGGACGATTCGGCGGTGCGAATGGCCCCCTTCGCGGGTGAGGTGGAGTGAACCGGCTTCGGCATTGAAAGGCACGCCCAGATCGGCCAGCCGCGCAATCGCGGCGGGCGCATGTTCGACGACGAACTCGACGGTTTCGCGCCGGTTCAGTCCTGCACCCGCGATCATCGTATCGCGGATGTGATCGTCGAAGGTATCTCCGGCATCGAGCACGGCGGCGATGCCGCCCTGCGCCCAATTGGTCGATCCGCCATCAAGTGCACCCTTGGCCAGCACCAGCACGCGGCAGGTTTCTGCGAGCACCAGCGCGGCAGTAAGTCCGGCGGCGCCTGACCCGATGATCAGGACGTCATGGCCGTTATCGTGATCACCGCTCACTGGCGGAACTCCAACTGTTTTTCCGCCGTCTGCGGGTCAAGTGCCCGCCCTAGCTTGCGGCTGCGGAAGATAAAAGGGCCACGGGACGGAGCAGAAGCCAAAATCCTGTTACGCGCGTTAATGTTGTTAACTGTCTATGACACTTGCTTCGCATATGCAGCATGGTAAGTAGTTGCACGCATATGTTGCTTGCGCCGAGGGTTTGCCGTGTCTGGATCCCGCCTTCTTTGCCTGTTCAACCGGCATCGCCCCTTACGGGACGACGTGCACTGGGATGGGCTGACCTATACTGGCACCTGCAAGCATTGTGGCACCGCCGTCCGGCGCCTTGAAACTGGCGGCTGGCGTCGTCGGAAGCACGAACCGGATGCTTCTCAATAGATTTCAGGTTCCTTCGCGCGGTCGGCTGGTCAAAGTAACGAACACGTCCTCAAGGTCTGCCTCGCGCGTCGAGACGTCGACGATCGCATAGCCCAGCCCCTGAACGATCGACATGACTTCACCCGCAGTCATCCGATCCTTGTCATAACCGATTTCCACTTGCCGCTCGCCCGAGATCGCGCTCTTGCTGAAGGCTTGATGTTGCGGCGCAGCATCAACGGGGCGATCAAGTGTCAGTACGACGATTTTTTCGCGCGCCATGTCCACCAGCTCGCGAGTGGGCTTGTTGGCGATCAGTTTGCCGTGATTGATGATTGCAATCCGGTCACACAGTTCTTCTGCTTCTTCGAGATAATGCGTGGTCAGAACAACTGTCACGCCTTCGTGGTTCAGTTGGCTGACCAGTTCCCAGAGCTGTCGGCGCAGTTCCACATCCACACCTGCGGTCGGCTCGTCGAGCACCAGCACCGGTGGGCGGTGGACCATGGCCTTGGCAATCAGCAGGCGGCGTTTCATCCCGCCCGAGAGCGAGCGGGCATAAGCGTCGGCCTTGTCGGCGAGATGGACCGCGCGCAACAGTTCCATCGTGCGGCGCATCGTCTTGGGCACGCCGTATAGCCCAGCCTGGTTATCCAGCACTTCGGCAGGCGTGAAGAACGGATCGAACACGATTTCCTGTGGAACGATGCCGATGGAGGCCTTGGCGTTGCGCACATCGCGGTCGATGTCGTGGCCCCAGATCTCGACCGAGCCGGAGGTCTTCATCACAAGGCCCGCCAGCGTATTGATCAGCGTCGACTTGCCGGCGCCATTCGGCCCGAGCAGCCCGAAGATCTGCCCCTGTGGTACGTCGAAGCTGACCCCATCCAGCGCAAGCTTGCCCGCAGACTTGCCGGTGGGCGCATAACGCTTGACGAGATCGCGGATTCGGATGGCGGGCGCGGGTTCGGAACTAGTCTGCATGGGGCGGTGCCTGCCCGAACCCGTGCCAAAACGCAATTGTCTGTGCCCTTCGCATTTGCTAGCGCAGCGCCATGATTCAGCCGCCAGAAACCGCCTTCACCGATCATGCCCGCGTCAAGTGCGATGGCGCTTCCGATATCCGGGGTGGTTCCGCCCTCGGCCATCCGCGCGTCTGGCTTGAAATCGACGAGCGCGGCTTCGTTGAATGCGGCTATTGCGACAAGCGCTTCGTGCTGAGGGGCGGCCCGGCGGATAACGCAGCAGCCGCCTGAAGTCGCTGGCTGACGCAAACCGCGCATTGGCTTTGGCGGTGGAGCGCCTATATCGGGTGGGATGACCCAGATCGACACCCGCTCGCTGCTCTACCGCTCCGACGACGGCGAATTATACCTCCAGTTCATCGCGTCCGAGAGCTTCGGGTTCGACGATGGTCGGTTGAAGACCGCCGATTATTCGCGCGATGCCGGGTTCGGCCTGCGCGGCGTCTCGGGCGAGATGACCGGCTTTGCCCATGCCAACGAGATTTCCGCCGCCGCCATCGCGCGCGCGGGCGAAACGCTGAAGCTGCTCGATCCGGCGAAGGGGCAAGCTGGTCCGCCACCGCGCCAGAACAACCGCCACCTTT
>JAZKBJ010000197.1:0-6121 GCA_040388685.1 Pseudomonadota bacterium
TCTGGCCAATGATGACTACACCTCGGTGATCAATCGCCGCCACCGGGACCGCCTGGCGGGGCTGGTCGACGATGCCGTGGCGCGGGGGGCGGAGGCGATTGTGGTCAATCCGGGCGGGGAGAACTTTGCGGGATCGAACGGCAACAAGCTGCCGCTGACGATCTTGCGCAAGGTCCGCGATGACATGAAGGTGATGCAGGACGAGATCTTCGGGCCGGTCCTGCCGGTGAAGACCTATCGCGGGATCGACGAGGCGATTGGCTACATCAACGACCATGACCGCCCGCTCGGCCTCTATTACTTCGGCAATGACAGCGCCGAACGCGACGCCGTGCTGACGCGCACGATTTCGGGCGGGGTTACGGTCAACGATGTTATTTTTCATGTCTCGGCCGATGACCTGCCATTTGGCGGGATCGGACCTTCGGGGATGGGCAGCTACCACGGTATCGAGGGCTTCCGCAGCTTCAGCCATGGCCGCGCGGTCTATACCCAGCCGAAAATCAACGTCGCCAAGCTGGCCGGACTGATGCCACCCTATGGCGCGGCGACGGCCCGAACGCTCAAGATGCAGTTGAAGTAGGTGTTGCATACGAATCCGTCAGCCGTCCAGCGGAGACCACTACGGCCAAAGGGGCGCTAAAAGGGTGACGGAATCCGCGCATTGAGGGGTGCACACCACTTGCGCAGAAGCGGCGGCAGGACTAGGGCGCTGCGAAACCTGCAGCTACGCGAGTCAGCCCTTTGGTCGATCTGTCTCAATACCTGCCGATCCTGATCTTTCTCGGGATCGCGCTCGCGCTTTCGGCGGCATTCGTGTTTCTGCCGATGGGGGTCGCCCGGCTTACCGGAACGCATAACCCGAACGCTGAAAAGAACAGCGAGTACGAATGCGGCTTCCCTGCGTTCGAAGACCCGCGCAGCCAGTTCGACGTGCGGTTCTATCTCGTCGCCATCCTGTTTATCATCTTCGATCTTGAAGCAGCGTTCCTGTTTCCCTGGGCGGTCAGCCTGAAGGAAACCGGCTGGGCCGGCTGGATCACGATGATGGTGTTTCTGGGCGAACTGGTGATCGGCTTTATCTATGCCTGGAAGAAGGGCGCGTTGGACTGGGAATGAGCAACATGGCCACCACTTCTTCATCGCTCATCACGGCAAATCAGGGCGCGGTTGCCGCGCCCGATCAGTCGTTTTTCGACAGCCTCAATGCCGAGGTCAACGACAAGGGCTTCCTCGTCACGTCGACCGAGGAACTGTTCCAGTGGGCCCGCACCGGCTCGCTGTGGTGGATGACTTTCGGGCTCGCCTGCTGCGCGGTCGAGATGATCCACGTGAACATGCCGCGTTATGACATGGAGCGCTTCGGCGCCGCCCCGCGCGCGTCCCCGCGCCAGTCGGACGTGATGATCGTGGCGGGCACGCTGTGCAACAAGATGGCCCCTGCGCTGCGCAAGGTCTACGACCAGATGTCGGACCCCAAGTACGTGATCTCGATGGGATCGTGCGCGAACGGCGGCGGCTATTACCACTACAGCTACAGCGTTGTGCGCGGGTGTGACCGGATCGTGCCGGTGGACATCTACATCCCCGGTTGCCCGCCGACCGCCGAGGCACTGCTCTATGGCGTGATGCAGTTGCAGCGGAAGATCCGCCGCGCCGGCACGCTTGAGCGTTGAGGAGGGCAGGGCAATGACCGTTCTCCACTCCGCACCGCGCTGGACGCCGAACGACGGCGTGCATGATGCACTGGTCGCCGCGCTGGGCGACATGGTTGTGACCTCGAAGGAGGAACACGGCGAGATCGTGATCGAAGTGGCGCGCGAAAGTGCTGAAGACGCGCTGCGCCTGCTTCGCGATGGCCACGAATACCAGCAGCTGATGGACATCGCGGGCGTCGATTACCCGAGCCGGGCCAACCGCTTTGAGGTTTGCTACTGCCTGCTCTCGCTGACGAAGAACCACCGCATCGTCGTCAAGGTTTTGACCGACGAAGCGACGCCGGTGCCGACCGTCACGACGCTCTGGCCCAACGCCGGGTGGTACGAGCGCGAAGTCTACGACATGTTCGGCGTGCTTTTCGCAGGCAACCCGGACTTGCGCCGCATCCTGACCGATTATGGCTTCCAGGGGCATCCGTTCCGCAAGGACTTCCCGCTGACCGGCTATGTCGAACTGCGCTATTCCGAAGAGGACAAGCGCGTGGTCTATGAGCCGGTGCAGCTTGCACAGGACTTGCGCCAGTTCGATTTCATGAGCCCGTGGGAAGGCGCGGATTACGTGCTGCCGGGCGATGAGAAGGCGGTTGTGCCGCCACCCGCGCCTGCGCCAGTCGCAACGGCTCCCGATACCAAGGGCATGCCTGCGGTGGACAAGCCCAAGACGACCGACAAGCCCGCCGATACCGGCGCTGGCGAGAAGGCGAACGCCGAGGCTGCCAAGGCGACGCCGCCCGCCGATTCGGTCAAGGATGCGCCCGCCGCGCCTGAACCGACGGAATCGCGTCCGGCGCGCAAGCCGCGTACCAAGAAGACCGATGGAGAAGGCGCATGAGCCTGAGCCTCGAACAGTCGCCGACCACCGGTGACGAGGTCATCACCAACTACACGATCAACTTCGGGCCGCAGCACCCGGCGGCGCACGGCGTGTTGCGCATGGTCATGGAGCTTGATGGCGAGATCATCGAGCGGATCGATCCGCATGTCGGCCTGCTGCATCGCGGCACCGAAAAGCTGATCGAGCACAAGACCTACCTGCAGGCGCTGCCCTATTTCGACCGGCTGGACTATTGTTCGCCGCTGGCGATGGAGCACTCCTATGTGCTGGCGGTCGAGAAGCTGCTGAACATCGAGGTTCCACTGCGCGCCCAGTACCTGCGCGTGCTGTTTGCGGAACTGACGCGCATCTGCAACCACATGCTCAATCTCGGGTCGCATGTCATGGACGTCGGCGCGATGACGCCGAACCTGTGGATGTTCGAAATCCGCGAGGACTGCCTCAACTTCTTCGAACGCGCTTCGGGCGCGCGCATGCACGCGGCATGGTTCCGCCCGGGCGGCGTGCGCCAGGACCTGCCGCTCAAGCTGCTGGCCGACATCGCCGACTGGATCGACACGCGGCTACACCCGCTGTTCAATGACGCGATGAGCCTTGTGGTCGACAACCGCATCTTCAAGCAGCGCAACGTCGATATCGGCATCGTTTCCAAGGAAGACGCCGTGCGCTGGGGCTTTTCCGGCCCGATGATCCGGGGGTCAGGCATCGCGTGGGATCTGCGCAAGAGCCAGCCCTACGATGTTTATGATCGCATGGACTTCGACATTCCCGTCGGCACCAGCGGCGATTGCTACGATCGTTTCATGGTCCGCGTGGAAGAAGTGCGCCAGTCGGCCCGCATCATCCAGCAGTGCATCGCGCAGATGCCCGAAGGCCCGGTTGCCAGCACCGACCGCAAGATCGTGCCGCCCAAGCGCGCCGAGATGAAGCAGTCGATGGAAGCCTTGATCCATCACTTCAAGCTCTACACCGAAGGCTTCCACGTTCCGGCGGGCGAAGTCTATGTCGCGACGGAAAGCCCCAAGGGTGAATTCGGCGTCTATCTGGTGTCGGACGGAAGCAACAAGCCCTACCGCTGCAAGATCCGCCCGACCGCGTTCTCGCACCTTCAGGCGATGGACTTCATGAGCGTCGGCCACATGCTGCCCGACGTCACCGCGATCATCGGCGCCATCGACGTGGTGTTCGGGGAGTGTGACCGGTGAGCAATCTCGACACGGCCAAGGCGATGATCGCCGCCTATAACGCGCAGGACGTGGACACTTACGTCAGTTACATGACCGACGACGCCTGTGAGGCGAACTATCGTGGGGATGTGGTGCGTGAGGGCAAGGAGGGCACGCGCTCGGGTCTTGCCGCCGCGTTTGCGCGCTGGCCGCAGAACCATGCCGAGATCGTCGAGGCGCAGGCCATCGGCAATTACGTGTTGATGCGCGAGCATGTGACGCGCGGGCCCGCGACCGATGGTTCGGCGCTGGTCGAGCCGTTCGACGTGATCGCAGTCTATTCTTTCGAGGGCGACAAGTGCGCCCGCGTGGAGTTTATCCGGTGAAGTCTACTTTCGATCTCATGCGGGTCTGGGCCATGCTGACGGGCGTGGTGCTCGCGGCGGGCTATTTCGCCAGCCTCTATGCGGGCATTGCGGTCAGCGAAATGCTGCCCAACCTCGTCACGGCCATCGGCGGTTTCGAACTGTTCCTGTTCGCGCAGGACCTCTGGATCAAGCGGAGGCAGCACAATGGCTGATCGCCATATCGAACCCGACAGCCCCGAACTGCGCGCGCGCTGGGGTGGCTTTGCATGGACTGCGGCGAATGCCGAACAGGCCAAGGTCATCGTCGGCCGTTATCCCGAAGGGCGTCAGCGCTCGGCGGTGATGCCGCTGCTCGATCTGGCGCAGCGTCAGGTTGGCGCCGAGCTGAACACGCAAGGGTGGCTGCCTATTCCGGTGATGGAATACGTGGCCAAGTACCTCGACATGCCGGTGATCCGCGTGGTCGAGGTGGCGACGTTCTACACCATGTACAACATCGCGCCGATTGGCCGCTTCCACGTGCAGGTCTGCGGCACCACGCCGTGCATGCTGCGCGGGTCGGACGACATTCTGGCCGCCTGCAAGGGCAAGGGCCTGAAGAAGGGCCACACCACGGCGGACGGCCTGTTCACGCTGACCGAGGTCGAGTGCATGGGCAACTGCGCCTCGGCCCCGATGGTCCAGATCAACGACGACAACTACGAAGATCTGACCGCCGCCGACATGGACCGCATTCTGGGCGAACTGGCCGCAGGCAAGCAGCCGAAGACGGGCACGCAGTTGCCGGGCCGTCATACGGTGGAACCGGCGGGGGCCTTGAGCAACCTGACGGCGATGGTTGACGCGAACCACGATTACCGAGGGGAGTGGTGATGCCGTTGCGCAAGCTTCTGGACAATCCATCGGGAGGCCAAATCCTCAGCGCAGCGGTCTTGCTGGCGCTTTTGGTTGTGGTCGAATGCTTCATCCTGTTCGGCATCGGGCGCATGCTGCTTGCCGGCAGTGAGGTCCGCGTAAATGACATGTTTTTGATGCTCAACATCGGATTGGGCATCGGCGCAGTCGTGAATTTCTTGAGGAAGCGTCATGGCTCTCGCTGACAAGGATCGCATCTTCACCAACGTCTACGGCTTCCAGCCGTGGAACCTTGCCGCTGCGCGTGCGCGTGGCGATTGGGACAATACCAAGGCCCTGATGGAGCGCGGGCAGGACGCGATCATCGAGGAAATCAAGGCTTCCGGCCTGCGCGGGCGTGGCGGTGCGGGTTTCCCCACCGGCATGAAATGGTCGTTCATGCCCAAGGAAAGCAAGGACGGCCGTCCGAGCTTCCTGGTGATCAACGCGGACGAATCCGAACCCGGTTCGTGCAAGGACCGCGAAATCATCCGCCACGATCCGCACAAGCTGATCGAAGGCGCGCTGATCGCGGGCTTCGCGATGCGCGCGCGCGCCGCGTACATCTACATTCGCGGCGAGTTCATCCGCGAGGCCGAAACGCTCTTCGCCGCGGTTCAGGAGGCGTATGACGCCGGCCTGCTCGGCAAGAATGCCGCCAAGTCGGGCTATGATTTCGACGTCTTCGTCCACCGCGGCGCCGGCGCCTATATCTGCGGCGAAGAAACCGCGATGATCGAAAGCCTCGAAGGCAAGAAGGGCCAGCCGCGCCTCAAGCCGCCGTTCCCGGCGGGCGCCGGCCTTTATGGCTGCCCGACGACGGTCAACAATGTCGAGAGCATCGCGGTCGTCCCGACGATCCTCCGCCGCGGCGCACCGTGGTTCGCAAGCTTCGGGCGCGAGAACAATAAGGGCACCAAGCTTTTCCAGATCTCGGGCCATGTCGAGCGCCCGTGCGTCGTCGAGGAAGAGATGGGCATCACCTTCCGCGAACTGATCGACAAGCATTGCGGCGGCATTCGCGGCGGCTGGGACAATCTGCTCGCGGTGATCCCGGGCGGCTCGTCGGTGCCGCTGGTTCCCGCGGCCGAGATAATGGACGCGCCGCACCCCGGCGGGCTGGGGGGGACGTACAGCGGC
>JAZKBJ010000198.1:0-3225 GCA_040388685.1 Pseudomonadota bacterium
CGCGACTGAGAACCGCCTTTGTCTCCTTACCTAACTTAATCCGGGTGAGTGCTCTAAATGCAACGTCTCCGGACACATACTCCCAATCAACATCGGTCTCTGTCACTGCATTTGCGACAGATCCAGCATTAGCGCTTGCATTGCCGTGAAGTCTTTGAAATGCCTCGTAATGGGCAATTTCTTCAGGGGTGCCTTCGATAATCGAGCCATCTGGCAGGATCTTTTTCATTATGTGGGCCTTCGGTCCTCAAGTTGAGTAAATCCTATAGATTGTCAATTTTGCTGGCGCAAGTGGTTTTGATGGATTTAGTAGACTTAATGGCTTAAGGTGATACGTGATCACCTACCCCACTTCGTCTTCTGGCTCTTGCCGTACCGCGTCTTTCGTGTCCCCGGCTTGCCCTCGTTGCTCCGTCCGACAATCGGCGCCTTGTGCTCGCCCGCAGGCAGGCCGAGTTCCGTCGCTTCCAGCCGACGGATTTCATCGCGCAGCCTTCCGGCTTCCTCGAACTCCAGATCCGCTGCCGCAGCGCGCATGCGCTTTTCCAAGTCTTCGATGTAGCCGCGCAGGTTGTGGCCGACGAGGTTGTTGACGCCGTTGTCTTCGATGTCGACCAGCACGCCGTCGCGGCTGGCGGTGTCTGCCACGATGTTGTGGATGTCGCGCTTGATCGATTGCGGGGTGATGCCGTGTTCGAGGTTGTAGGCTTCCTGCTTGGCGCGGCGGCGGTCGGTTTCGGCGATGGCGCGTTCCATGCTGCCGGTCATGCGGTCGGCATAGAGGATCACGCGGCCATCGACGTTGCGGGCGGCGCGGCCGATGGTCTGGATCAGCGAGGTTTCGCTGCGCAGGAAGCCTTCCTTGTCGGCATCGAGGATGCAGACGAGGCCGCATTCGGGAATGTCGAGGCCTTCGCGCAAGAGGTTGATGCCCACCAGCACGTCATAGACGCCGAGGCGCAAATCGCGGATCAGTTCGATGCGTTCGAGCGTCTCGACGTCCGAATGCATATAGCGCACGCGCAGACCCGCTTCGTGCATGAACTCGGTGAGGTCTTCGGCCATGCGCTTGGTCAGCGTGGTGACGAGCGTGCGATAGCCTTGCGCGGCGACGAGCTTGCACTCGTTGATGCAGTCCTGCACCTGATCCTCGACCGGGCGGATGAACACCGGCGGGTCGATCAGGCCGGTGGGGCGGATGACCTGTTCGGCAAAGACGCCGCCTGCCTGCTCCATTTCCCATGACGCGGGCGTGGCTGATACGGCCACGGTCTGCGGGCGCATCGCGTCCCATTCGTTGAAGCGCAGCGGGCGGTTGTCGATGCAACTGGGCAGGCGGAAGCCGTATTCGGCCAGCGTCAGCTTGCGGCGGTGATCGCCCTTGGACATTGCGCCAATCTGCGGCACGGTCTGGTGGCTTTCATCGAGGAACAGCAGGCAGTTGTCGGGCAGGTATTCGAACAGCGTCGGCGGCGGTTCGCCGGGCAGGCGCCCCGTCAGGAAGCGGCTGTAGTTTTCGATGCCCGCGCATGACCCGGTGGCGGCGATCATTTCAAGATCGAAGTTGGTGCGCTGTTCGAGCCGCTGGGCTTCGAGCAGCTTGCCTTCGATTTCCAGTTCCTTGAGCCGCTCGGTCAGTTCGAAGCGGATCGCCTGCGCGGCCTGCTGCATCGTCGGGCCGGGGGTGACGTAGTGCGAATTGGCATAGACGCGGACGTTCGTCAGCTTCGCGCCGGTCTTGCCGGTGAGCGGATCGAATTCGGCGATGGATTCGATCTCGTCGCCGAAGAAGCTGATGCGCCACGCGGTGTCGTCGTAGTGCGAGGGGAAGATTTCGAGATTGTCGCCGCGCACGCGGAAATTGCCGCGCGCGAACGCCGTGTCGTTGCGCTTGTATTGCAGCGCCACGAGCTTGCGAATCAGTTCGCCGCTGTCGACCGATTGCCCGGTCTTGAGATCGAAGATCATCGCCGAGTAGGTCTCGACCGAGCCGATGCCGTAGATGCATGATACGGACGCGACGATGATCACGTCGTCGCGTTCGAGCAGGGAGCGCGTGGCCGAGTGGCGCATCCGGTCGATCGCCTCGTTGGTCGAACTTTCCTTCTCGATATAGGTGTCTGACCGGGCGACGTAGGCTTCGGGCTGGTAGTAGTCGTAGTAGGAAACGAAGTACTCCACCGCGTTGTCGGGGAAGAAGCTCTTCATCTCGCCGTAAAGCTGCGCGGCGAGGATCTTGTTGGGCGCGAGGATTAAGGCGGGGCGCTGCAGTTCCTCGATCACCTTGGCCATGGTGAAGGTCTTGCCCGAGCCGGTGACGCCGAGCAGCACCTGCGTCATGTCGCCCTCACGCCCGTTTTCCCCGCGAAGCCCTGCGACAAGATCAGCGATGGCGGTGGGCTGGTCGCCTGCGGGCTGGTATTCCGAGACGACCTTGAACGGGCGGCCGCCCTCGATCTTGTCGGGGCGTTCCGGGCGGTGGGGCACGAACGTGCCGGAGGTATCGGGCTCTTCCAGCCCTCTGCGGATAACGAGTTCGGCCATAGCCGGAGATATGGGGAACAAACCGCGTCCGTTCAACCGACTTGTAGCGGCAGCCGCCCCGCTACGGTGACCTGCCGCACTGGCGCTTTTTTCCGGTCGTGATAGCTTCGGCCCATAATCAACGAGGGAGTGCCCGATGCGCGCCGCTTATGCCCTGATCCTTGCCGCCTGCCTTTCCGCCTGCGGGGACGACAAGCAGGTGGACGAGAAGAACGCCTCGACCGCGCAAGTGGCCAAGAAGGTGGCCGATGCGGGGATGAAGCTGACGCCGGGGCGCTGGGAACTCACGATGAAGTTCAACAAGTTCGAAGTGGAGGGCATGCCGCCCGAGGCGAAGCAGCAGATGCAGGCGATGCTCGGGCAGAGCCGCACGTTCGCTTCCTGCCTGACCAAGGAAGAAACCGAGAAGCCCGACGGGTCGTTCTTCGGCCAGACCGGCGAGGATTGCCGCTACGATTCGTTCACGATGGGCGGCGGCAAGATCGATGCTGCGATGACCTGCAAGGGCAAGGAAGGCGAGGGCACGGCTGCTGCAAAGATGACTATGGTCGGCACCTACAGCGCCGACACCTATGACATGATCATGGCGATGAAGGGCATGGCACCCAACGGCAACGCGATGGCCATGGAAATGGCGCTGGTGTCCAAGCGCACGGGCGAGTGCAGGGGCGACGAGGGTAA
>JAZKBJ010000198.1:3235-14310 GCA_040388685.1 Pseudomonadota bacterium
ACGCAAATGTGAAACAATCACGTCACGCTCGCGTTCATCGGTGGTTCGGCCGATAGGGTGCAGGCAATGGCGATGATGTTCAGACAGGCAGATGGAACAGTTGGTGGCGGGCAGGTCTCTGCGCGCCTTGCCGTGTTGCGTGACGAAATCGTGCGGCGGCAGGCGCTGGCGTTTCAGCCGCGTCCGGCGGGCTCGCGCGGACCAGCGTGGGAGCGGTTCCTTGGTGAGCTGAGTACGCCGATCGAACATTGGCAGGCGTCGCGCAGGCCCCGACCTGCAATTGAACTGTCCGGCGAATCCCGGCCCGTTATGCTGCTGCCCGGTTTTGGGACGCATCCTGTTCGGATGAAACCACTGGGACGGGTTCTCGAAGCAGCAGGACACCGCGTCAGCGACTGGGGGCTGGGGTTCAACTTCGGGCCGAGCGAGGAGCGCTTTGAGCGGCTGTGCGAACGCGTCGTGGCGATGGCGCGCAAGGAAGGTGAGCCGCTGGTGCTGGTCGGCTGGAGCCTTGGCGGTATCTTCGCACGCGAAGTGGCGCGGCTGCACCCCGAGGCGGTGCGGCTGGTGATTACCATGGGCACGCCGTTCTCGGGCGACCGCCGCGCCAACAATGCCTGGCGCGCCTACCAGCTGATCGCCGGGCATTCGGTGGACGAGCCGCCGGTTGGGCGCGAAATGGCGGTCAAGCCTCCGGTGCCGACCGTGGCGCTGTGGAGTGCGCGGGACGGCATCATCTCGCCGCGCTCGGCCTGCGGGCGCAAGGGCGAGCGCGATCTCGCTGTGCCCATGCGCTGCACACACCTTGGCTTTGCCGCACACCCGGACGTTGCGGCCATGGTCGGACGACTGATCGACGCTTACTGATTGGCGCGTTCGCCTAATGCGGCGCGCTCATCCCAAATTATTTCGCAGGTGCAGCATCCGCCCGCTTGGCAAACCCGATTCGTTGTGCAAGCTTGGGTGTCAGACGGGATGTGCCTATGAAAAAAACTCTGCCCGCGTCGTATGACGAAATGCTCGATGCCGATGGCTCGGTGCGGCCCGCATACGCCGGTTACTGCAACTGGCATGACGAACAGCCACCCGACCTTTTACGGCGGAAGGGCAGCGAGGCAGAGGCCTTTTTCCGGCGCACCGGAATCACCTTCAATGTCTATGGCAACGAGGACGCCGAAGAGCGGTTGATCCCGTTCGACATGGTGCCCCGGATCGTCACCGCGCATCAATGGCGCAAGCTGTCGCGCGGGATCGACCAGCGGGTGCGGGCGCTGAATGCGTTCCTGCATGATCTTTATCACCGTCAGGAAATCGTTCGCTCGGGCCGGTTGCCGGCGCGGCTGCTCAAAGGCAACGTGGCGTTCCTGCCAGAGATGGTCGGCTTCACGCCGCCGGGCGGGGTTTATACGCATATCGTCGGGATCGATCTTGTCCGCACGGGCGAAGACGATTTCATGGTGCTCGAAGACAACGCCCGCACGCCGTCCGGCGTCTCCTATATGCTGGAGAACCGCGAGACGATGATGGCGATGTTCCCGGAACTGTTCACCCGCGTGCGGGTGCGCGAGGTTTCGGACTATCCGCGCCGCCTTGCCCGCAGCCTTGCCGCCTGCGCGCCGCCTGCGTGTGATGGCAAGAAGCCGGTGGTCGCGGTGCTGACGCCGGGCATCTACAATTCGGCCTATTTCGAACACGCGTTTCTGGCTGACCAGATGGGTGCAGAACTGGTCGAAGGCAGCGATTTGCGCGTCGAGAACGGCCGGATCGCCATGCGCACCACGCGCGGGTACGAACCGATCGACGTACTCTATCGCCGCGTCGACGATGAATACCTCGATTCGCTGACCTTCAACCCGAACAGCGTGCTGGGCGTGCCCGGCATCATGGACGTATACCGGGCGGGTGGCATTACTATTGCCAATGCGCCGGGCACCGGAATTGCCGACGACAAGGCGATCTATTCGTTCATGCCGGAAATCGTCGAGTTCTACACCGGCGAGAAACCGATCCTGCAGAACGTGCCGACATGGCGCTGTTCGGAGCCGGAAGCGCTGAAGTACGTGCTCGATAACCTTGCCGATCTGGTGGTCAAGGAAGTCCACGGATCGGGCGGATACGGCATGCTGATCGGACCGACCTCGTCGCGCAAGGAACTGGCCGCGTTCGAGGCCAAGCTGCGCGCGCGGCCGGAGAACTACATCGCCCAGCCGACTCTGTCGCTTTCGACCGTGCCGATCCTGACCAAGGCGGGGCTTGCGCCGCGCCATGTGGATCTGCGGCCCTTCGTGCTGGTCAGTCCGAACGGCATCGACATCACGCCGGGCGGCCTGACACGCGTTGCGCTCAAGAAGGGATCACTGGTGGTCAATTCGTCGCAGGGCGGTGGCACCAAGGACAGCTGGGTACTGGACGACTGATGTTAGGCAGATCCGCAAACGGCATATTCTGGCTGTTCCGCTACCTTGAACGCGCGGAGAATATCTCCCGGCTGATCGAGGCCGGGTTCCGCATGGCGCTGACCCGCGACGCGTCTGACGCTTCTGACGAATGGCGTTCGCTGATCGTCACGCTCGGCTTGCGGCAGGCGTTCGAGGCGCGCCACGGCAAGGAATATACCGGCCCCCACGTGTTCAACTTCATCCTGCGCGACCGCGATAACTCGGGCAGTATTCTGGCGATGGCCGAAGCCGCACGCACCAATGCGCGCATGGTTCGGGGCGGGATCACACGCGAGGTGTGGGAATCGGTCAACGACGGCTGGATGCGGCTGAAGGAAGCTCTGGCTCGCCCGGTGCCCGAAACTCGGCTAGGCGATGTGCTGGACCTTGTCCGCCGCCAGTCGACGCAAGTGCGCGGTGCGATGGAAGGCACCATGCTGCGCAACGAGATCTACAATTTTGCGCGGATGGGCAGCTTCATCGAACGGGCGGACAATACCGCGCGTATCCTAGACGTGAAGTATTACGTGCTGCTGCCTTCGGTTTCCTACGTCGGCTCCAGCCTCGACAACGTGCAGTGGGAAAACGTGCTGCGCTCGGTCGCCGGGGAACGGGCCTATCGCTGGCTCAACGCCGGGCGGATGGACCCGCGCGGCATTGCCGAGTTCCTGATCCTTGACGGCAGGTTCCCACGCAGCCTCGCGTTCTGCTATTCGAAGCTGCGCTCGAACCTTGCCAGCCTTGCCCGCGAATACGGCAACGAGATGCACAGCCACGAACTGCTGCGCGATGCCGATTGCCAGTTTCATCAGGCCACGATCGACGGCATTTTCGAACAGGGCCTGCACGAATTCATCGGCAAGTTCATCCGCGCCAACACCGCGCTCGCGCTGCAGATCCAGCGCGACTACCGTTTTACCGAATAGGCTTCATCATGCGGATCGCGGTTGACCATACGACGCACTACGTCTTCTCCGAGCCGGTTTCGCGCGGGATGCAGCGGCTGCGGCTGATGCCGAAGGCTTCATCTGGCCAGCGCGTGATCGAATGGAACATGACGTTCGAAGGCGCGCAGCTACAGGTCGAATACGACGACGCGAACTGCAATCACGTCTCGCTGATCTCGTTCGATCCTGGCGCGCATGAAGTGACGATCCGCTGCCACGGCATTGTCGATACCAATGATGAGGCCGGGATCATCGGACGGCATTCAGGCTTCATGCCGATGTGGCTGTTCCTCGAGCAGACCGACCTGACCCGTACCGGGCAGCGGATGCGCGGGTTGATCGGCGGGCTGCAGTCGGAAAGCAACACCGTCACCGCGCTGCACAACCTTTCCGCGCTGATCCGCGGCCGCGTGGAATATGCTGCTGGCCATACCGACTCGGCGACCACGGCCGAGGGCGTGCTGGCGGCAGGGCGCGGGGTCTGTCAGGATCATGCCCACGTTTTCATCGGCGCCGCCCGGGCGCTAGGCATCCCGGCGCGCTATGTCAGCGGTTATCTGATGATGGACGACCGTGTCGATCAGGATGCGGGCCATGCCTGGGCCGAGGCCTTTGTCGAGGGTCTGGGCTGGGTCGGCTTTGATATATCCAATGGAATCAGTCCCGATGCCCGTTACGTTCGCGTTGCCACGGGGCGCGACTACCGCGATGCTGCGCCCATCACCGGGATCCGTTACGGATCGCGTGACGAATCCATGCACGTGAAGCTTGCCGTGCAGCAACAGCGTGTGGAACAATAAGACAGATCGGTGACCTTGGGGGTTCGGAGTCGGCGCGCGCGCCGGACGAGGTTATCGCGGGCTGGAAACATCGGGGCAGGCCAATGTCGTATTGCGTGGGAATGGTGCTCGACAAGGGACTTGTCCTGATGAGCGACACCCGCACGAACTCGGGCGTCGACAACATTTCGGTGTTCCGGAAGATGTATCACTGGTCGGTGCCGGGCGAACGCCAGATCACGATCATGACCGCCGGCAACCTCGCCACGACGCAGGCCGTGATTTCCCAGATGGAGGAACGCAACAAGGCGCCGAGCGACCGGCGACCGTCGATCCTCGAAGCGCCGACGATGTTCCAGATCGCTACCCAGGTCGGCGCGCTGCTGCGCACCGTGATCGAAGGGCGGCAGGAAGGCGGCATGCAGAGCGAGGGGCCGCGCTTCACCGCATCGATGATCGTCGCGGGCCAGATCAAGGACATGGAACCGCGTCTGTTCATGATCTATCCCGAAGGCAACTTCATCGAGGCGAGCTTCGACACGCCATTCTTCCAGATCGGCGAGACCAAGTATGGGCGGCCGATCCTGCTGCGCGGCTATGACCGGACGATGAGCTTCGAGGACGCGGTCAAGCTGCTGATGGTGTCGTTCGATTCGACACTGGCGGCCAACCTTTCGGTGGGGCTTCCGTTCGACCTGATGGTGATGGAGCGCGACAATTTCGAGCCGCTGCACCAGCGGCGCATTCTGGCCAGCGATCCCTACTTCAAGGCAATCTCGTCAAGCTGGAGCGAAGCGCTGCGACAGGCGTTCCATTCGCTGCCCGACTATTCTTTCGCCCAGAATGGTGAACAACCGGGCGGAAACTGACAAGCGGTGCCAGTGTGCATCGTCCGGATCGCCGGTGGTCCAATAGTTAACGACGACTTGCCGAAATCGCCTTGAGTCGAGCGATCCTGACCCGGCTTGCACGAAAATTGCCGATTGCAGGCAGTTTTTGCCTAATGATTGATCCGTTCCCGAAGCGATCGTCCTAAGGAAAATCCTGTAGGCAGGCCGCGTTTGCCAACTTATTCAGTTCATTACGAAGCTAACGTCTGTGGCCATCGGACGTCGGCAGGTGATTAATCATCGGCATGGCTGATCGTGTAACACTCCACATCCTCGATGGTGACTCCGCCCGCAGGGCACAGCTCGCACGCCTTGCGTTCGCAGCTGGCCATCACGCTGAAATATACGCCAACGCGGAGGAACTGCTGGCGCATGCGCCGTCAGGCGGTCTGGTGCTGGCGCAGGACGATCCGGTCGGGGACGGTATACCCAACCTGATTGCGGCCATGATGCATGCCGGTCACTGGCTGCCCGTCATCGCCATTTCCGAAGTGCCCGAAACATCGGCGGTCGTTCGCGCGATAAAGGCCGGCGCACTCGATTATCTGCCGATGCCTTCACAGATCGCGCCGCTGAATGAAGCCGTTGCCAACGCTGCCCGCGAGGCTGACTCGTTCCGTGCCCAGCGCGCCCGCGCGGCAGAAGCGCGCCAGCGCATCTCGCGGCTCAGCACGCGCGAACGCGAAGTGCTTGACCGCCTGGCCGAAGGCTGCAGCAACAAGGCTATCGCCCGCGAACTGGATATCAGCCCGCGCACGGTTGAAATCCACCGTATGAAGATGATGGGCAAATTAGGCGCGCGTCATGCCGCCGAAGCGGTCCGGTTGCGGATCGAGGCGACCGGGCTGGAAGATCTGGCCGCCTGACGCTGGTGCCTCAGCGGCAGAACGGCCGCATGCCGCCGGGCTCAAGATGCAAGTGATCGCGGTGTGCCGCGTTGTAATCGGGCGTCAGCACAGTTCCGAAGCGCTTGCAGGCGCTGTCGCGGACCGTGCGCAGGAACGCGCGGGTCTGCGGTGAGGGTGAGTTCCAGTCAGCCACCACGCTGATTCGCCGCCCATCTGCGAGGCGGAACGCGGCGATGTCGACCGCGCTGGCGGTGGCGTGGGCGGAAAGGCGAGTGGTGCCCGCGACGTTTCTGCACGAATAGCTGCCCATGGTCTCGATCCGGGCGAGCGGGCTGCCCAGAATCTGCCGCGCCGCGCGGTCCACCCCATAGCGTGCCCAGCCTTGCAGCGCGGTGGCGACCGGGCAGGATACCGGGCCGAGATTGGCCACGTCCAGCCGTCCTTCGTCTCCGCGCAGCCAGCCGAGCCTGACCGTGCCGACGGTCGAGCAGCCTGCACCGAAATACTGGTCGGGCAGCGGCGTGAAATTGGCCTGAGTCGCGCCAAGTCCTGAAAGACAAGCGCGGCCCTGCGGGCTCTGGGTGATGGAGGCACCGGTCCCGCGCGAAGGCGCGCGTTGCGGCGCATCGGGCGAACCGATGCAGCCAGCCAGCACCGCGGTCAGGGTGAGTGCAAAGATCGCTCTTTTGCTCATCCTCGCAGCGTGCCACCACGTGGTTAGCGCCGGGTTAATGGCGCGACGAACGGTGCGTGGGGAGGCTGCCCGCAAGGTGCGCGGCAAAGTGCGTGGTGGGCGCTGACGGGCTCGAACCGCCGACCCTCTCGGTGTAAACGAGATGCTCTACCAACTGAGCTAAGCGCCCGCTCTCGCAGGAAGCGCGCTAGTGGGAGGTTTTTGGGGATTCGTCAATGCCTGTCTGACTGGGGTGCGAACTACCGGTTGACGGCGGGAGGGTGCACGGAACTGCCTGGCTCTATCCGGTTTTAGTGAAACAGCTTCATAAGCCCATCTTCCATTTAATGGCTAATCACATGAAAAGAGGTGGCCTACACCAATGCAACGACCTGGAGCCCCGCACTTTCAGCACCGCTGCGATTTTGCGGCGATGAGTTGGTCCGGGCGCCCAGGCCAGGAGGATGATGGCGATGGACAAGGCACCCCTTACGGCAATCGGACGGCGCGGCGTGCTGCTGGGCGCTGGCACACTGGCAGCGCTCCCGCTCGTGACGGGCACCGGTGAGGCACGTGCCCGCCATCAGTTGGCAGTAACCCCCTCGGTGCAGATGGCGGGCAGGCGCAAGCTGGGCAAGCTGGAGGTCTCCTCCATCGGTCTTGGCGTGCAGAACAACAGCCGCAAATATACCACCGAAACGCCCTATCGCCCGGAGCAAGTCGCGCTCATCCGCACAGCCTTCGATCATGGCGTGACGTTTTTCGATTGTGCGGAAGCGTACGGTCCGCATGAATGCGAGCGCATTCTGGGCGAAGCGATCAGGCCGTTTCGCCAGAAGGTCGTGATCACGTCAAAGTTCGGCTGGAACATCGATCAGGATACCGGCAAACGGTTACCGGGACTGAACAGCCGTCCCGATCACATCAGGCTTGTCGTCGACAACATGCTGCGGCGGCTGCAGACCGATCACATCGACCTGCTCTACCAGCACCGGGTCGACCCGGCGGTGCCGATCGAGGATGTGGCGGGAGCCGTCAAGGACCTGATCCGGCAAGGTAAGGTGCGGCACTGGGGCCTGTCCGAAATGGGGCTGGGCACCTTGCGGCGGGCACACGCTGAACTTCCGGTCACCGCTGTGCAGAGCGAGTATTCCATGTTGTGGCGCGGGCCCGAGCAGGACGTGCTGGCGACATGCGAGGAACTGGGCATCGGTTTCGTGCCGTGGAGCCCGCTTGGCGTGCAGTTCCTCACCGGTTGGATCGACGCGAATACGCGTTTTGCGCAAGGCGATATTCGCGCGGTCGAAGGCCGGTTCGCGCAGGAGAACATCGCGGGCAACCTGCAACTTGTGGCGCTGGTCAAGCAATGGGCCGAGCGCAAGCAGGCCGCGCCCGGACAAATAGCGCTTGCCTGGCTGCTGGCGCAAAAGCCGTGGATCGTGCCCATACCGGGGACGACGAACGCAGCGCACTGCATCCAGAACATCGGTGCGTCTTCCATCCGTTTTTCAGGCGACGAGATTGCTGAATTGAACGGCGCCGTCAGGGCGATCCAGGTCACCGGACAGCGTCTGCCGGATGCCGTGCTGGCTTATTCAGGCGTTGAAGCGCCACTGCGGCGCTGACGAACCATGCGAGTGCTTGCCCTTGCGGCAGGCAGCCCACCCTCCCACAAGGACCACCGCCATGACCATTACATCCGACGTTTCGACGCAAGATCAGGCGCAGGCTCTGCTCGACCTTTCCCGCCAGAAGTGGCTGTGGATGGCTGAGCGCCAGATCGACAAGCTGGACGGGCTGTTCCATCCATCGGCACGCTTCGTCCATATGGGCGCAACACTCGACAAGACGGCGGAACTTGGCGTCATTCGTGAGGGCATGATCCAGTACAAGCGCGCCGATATCAGCGATGCTTTGGTCGAAATGCTTGGTGACACCTCCATTGTCTACAGCCAGTTGCGGCTTCTGGCGGTGGTGCAGGACAATGAAGTGACCAATCCATTCGGCGTGACCGAGGTTTACGTGGCGCGCGAAGGCCGCTGGCAATTGGCTGCCATGACCTTCACCCGGCTTCTGGGAGAATAATGATGCGAGGGATCACGGCATTGGCCTGCGCCGCGCTGCTGGCAACGCCCGGCCTCGCGCAGGCTCCGGCAGCCCAGAAGCCCCTTGCCTATGGCCCCGCGCTGTCGGCAGATCAGGCGCGCACGATCATCGAGCGCGGCATCCAGAATGCCAAGGCCAAAGGCCTGACCATGGCCTTTGCCGTTGTCGAGCCGTCGGGTGAGCTGGTGGCCTTCGCGCGCATGGACGACACGCCTTATGCCTCATCGCAGATTGCCCAGCAAAAAGCGCGCTCTTCCGCGCGCTTCCGGCTACCGACCAAGGTATTCGAGGACCGGGTGCAGGGTGGGCGCATGGTCCTGCTGTCCTCTGACGAGGTGATCGCCATAGGCGGCGGGGTTCCGATCATCGTCGGCGGCAAGGTCGCAGGTGCCTTGGGCGTATCGGGGGGATCGGCCGCCGATGACGCTGCCATTGCCGATGCGACCTTGCTGGCGACAGGTCAGTCGTCCACGCCGTAATGGTCGGCCAGTTCGCTGGCGGTGAAGCCGTGCGTGTAGGATTCCGGATCGAGCGGGAGCATCGTGGCGTTCCAGGCTTCCCATTCTGCCTTGAGGCTGGCAAAGGCTTCGGGCTGACGATCCTTGAGGTTGGCCCGCTCCAGCGGGTCGGCGGCGACGTCGAACAGGAACTCGTTCTCTGCAATCTTGAGATACTTGAGGTTGCCGCGCCGGGCGGCGCGCTGGGCGTGGTTCTTGTAGCGCCAGAACAGGGTGCGACCGGGCAGGGATGCGCCGCCGATGGCAGGTGTAATGTCCAGGCCGTCGCTGGGGAAGCGGGCGTCCGGCGTGGCACCGGCAGCCGCAAGGAACGTAGGCAGCCAGTCCATCGAGATGATCCGGGCGTCGCTCGTCGCGCCTGCCTTGGTCACGCCGGGCCAGCGCACGATGGCGGGAATGCGCAGGCCGCCTTCGAGCAGTTCGGTCTTGCGGCCGCTGAACGGCCATGTGTCTGAGAAGCGTTCGCCGCCATTATCGCTGGTGAAGACGACGACCGTGTCGTCCGCCACGCCCACCTTTTCGAGCGCATCCAGCACGCGGCCGACCTGATAGTCGAGGCGGCGGACCATCGCGGCATAGATCGCGGCGCTGCCGCCGTCGAAGTGGAACAAGGCCTTGGGGTCCTTGGTCTTGGCGATGCGCGCGGATTCGCTCGCATCGTCCGGCCCTTCCCATGGCCAATGCGGGGCGGTGAAGTGCAGGCTCATGAACCATGGTTGGGCGCTTGCCGATGCCGCGCGGATTTCGGCAATGGCGCGGTCGGCCAGAAGATCGGTAAGGTAGCCTGCCTGATCGACTGGCGTCGGCCCGTCCCACAGGTCAAGCTGGCCGTTGCTGGTGGCATGGGTATAGTAATCGACGCCGCCGCTGCGGATGCCCCAGAAGGTCTGGTAGCCGCTCTTCACCGGATCGAAATCGGGCAGGCTGCCGAGGTGCCATTTGCCGACGAGCGAAGTGCGGTAGCCCGCCTTTGCCAGTTGCGAGGGCAGGGTGGGATGTGACGGCGGCAGGCCGATGTTCTGGCGGAAGGCCAGCGGCTCTTCCAGGCCGACGGGCAGGCGATACTGGTAACGGCCGGTGATCAGGCCAACGCGCGTTGCGGTGCAGACGGCGCTGTTGGCATAAGCATCGGTGAAGCGCAGGCCGCCTGCCGCGAGGCGGTCTAGCGCGGGGGTTTCGAAATCCCGGCGGCCATAACAGGACAAGTCCGCAAAGCCGAGATCGTCTGCCATGATGTAGAGGATATTCGGGCGCTTGCGTGGGCTGCGCGCCATGGCGGGCGTGGCTGCGGCGGCTAATGACGCAGCAGCTCCGCGCAGGGCCGAACGGCGGGTGAGTCGGGGCGTATGCGGTATGGTCGTCATCGGGCGGTCCATGGTTTCAAGGGTGAAGGACCCGCGCGTGGACGCGTAAGGCAAGCCGATCCTAACTTCGCTGCGATCAATGTCTACTATTTGCATAGACATTCAACCTTTAGCGCTGGCAAGTTATCCTTTTGCGGTGAATGAGCAAGCCTGAGGTTGACGGGAGTGACTCAACTGAATAAGTAGAGATTAACCCGCATGGCTATCGGTGATCAGGCCGTCATGCATTTCAAGGGCCCTGGTCCGCGGGATTTGACCGGGAAGCAGCTTGCTCCGCGTTATCAATGGCTAAAGCGCGCGATGCTGGGGCGACAGCGCCAGGCATCGTGTTCCCCTCAAGCGTGAGGTGATACGATGCAGACCATCATGATGCGCGGCTGACGCGCAAGCCTGCCGGAAATGTGACATAGGTTCCGCCACCCTGAACGGGCGTGGAAACGGCATTCCGACTTTCCAGACATAACGCGATTTCGGTTCGGAACTGCCTTGGCAGGCCGGTGCCGAGAGGAGTG
>JAZKBJ010000199.1:0-6104 GCA_040388685.1 Pseudomonadota bacterium
CGGTGACTTTGGGTTCGGTCATGGCCGGGAAAAGACCATGCCGAACATCCATTTGTCAACGGCAGCTATACCGGTTCAGCCACCTTCGCCAAAGCCGCCTTTTTCTTCAGGCGCCAGGCATGGAGCAGCGGTTCGGTGTAGCCGTTGGGCTGATCCACGCCATTGAACACCAGATCGCAGGCGGCGCGGAAGGCGTAGCTTTGCTCCCAGTTGCCGGCCATCGGCTCATAGAGCGGGTCGCCCGCGTTCTGGGCGTCGACCTTGGCTGCCATGCGCTTGAGGCTGTCCATGACCTGATCGTTGGTGGCGACGCCGTGGAGCAGCCAGTTGGCCATGTGCTGGCTGGAAATGCGCAAGGTGGCGCGGTCTTCCATCAGGCCCACGTCGTTGATGTCTGGCACCTTGGAGCAGCCGACGCCCTGATCGATCCAGCGCACGACGTAGCCGAGCAGGCCTTGGGCGTTGTTGTCGAGTTCCTCGCGCACTTCGGCTTCGGACCAGTTGATGCCCTCGGCCAGAGGTATGGCCAGCAGGGCATCGAGGCCCGGGGTCTGTTCCTGCGCGACGGCTTCCTGCACTTCGAAGACATTGACCTGATGGTAGTGCATCGCGTGGAGCGTGGCGGCGGTGGGCGACGGCACCCATGCCGTGTTCGCACCAGTACGGGGATGCGCGATCTTCTGTTGCATCATGTCGTGCATCATGTCGGGCGCGGCCCACATGCCCTTGCCGATCTGCGCCTTGCCCGAAAGTCCGTGCGCGAGGCCAATGCAGACGTTGCGCTTTTCATAGGCAGCGATCCAGCCTGAGCCCTTGATCGCACCCTTGCGGATCATCGCGCCGGCCTGCATCGAGGTGTGGATTTCGTCGCCCGTCCGGTCGAGGAAGCCGGTGTTGATGAACACGATGCGGTCGCGCACTGCATGAATGCAGGCGGCGAGATTGGCTGAGGTGCGGCGTTCCTCGTCCATCACGCCGACCTTGACGGTGTGGCGCTCAAGCCCGAGCAGGTCTTCGACTGCATTGAACAGATCGTTGGTGAACGCGGCTTCTTCCGGCCCGTGCATCTTGGGCTTGACGATATAGATGCTGCCCTTGCGGCTATTGCGCAGGGGGCCGAGCGCCTTGAGATCGTGCATGCCGATGGCGGACGTTATCACCGCGTCCATGATGCCTTCGGGAATTTCCGACCCGTCCGCCAGCAGGATCGCCGGGTTGGTCATCAGATGACCGACATTGCGCACGAACAACAGGCTGCGGCCAGGCAGGGTCAGCGTCTCTCCGCTGGGCGAAGTCCATGTCCGGTCCGCTTCGAGGGTGCGGGTAAGAGTCTTGCCGCCCTTCTGAAAGCTGGCCGCCAGATCGCCGCGCATCAAGCCGAGCCAGTTGCGATAGGCCAGCAGCTTGTCCTCGGCATCGACCGCCGCAATCGAATCTTCCAGATCGACGATGGCGGTAAGCGCTGCTTCCATGACGATATCGGCGATGCCTGCCTTGTCGTCCTTGCCAACCGGGGTGGAGCGATCAAGCACAATTTCGACGTGGAGGCCGTTGTTGCAGAGCAGGATGCTGCCCGGCTTCTGGCCTGCAAACTGGTCTGCATTGCAGAGCGATGGCAAGCCCGCGCCATCCCAGTCGGTCCAGCTTGAGCCGTCCAGCGGAAAGGTCAGATCGAGGAACGCGCGCCCTGCCCGGACGACCGCCGCGCCGCGATCAGCGTCGTAACCGCCCGGCCGCGCCGGGGCTGCGTCGAGTGCGTCGGTGCCGTACCATGCGTCATAAAGGCTACCCCAGCGGGCGTTGGCGGCGTTGAGAACGAAGCGGTCGTTGAGCACGGGCACGACGAGTTGCGGCCCGGCCATGCCCGCAATTTCGCGGTCGACATTTTGCGTGCCGATGATGAAATCGTCCGGCTCGGGCACAAGATAGCCGATTTCGGTCAGAAACGCGCGGTACTCGCCCATGTCGAGCGGCTTGCCCTTGCGCTGGTGGTGCCATGAATCGATCAGGGCCTGCAGCGCGTCGCGCTTGGCCAGCAGCATGCGGTTTACCGGAGCGTGATGACTCACCAGCGCGGCGAAGCCTTGCCAGAATGCATTGGCATCAAGGCCCAAAGGCCCGAGGACTTCGCTGTCGATGAAAGTGGCGAGGGCTGAATCAACCTGAAGCCCGCTGCGCTCAATCCGTCCGTTCATTTCACCCATGTCCATTCGCTCACATAAACCGGACGCACGGGCAATGCCGCGCGCGCCGAATCCGTTGAACCTGGGGAGGAACGCCTGAACCTATGCCGCATCGCGGCACGCTTGGCAATCGTGCGAAAGTCCACAGGGGGTTCACCCGGCACGCGGGAACCGCTACGACGGTTTCAGATGCAACAGATTTCAACGCCCGAACAGAGCCTGATCGACAGGATCGACGCCGCCGCCATGCTGGCGCAGGTCGAGCAATGGTGCGTGGTGAACACCGGCACCGGCAACCTGCCCGGCCTTGCGCGGCAGTGGGATGTGCTCGCGGAGGCCTTTGCCGTGTTGCCGGGTGCGATACGCAAGGTCGCTCCGGTATCCGTCACCGCCATCGCGGCGGACGGGAGCGAGGTCGAAACGGCCAATGGCGCGCATCTGGTGCTTTCGGTGCGCCCGGACGCGCCACGCCGCTTCCTGCTGACGGGGCACATGGACACGGTTTTCCCGCCCGCGCATCCCTTTCAGACATTGCGCTGGCTCGATGGCGAGACGCTGAACGGTCCCGGCGTGGCCGACATGAAGGGCGGGATCGCGGTGATGCTTGCGGCGCTCAGCGCGTTCGAGGCGAGCCCGGCAGCAGCGTCGGTCGGCTACGATGTGCTGATAAATTCCGACGAGGAGACCGGCAGCCTGTCCTCCGCAGCGCTGATAGCCGAACTGGCGCAAGGCAAGGCGGCGGCGCTGACGTATGAGCCGTCCGCGCTGCACGATGGTACGCTGGCGGGCGAGCGGCCCGGTAGCGGCAATTACAGCGCGATCGTGACCGGGCGCTCGGCCCATGCGGGGCGCAACCCGCAGGATGGACGCAACGCGATCCTCGCGGCGGCCGATCTCGCGCTGCGGCTGAAAGCGCTGGAGGAGCCGGGACTTTCGGTGAATCCGGCGCGGATCGATGGGGGTAGCGCCAACAACGTCGTGCCTGATCATGCGGTGCTGCGGTTCAATGTGCGCCCCCGCCTGCCCGATCTGGCGCAGGCCTTCGACGCGGCCCTGCGCGAGGCGATCCGCGTGATCGAGAAGCTGCACGATGTCTCTATTCACCTCCACGGCGGGGTGTCGCGCCCGCCCAAGCCGTTGACGGCCGAGGCCACCGCGCTGTTCGGGCTGGTGCGCGAATGCGGCGAGGCGCTGGGTCAACAGGTCCGCTGGCAGGCCTCGGGCGGCGTCTGCGACGGCAACAACATCGCCGCCTGCGGGGTGCCGGTTGTCGACACGATGGGCGTGCGCGGCGGGGCGATCCATTCGCCGGACGAATTCCTTATCGTGCCTTCGCTGGCCGAGCGGGCAGCCTTGTCCGCGCTCGTCCTGCACCGTCTTTCCGGGGGAAGCTGATGACGTTCCGTATCCGCGCCGCACGCGCGAGCGACCTGCAACCGCTCTATGAGATGGCCAAGCTGACCGGTGGCGGCTTCACCAACCTGCCGCCGGACCGCAAGTCGCTGACGGCCAAGCTGGAACGCGCTGCGGAGGGATTCGGCAACGAAGCGGACGGCGACCCCAAGGACCTCAAGGACGAACTGTTCGTGCTCGTGCTGGAAGACAGCGCCACCGGCGAAGTGCGCGGGACGGCGCAGATCTTCACCAGCGTAGGGCGGCAATGGCCATTCTATTCCTACCGCATGGCCACGCTGACCCAGCATTCCAAGGAGCTGAACCGCACCTTCCGCGCCGAGATGCTCGGGCTGGTCACCGACCTGGAAGGGTCGAGCGAAGTGGGCGGGCTGTTCCTGCATCCGTCCGAGCGCGCAGGGGGACTGGGCATGTTGCTGGCGCGCAGCCGCTATCTGTTTATCGCGATGCACCGCCAGCGCTTTGGGGACAAGATCCTGGCCGAACTGCGCGGGGTGATCGACGAGCGCGGCGGATCGCCATTTTGGGATGGCGTTGCGGGCCGGTTCTTCGGGATGAGCTTTCAGGAAGCGGACTATTTCAACGCGATCAACGGTAACCAGTTCATCGCCGACCTGATGCCCAAGCACCCCGTCTATATCGCGATGCTGCCCGAAAGCGCGCGCTCGGCAATCGGTCTGCCCCACCCGTCGGGCCGCGCTGCGATGCGGATGCTCGAAGAAGAAGGTTTCGCCTACGAAGGCTATGTCGATATCTTCGACGGCGGGCCGACGATGACCGCGCGGACCGACCGCGTGCGGTCTATCAGCGAGGCCCGGCAGACGGTGGTGGCGCATGTGCGGGCACCGGAAGGTAATGGCGGCACCGTCAAGGCGCTGGTCGCTACCGGGCGGTTGGCGGATTATCGCTGCACTTTTGCCGAAGTGGCGATGGGCGCGGACGGACTGGTGCTTGATCCAGTGGCGGCGGCAGCGCTGGGCGTTGGCGTGGGCGATATCGTTTGGCATGTCAGTAGATAAAGCCTGCCCTTGGCGGGACTTTGGAAAGTCGGGAAACGCTTGATGCCGCTCGTTGAAATCAATTTCGATGGTCTGGTCGGGCCGAGCCACAACTATGCGGGCCTGAGCCTCGGCAATCTTGCCTCGGCCAACCATGCGGGCGAGGTTTCCTATCCGCGCGCAGCGGCGCTGCAAGGCATTGCCAAGATGCGGCACAACCTTCGGCTTGGGCTGGTGCAGGGCTTCTTCGCGCCGTTGCCCCGGCCCAATCCGGTCCTGCTGGGCGCACTGGGGCTGAACCTCATCGACGAGAGCGATCTGGCACAACGACGGCTGCGGGCCGCCGCATGGTCGGCCAGTTCGATGTGGACGGCCAATGCCGCGACGGTCAGCCCCTCGCCCGACACCGCCGACGAGCGCTGTCACCTGACCGCCGCGAACCTCGTGACGATGCCGCACCGCTCGCAGGAATGGCCGGACACGGTGCGCCAGTTGCGCCTCGCGTTTGCCGACAAGGCGCACTTTGCCGTGCATGATGCCGTTCCCGCCTGCTTTGGCGACGAGGGCGCAGCCAACCACATGCGCATGTGCGCCGCACACGATGCGCCAGGCCTCGAACTGTTCGTCTATGGCAAGACCGGCGGCGCGTTTCCCGCACGCCAGCACGAACAGGCCAGCCGTGCCGTGGCCCGCCTTCATGGGCTTGATTCTGCACGCTGCCTGTTCATCGAGCAATCGGGCGAGGCCATCGCGGCGGGTGCGTTCCACAACGATGTGGTGGCCGTGGCCAACGAACGCGTGCTGTTCACCCACGAGCAGGCCTTTGCCGAGCCGGACGCGACTTATGCCGCCATCCGCGCGAAGCTGCCCGAGGCTGAAATCGTGGTGGTGCCCGCGAGCGCCGTGAGCCTCGCCGAGGCGATCAAGAGCTACCTGTTCAACGCGCAACTGCTGACCCTGCCGACCGGCGAGATGGGATTGGTGATCCCGCTGGAAGCCTGGGAAATGCCTGCGGTGCGCGGCTGGCTGGAAGGGCATATCGCCTCGAACGGGCCAATCCGGCGCGTGCTGCCGGTCGATGTGCGGCAGTCGATGGCCAATGGCGGCGGTCCTGCCTGCTTGCGTCTGCGCGTTGTCGCCGATCCTGCCACCGTCGATCCGCGCTTCCTGGTGGACGAAGCGAAGCTGGCGCAGCTGGAAATGGTGGTTGCCGCGAACTGGCCAGAGCAGATCGATCCTGTTGATCTTCGACGCGAAACGCTGGGAGCTTCCGTGATCGCGGCACGCAATGCGCTGCTGACTGGCCTCGACCTTGCGGAACTTGCCTGACCGGTTGTGCGTATTGCGGCAGCCTGCGCTGTCGCCGCAGTTTACAGTGAACAAAAGTTTAACTGCTCACTGTCCAGCAATATATGAACTGGCACGATCGTTGCGACAGAGGCCGGCAGAAGAGGATAAGTGTCCCACATGCTGCAAAAGATCGGTCGCCTGTTCGTAATCAAGACCCGCT
>JAZKBJ010000200.1:0-2925 GCA_040388685.1 Pseudomonadota bacterium
GCCGTCGGCCGTACACTGGTGGCCGTCCTGGAGAACTATCAGCGCGAGGATGGATCGGTGGATGTGCCCGAGGTGCTGCATCCCTACATGGGCGGGCTGACCCGTCTGGTCCCGCAGGGCTGATGAAGCGCCTCGCCGCCGCGCTGCTGTTGTTGGCGGAGTCGCCTTTGCTGGCGCAACAAGGCGGCAGCGCGCCGATCGTGGCGTGGACCTATGTGGTACAGCCGGGTGACACCTTTGCCCAGATCGCGCGGCGATGGGGCACGGACATGGTGGCGCTGGGCGCGGCGAATGGCATTGCCAGCCCTTACGTGATCCGGGTGGGTCAAGTGCTGAAGCGGTCGGAGGCTGCAAGGACACCGGTGCCGGCACCGGTGCCAAGCCCTGCACCGGCGCCCAAGCCCACGCCGCGCCCAGCGCCGACGCTGCGCCCCGCCCTGCCCGCGCGCCAGCCTTTGGCGCCGCGCGAGTCCGATGCGCCGCGCATGCAATGGCCAACCGAGGGCGCCTTCATAACCCGCTTCGGCGAAAAAGTGGCGGGCATCCCCTCAAACGGCATCGATCTGGCCGCGCTCTATGGCACCAGGGTGCGCGCCGCAGCCGCCGGAACCGTGATTTATGCCGGGCGCGAGCCGGAACGCTTCGGGCAGTTGATCCTGATCGACCATGGCGGCGGCTTTGTCACCGCCTATGCCTATCTTGGCACGATGACGGTCAAGGAAGGCCAGGTCGTTACCGCGCGCGAACGGATAGCGCTGGTCGGCAAGACCGGCGAGGCGCTGCGCCCGAGCATCCATTTCGAACTGCGCCGCAACAACGTGCCGCGCAATCCCGAACTGTATCTGCCGCCCCGGCTCTAGCCGAGCAGGAAGAAGGCCAGCCCCATGGTGAGGTAGGCCGACAGCCAGAAGCCGCCGTCGATCAGGGCGAGCCGGGTGCTGATGCGCTGCTGCGTGTAGCTGATCCACAGCGAGGGAATGACGAAGGCGGTGGCAAGCCCGCCCGACATCATGAAGTACAGCCACCACTTCACCGCCAGCGTTTCAGGTCCGACGCGCGCGAACATGTGGCCCATCATCGTTGCGGAAACCAGCAGCAGCGCGGCGGTGATCGCGGTGGTCCGTCCCGGCGAGCGGCGGATGCCGAGGCCGCCCGGCCCGACCACTTCCAGGCGCGCACGGCCGAACAGCGGGCCGTACCACGCTGCCGACACGGCCAGTGCGGCAATTACTGCTATGACAACGGCAAGCCAGTTGACCGGACCCATGACGTTCCTTCGAATGCGCGCCCCGCAAGGGCCATCTGCTACGCCGCAACGAGCGACTTGGCAATCGCCCGCCATCGCACGTGACGAGGCCGCAAAATTGGCCTATGGGCCGCCCCAAGATGGCAACCCAGATTCCCCCCCGCGAAATCCCCGATGCTCCCAAAGTCGGCATGGTCAGCCTCGGCTGCCCCAAGGCCCTCGTTGATTCGGAACGGATTCTTACCCGTTTGCGCGCCGATGGCTATGCCATGAGCGCAGATTATGCCGGCGCTGACGTGGTGCTGGTCAACACATGCGGTTTCCTCGATTCCGCCAAGGAGGAAAGCCTTGCCGCGATTGGCGAGGCGATTGCCGAAAATGGCCGCGTGATCGTGACAGGCTGCATGGGCAACGAAGCCGACGCGATCCGCGCACGCTTTCCGTCGGTGCTGGCGGTGACTGGCGCGCACCAGTACGAAGCCGTGGTGGAGGCCGTGCACGAAGCTGCGCCGCCGAGCATGGGGCCTTATATCGACCTCATCCCGCAGGCAGAGCCGGGCGATGTCAAGCTGACCCCCCGCCACTACAGCTATCTCAAGATTTCAGAGGGCTGCAACCACGCCTGCGCGTTCTGCATCATCCCATCGTTGCGCGGGAAACTCGCCAGCCGCCGCATCGACGCGGTGCTGCGCGAGGCGGAAAAGCTGGTCGCGGCCGGCACGAAGGAACTGCTGGTCATCAGCCAGGACACTTCTGCCTATGGCGTCGATGTGCGCCATGAAGAGCGCATGTGGAAGGGCAGTCCCGTCCGCACCCACATGACCGACCTTGCACGGGAACTTGGCAAGTTGCGCACGCCGGAAGGCGAGACGCCGTGGGTGCGCCTGCACTACGTCTACCCCTACCCGCACGTCGATGCAGTGATCCCGCTCATGGCCGAGGGTCTGGTGACGCCTTACCTCGACATTCCGTTCCAGCACGCCAGCCCGAGCGTGCTGCGTGCGATGAAGCGCCCGGCGAACGAGGCCAAAGTACTCGACCGGATCAAGGCTTGGCGCGCGATCTGCCCGGATATCGCGATCCGTTCGAGCTTCGTCGTCGGCTTCCCCGGCGAGACGCAGGCCGATTTCGAGTATCTGCTCGAATGGCTGGAAGAAGCGCAGCTTGACCGCGTGGGCGCGTTCCGTTTCGAACCCGTGGCCGGCGCTGCTGCCAACGACCTGCCCGATCAGGTGCCCGAGGCCATCAAGGAAGAGCGCTACGCCCGCCTGATGGAAAAGACCGAGGCGATCAGCGCGGCCAAGCTTGCCGCCAAGATCGGACGGACGATTCAGGTCATCATCGATGAAGTGGGCGACCCTGACGAGGACGGCGACATCGGCGCAACCGCGCGCTCACAGGCCGACGCGCCCGAGATCGACGGTGCGGTCTATTTGCGCGACGTGCCCGCCAGCCTAAAGGCCGGTGACTTTGCGACGGTTCTGATCGAGGACGCGGACGCGCACGACCTGTTCGGGGTTATCGCAGACTAATCCGCCTTCCACAGGTTTGCGGCTTTACGGCCTTCGTCGAGCAGGGCGGCGACCTTGCCTGCGGCCTCGGCCTTGGTGACGATGCCGTCGGCGTTCACGTCGAGCCCCTTGTTCTGCAGGTACTGGCGCGGCTTGGGGCCATCCTTG
>JAZKBJ010000201.1:0-393 GCA_040388685.1 Pseudomonadota bacterium
CTATCGTCTGAAAACGCGGTTTCGTGGGCTTGCGTGGCTGCGGCCAGCGCTTCCTCCACGGCCGGCAGTTCGACCAGCAGGGCAACCGCTTCGGCCAGTTCGCCGGAGGACTGGTCTCCATCGCCCGTCAAAAAGCCGAATCGCATTCCGGCGTAGTCCTTTGCCGACGGCGACCGAAGTCCCCGTTCCGCCAATATGGGATCGAGATCAGCGCTTTCAAGCACTTGGGCACGGTCCGCCAGCGAGAGCATCGCGTCCAGCAATGCGCCGCTGCCCGCGTCGTCAGGCTGGAGCCGGGCGAGCGACTCGGCATGCGCGGGAATCTGCTGGGGGTGGCGGATCAGGCCCGCCAGCACTGCGGCGAGCAGGCTTGTGCTCGGGCCAACCCCGATC
>JAZKBJ010000201.1:403-6944 GCA_040388685.1 Pseudomonadota bacterium
GTGCGGGCTTCCATGGCCCCTTGCCCGGCTGTCTCTGACCGCCTCCGCCCTGACGCGGCTGGAAGGGCGCGCGCTCCTTGCGGGCGAAGGCCAGTTCGCCGAAGCGCTCGGTCAGTTCGCGGCGATAGAGCGATTTGATGTCGGGGTGCTGGATCGTCTCGCAATGGGCGAGCAAGCGCGCCTTGAGGCCCGCCTTGTCCTCGGGCGTGGCGAGGGGAAGGGCATCGCGCTCCACTTCCCACAGCACATCGACCATGCTTTGCGCGCCGTCCAGCAGCGCCGCCATCGCCTGAGGTCCATCACGCTTTATCAGGTCGTCGGGGTCCATGCCCTTGGGCAAAGTGGTGATGCGCAAGCTATGGCCGGGTCGCAGCATCGGCAGGGCGCGGGTGATCGCGCGCATCGCTGCGCGCTGGCCCGCAGCATCGCCATCGAAGCACAGCGTCGGCGTTTCAACCAGCCGCCACAGCCGCTCGATCTGGTGCTCGGTCAGCGCGGTGCCGAGCGGGGCGACCGCTTCACCAATCCCCGCCGCCGCCAGCGCCACCACGTCCATATACCCTTCGACCACGACCACACGGCCATTGGCGCGGGATGCGGGGGCCGCGCGGTGGAGATTGTAGACCGTCCGGCCCTTGTCGAAGAGCGGCGTATCGGGCGAATTGAGGTACTTGGGCGCGTCCGTCTTTTCGGCGCTGAGGATGCGCCCGCCGAATGCGATCACGCGGCCGCGTGGATCGAGGATCGGTAGCATCAGCCTGCCGCGAAACCGGTCGTAAGGCTCCTTGCCTTCGACCACGATGCGCAGGCCGGCCTCGATCAGCATGGCGTCGGGGAAGGCCGATAGTGCCTCCTTCAGCGCGGTGCGGCTGTCGGGCGCGAAGCCGAAGCCGAATTCGCGCACGACATTAGCCGGGAAACCGCGCGAGGCGAGGTAGCGCCGGGCCTCGGCGCCGCGATCCTCCGCCAGACAATTGACGAAAAACGCCTGCGCTGAGGCCATGACGTCGTGGAGCGATTTCTGCTGTTCGGCCACTTTGGCGGCGCGCGGATCGGGGGCAGGGACGTCCATGCCCGCCTGCAGCGCCAGTTCCTTGACCGCTTCCATGAACGGCAGGCCCTGGTGGTCGGTCATCCAGCGGATCACATCGCCGTGCGCCCCGCAGCCGAAGCAGTGGTAGAAGCCCTTTTCATCGTTGATGGTGAAGCTGGGCGTCTTCTCGTTATGAAACGGGCAACACGCCTTGAACTCGCGCCCCGCCTTGGTGACGCGCACGCTCCGCCCGATCACGCCCGAAAGCGAGATGCGCGTGCGCAGTTCGTCCATCCATTGCGGGGTGAGGGTCATACCTTGTTCACCCCGCCAGCGCAGCCTTCACCAGTCCGCTGGCCTTGCCCATATCGAGCTGGGTGCCGTGTTTCGCCTTCAGCGCCGCCACGACCTTACCCATGTCCTTCATCCCCGCAGCGCCCGTTTCGGCGATCAGCGCGGTGATGACGGCTTTCACTTCATCATCGCCCATCTGCGCAGGCAGGAATTCCTCGATTACGGCCAGTTCGGCCTTTTCGATGTCGGCCAGTTCCTGACGGTCGCCCTGTTCGTAGAGGGTGATCGATTCGCGGCGCTGCTTGGCCATTTTCTGCAACACGTCGGTGACGAGCGCATCGTCATCGGGCAGCGATGCGGCGGTGCGCAGTTCGATGTCCTTGTCCTTGATCTTGGCGAGGATCAGGCGGACGGCGGCGAGGCGGGGCTTGTCCCCTGCCTTCATGGCGGAAACCTGCGCGGCCTTGAGGGTATCGCGGATCATGGGTTACGTATTTCCTGTGAGTATGGCGCCCGCAAATGCGGGAAACGCCTCATGTAAGCGAAACTTTCGGGAATCGCTAGGTTGACGCAATGGGGACTCAGGTCTAACCGCCGCCCCTTAGCAACATCGCCATAAACCCTGCCAACGGAGCGCCCCCAATCATGGCCGACCCCGCACTTTCGCACGCGCCTCAACCAGACGGCGCTACGGGAGTCCTCGTGCTGGCGGATGGGTCTGTGGCGTGGGGACGCGGCTTCGGCGCGACCGGTTCCGCCGTGGGCGAAGTGTGCTTCAACACCGCGATCACCGGCTATCAGGAAGTGATGACCGACCCGTCCTACGCGGGCCAAGTGGTGACGTTCACGTTCCCGCACATCGGCAACGTGGGCACCAATGCCGAAGACATGGAAAGCCATGACGTGCCCGGCGCCGTCGGCTGCGTGGTGCGGGAGGACGTAACCGATCCCGCCAACTTCCGCAGCGCCGGTTCCTTCCAGAAGTGGATGGAAAAGCTCGGCAAGATCGGCATTTCGGGCCTTGATACCCGCGCGCTGACCCGCCGCATCCGCCTCTCGGGCGCGCCCAATGCGGTGATCGCGCACGATCCCAAGGGGCAGTTCGATATCCCCGCGCTGATCGAGCGTGCGCGCGAATGGCCCGGCCTCGAAGGCATGGACCTCGCCCGCGTGGTCACCCGCGATGGGCAGGAAGCGTGGGAAGGCTCGATCTGGCATCTGGGCAAGGGCTTTGGCCGTTCACCCCGCGACACCCGCCCGCATGTGGTGGCGATGGACTTCGGCGCGAAGGACAACATCTTCCGCAGCCTCGTTCACGCGGGCGCGTCGGTGACGGTGGTTCCCGCGCAGACCTCGCTCGAAACGATCCTCGGCCTCAAGCCCGACGGCGTGTTCCTGTCGAACGGTCCGGGCGATCCGGCGGCGACCGGCGCCTATGCCGTGCCGGTGATCCAGAAGCTGCTTGAGGCCGACATGCCGGTGTTCGGCATCTGCCTCGGCCACCAGATGCTGGCGCTCGCTGCTGGCGCGCGCACCACCAAGATGCACCAGGGCCACCGCGGCGCGAACCACCCGGTCAAGCGCATGGCCGACGGTGTGGTCGAGATCACCTCGATGAACCACGGTTTCGCGGTGGACAACGCGGCGCTGCCCGACAGCGTGGAGGAAACCCACGTCTCGCTGTTCGACGGCTCGAACTGCGGCATCGCGGTGAAGGGCAAGCGCGCGTTCGGCGTGCAGTATCACCCCGAGGCATCGCCGGGACCGCAGGACAGCTTCTACCTGTTCGAGAAGTTTGTGGGGATGTTGGGGTGAAAAGACGCAGCATTTTTCAGATTGCGGCAACCGTTCTGCTGCTGAGGAATGTTGCTTATTTTTGGTGGCGTTTGGAAACGCGTGAGCACGAAATGGTAGCAATTTGGGTCGCCTATATGCCCGATTTGGAAGCTAGCCAGCGGCGTGACCCTACGAATTTTCTGAATTCTTCTCATTCACACGATCCGCGCTATCCAGTGACGAATGATTTTGAAAATGGCCATTTGCTGATGAGGACTGCTTACCTTTGCAAAGTCCAGGAATCGTACATTAGCGAATATGTCAGTCTGACAGGTGATCCAGTAGTCGGGCCCACACAAATGCCCGATCGGCTTTATCTTCCTGAGCTGTCCGCCTCCCAACAGAATTGCATGAAGTCTCATTTGCCCATGGGCTACCAGTTAGCTCAGCTTCAAGCACCAACCCTTCCCAAGTCGATTGGCTGGGGAGAAAACGATCTGAAATTGTCGCTTCTTTCGCGACCGGAAACGAACAGGCTTTCGCATGCCCAAACGCACTGACATCTCCTCGATCCTGATCATCGGCGCCGGGCCGATCATCATCGGCCAGGCTTGCGAGTTCGATTATTCGGGCACGCAGGCGGTGAAGGCGCTAAAGGAAGAGGGTTACCGGATCATTCTGGTCAACTCGAACCCCGCGACGATCATGACCGATCCGGACATGGCGCACGCGACCTATATCGAGCCGATCACGCCCGAAGTTGTCGCCAAGATCATCGAGAAGGAGCGCCCCGACGCGCTGCTCCCCACGATGGGCGGGCAGACCGCGCTCAACACTGCGCTGGCGCTGTTCAACGATGGCACGCTGGAAAAGTACGGCGTGCAGATGATCGGTGCCGATGCCGATGCGATCGACAAGGCCGAGGATCGCCAGCGCTTCCGCGATGCGATGGACAAGATCGGGCTGGAATCGGCGCGTTCGGGCGTGGCGCATTCGGTGGACGAGGCGCTTGCCATTCTCGAGCGCACCGGCCTGCCTTCGATCATCCGCCCCAGCTTCACCATGGGCGGCACCGGCGGTGGCATTGCCTATAACAAGGACGAATTCGTCAAGATCGTGAAGGGCGGCCTCGAAGCCAGCCCGACCACCGAAGTGCTGATCGATGAATCGCTGCTCGGCTGGAAAGAGTACGAGATGGAAGTTGTCCGCGATAAAAACGACAACTGCATCATCATCTGCTCGATCGAGAACGTCGATCCGATGGGTGTCCACACCGGGGATTCCATCACCGTCGCGCCGGCGCTGACGCTGACCGACAAGGAATACCAGATCATGCGCAACGCCAGCATCGCTGTGCTGCGCGAGATCGGGGTGGAAACCGGCGGATCGAACGTGCAGTTCGCGGTGAATCCGGTGGACGGCCGCATGATCGTGATCGAGATGAACCCGCGCGTGTCGCGCTCGTCGGCGCTGGCATCGAAGGCCACCGGCTTCCCGATTGCCAAGGTCGCGGCCAAGCTGGCCGTGGGCTACACGCTCGACGAGATCATGAACGACATCACCGGCGCAACGCCCGCCGCGTTCGAGCCGACCATCGACTATGTCGTGACCAAGATCCCGCGCTTCACCTTTGAAAAGTTCAAGGGCGCCGAGCCGCTGCTGGGCACCGCGATGAAGTCTGTCGGCGAAGTGATGGCGATTGGCCGCAACTTCAAGGAATCGATGCAGAAGGCGCTGCGCGGCCTCGAAACCGGGCTGGACGGCTTCAACCGCGTGACGGAACTCGAAGGCGCAAGCCGCGATCAGATCACTGCCGCGCTGTCACGCCCCACGCCAGACCGCATTCTGGTTATCGCCCAGGCCTTCCGCGAGGGCTTGTCGGTCGACGAGGTTCAGGCGGTGACCAAGTATGAGCCGTGGTTCCTGCGCCATATCTGCGAGATCATCGCCGAAGAAAGCGCGATAATCGAAAACGGCTTGCCCAACGATGCCGCCGGTCTGCGCCGGTTGAAGGCGATGGGCTTTTCAGACAAGCGCCTCGCCACCTTGGCGGTGCGTTCGGTCGGCGTGGCGGGCGGCATGGGTGAGACCCAGGCCAAGCGCTCGGGCCTGCTGCATGACGCGCTGCGCGCCATGGCCGGGGCCACCAGCGAGGCCGAAGTGCGCAAGCTGCGCCACAAGCTGGGCGTGCGCCCGGTGTTCAAGCGCATAGACTCTTGCGCCGCCGAGTTCGAGGCGGTGACACCGTACATGTACTCGACGTATGAAAGCGGACTGTTCGGCGAGCCGGAGAACGAATCCGCGCCGACCAACCGCAAAAAGGTCGTCATTCTCGGTGGCGGTCCGAACCGCATCGGGCAGGGCATCGAGTTCGACTATTGCTGCTGCCATGCGTGCTATGCGCTGGAAGAGGCCGGGTTCGAGACCATCATGGTCAACTGCAACCCCGAAACCGTCTCGACCGACTACGACACCTCGGATCGCCTGTATTTCGAGCCGCTGACGGCGGAAGACGTGCTGGAAATCCTTGAGCTGGAACAGTCGAACGGCGAACTGGTCGGCGTGATCGTGCAGTTCGGCGGGCAGACTCCGCTCAAGCTGGCGCAGGCGCTGCAGGATGCGGGCATCCCGATCCTCGGCACCTCTCCCGATTCCATCGACCTTGCCGAAGACCGTGAGCGCTTTGCCGCGCTGGTCAGCAAGCTGGGCCTCAAGCAGCCGATGAACGGTATCGCTCGCAGCCGCGATGAAGCCGTCGCCGTGGCCAGCCGCATCGGTTATCCGGTGCTGATCCGCCCAAGCTATGTGCTCGGCGGCCGCGCGATGGAGATCGTCGACAGCCTTGCCCAGCTTGATGACTATATCGCCACTGCCGTGAAGGTATCGGGCGACAGCCCGGTGCTGATCGACCAGTATTTGCGCGACGCCATCGAATGCGACGTCGATGCTCTGGCTGATGGCGACGAGGTGACCGTCGCTGGCGTGATGCAGCACATCGAGGAAGCAGGCATCCATTCCGGCGACAGCGCCTGCACCCTGCCGCCCTACAGCTTGCCCGCAGACATTATCGCGGAAATGGAGCGCCAGGCGGTGTTGCTGGCACGCGGCCTCAACGTGCGAGGCCTGATGAACATCCAGTTCGCGATCAAGGATGGCGAGGTCTACCTGATCGAGGTGAACCCGCGCGCCAGCCGCACGGTGCCGTTCGTCGCCAAGGCCATCGGTCAGCCGATCGCCAAGTTCGCCGCGCGGATCATGGCGGGCGAAAAGCTTGCCAATTTGCCCGCGATCAAGCGCGAGATCGACTACATGGCGGTCAAGGAAGCGGTGTTCCCGTTCGCGCGCTTCCCCGGCATCGATCCCGTGCTTTCGCCCGAGATGAAGTCGACCGGCGAAGTGATGGGCCTCGACAGTACGTTCGCGATGGCCTTCGCCAAG
>JAZKBJ010000202.1:0-1519 GCA_040388685.1 Pseudomonadota bacterium
AGGTGCGGCTCATGTCGAGCCCGCCGCCGATCAGCGCAACGATCACCGGCACGCTTGCCGCAGTCAGAGGAAGCACGCTCCCGGCCGGATTGCGGAGAAGTCTGGAAAGGAAACCTGGCACTGTTAACCAACTTCTGCTGCGGACGATTAGGCCAGAAGCAGCAAAAGGTCTTGCCAGAGTCTTACCCTGATAGGTAATTTAACTATTTGAAATATAGAGTTTATAAATGAATTTTGGGTGACATTTTGCGAAACCGTCGTTTATCTTTGCGCCGTAAACCATGGCGTGATGCGGCGCACCGCTTCCTCAACCAGCGGGGTCGATACCGCGAAGCTGAAGCGGATGAAGTGCTTCCCGCCGACCGGATCAAAGTCGATCCCGGGCGCCGTGCAGACGCCGGTATCGCGCAAAAGCCGTTCACAGAACGCAAGGCTGTCAGAGGTGAATTCGCTTGCATCGGCATAGATGTAGAACGCCCCATCGGGCGGTGCGATGCGCCCCAGCCCCAGCTTCGGCAAGGCGTCGAGCAGGATCGCACGGTTGCGCGCGTAAGTTGCTACATGGCTCTCAAGCTCATCGCGGCAATCGAAGGCCATCAGGCCCGCTTTCTGCGCCAATACCGGCGGGGTCAGGAACAGATTCCCCATGCGTGCGCGTGCAGCATCGATCAGGTCAGGCGGCACCACCAGCCAGCCCAGCCGCCAGCCTGCCATGCTGAAATACTTGGAAAAAGAATTGACGATCACCGCATCAGGCAGCTGTTCAAGCATCGACGACGCTCGCGCGCCGTAACTCAGGCCATGGTAAATCTCGTCCGAAACCACGCGAATGCCCTTGCGGCGGCAGACTTCAGCGATAGCCACCAGTTCCTCCGCCGGGATAATTGTGCCCGTCGGATTGGCGGGGCTTGCCACAATCAGACCGTCTGGCGCCGGATCAAGCGCGTCCAGCGCAGCGGCAGTCACCTGAAACCGCTCCTCCGGCCCGCATTCCATCTCGACGGGTTCCAGATACATTGCCTTGAGCGTGTTGCGATAGGCCACGTAGCCCGGCCGGGCGAGCGCAACGCGGACCCCCGGCACAAACAGACAGGACAGCGCCATGACGAAGGCAGGCGAAGCGCCGCACGTCAGGATAACCTGCTCCGGCTCCACGGTCACGCCGTAATTCTCGGCATAACTGCGCGCGATGCGGCTCTTGAGCGGAACGCTCTCCCAATAGCCCATCGCCTCGCTATCAAGCACTTCGTGCGCAAGCGCGATCGCGCGGGCGGGCGCACCGGTGCTGGGTTGCCCGAACTCCATGTGAATGATGCTGGCCCCGGCCGCTTCCATCTCATGGGCAAGCCGGCTGACGGCGATAGCGTGGAACGGTTCAACCTGAGCGATCATTGCAGCGTGCTAGTTGCGGGCGAAACAAGTTGCAAGTGCAGCCCGTGCGTCGGTAACCTAGCGGCGATGCAACGCCTCAAACTCAAGATCCAGTTGTACTGCGGAAGCGAGATAGCGATGGGCCCCG
>JAZKBJ010000202.1:1529-3893 GCA_040388685.1 Pseudomonadota bacterium
AAGGGTCGATTTCCGCCGCAGCCCGCAGCATGGATATGAGCTACCGCCGCGCCTGGCTGCTGGTCGACGCCATGAACCGCTGTTGGCGCGAACCTCTGGTCGAAACCAGCCCGGGCAGCGCCAAGGGCGGGGGAGCGAAAGTGACCGCGTTCGGCGAAGCGGTCCTGGGCCACTACCGCGCGTTGCAGGCGCGGCTACAGGGAACGTCGGACTGCCCGGACTACGCGGCACTGGCAGCAGCCTTGCTGGACGAGCCGAAGGTCAGCCAGAAGCTCTGAACTCAGCGCCCGACCGGCCCTTTCCACAGCACGCCGTCCTTCATCACCAGCGCCACTTTGCGGATCACCGAAATGTCGGCGAGCGGATTGCCCGCGACCGCCACGAGATCGGCCAGCAAACCCGGCTTCACTGCGCCAAGCTTGCCGCCGATGCCGAACATCCGTGCGTTGCCGGAGGTGGCGGCAATGGCGACCTCGCCCGGCGTCATCCCGGCCTTTACCATCATCTCGGCCTCTCGTGCGTTGTCACCGTGGGCATAGACCCCGACATCGCCGCCCATGCAGATCGCCACGCCTGCCTTGCGCGCCCTTGCCAGCGCATCGAATCCCTCCTGCACGCTCACAGGCACCGGCGATGCGCCATTCCATCCGCGATAGCGCGCAATGGCATCGCCGGCGGCCAACGTCGGACAAAACCCGATGCCCTTGGCCTTCATCGCGGCGAAGACTTCCGGCGTGCCTTCGTCGCCATGCTCGATGGTGTCGACGCCTGCTGCCGTCGCGCGGCGCATCCCCTCGGCGGTGCTGGCATGGGCGACGACTTGCCGCCCCGCGCTGTGCGCTGCCTCGACCGCCGCCTTCAACTCGCCTTCGGTGAAGGTTGGACGGCTCGGTTCACCCGGCCCCCAGCGGTAGTCGGCATAGACCTTTACCAGATCGGCCCCGCCAGCAATCTGGCGCCGGACCGCATCGACCAGCGCAGGTCCGCCCGCTTCCTCCGCGCCAAGTGGAGTAACGCTGCCAGGCTCGAACCCGCGCGGCCCATAGGCCCCCGGCGCGACGATCGCGCGCGTGGCCACCAGCATGCGTGGACCAGGCACGATGCCCTGCTTGATGGCCTGCTTGAGCCCAACATCGGCGTAGCCTGCCCCCTCGGTGCCGAGATCACGCACCGTGGTGAACCCTGCCATCAGCGTGACCCGCGCATGGACGGTCGCCCGAGCGGTCCGCAGGGCCACCGATTCATGCAGGACCTGATCGTCCCACGGCGTTTCGTTATAAGGGTGGAGGAAGAGGTGCGAATGCCCTTCGATCATGCCAGGCATGAGCGTGGTGCCCGGCAGTTCGATGACAGAGGCCTCGGCAGGCGCGGTAATGTCCGGTCCCGCCGCTTCAATCCGGTTGCCGCGCACCAGCACGGCCCAACCCTTGTGTAACACCGCAGTTTCGCCGTCGAACACCGCGTCAGGGCGAAGGAGCGTAAGCGCTTCCTGCTTCTCAGCTGCACTTGCAGGTGTAATCGCGGCAAAGACAGCCAGGGCCAGAAAGCGGTGCAGCAAGCGCATGGATTTCCTTTCGGTCATCCGCAAGCATAAGCGCTTGGCGAAGCGTTACAATGCGCCGTTCAACCTTTTGTAATCAGGCGGCAGGCAGGTCTTCCCCGCGCAGCTTGGCCAGTTGTGCATCCAGCGGCGGCAAGACGCCGATCCCGCTGATCGTGCGCCGATCGAGTTCAGCCAGCCGCGTGTCAGGCGCACGTCGGCTAAGCTCGCGCAAATGTTGCACGCGAATGACCGCCATGACGCAGCCAAGGGTGGCGACCGACACGCACAGCCGCCAAAGCGCGAAGTGTCCGCTCTGCATCGTCGAAAGAAATTCGGCGAAACACATCCAGACCGTTACGGCACCAAGCAGTTCGGTTGCCCGCTGCTTTGGCGCGGCGAGCAGCAGGCTGCACGCCAGCACAAACCCGCCCAGCCCTGCAAGCAGCGGCGTCAGCATGTCCGTGACGTATCCATAACCAAGTGCAAGGGCTGTCGCGACTGCGACACAGGTCCCGGAGCGGGCGATCTGACCAGGGGTCAAGTTGTCGAGTGGGCTACGCATGAACACCTGGATAGCCTCCAACCCATAAAAAAGCGTTACGGCACGCTGCGGTCAACCGATCAGGTTCACAGCCCAGAAGATCAGTGCCCACAACCCGAGCGAAAGCGACAGCGGTAGAAATAGCCGTACCCATCCCGGTGCCTTAGGGGTTCGGTGGGCATGTTCGAACAGGGCATCGCCCATGCTGTCAAAGTTTGCCGCGTGCCGCATGACCAGCTGATCCTGCAGCTCGTGTACGGGTGAGCGAACCGGCGCGTCC
>JAZKBJ010000203.1:0-726 GCA_040388685.1 Pseudomonadota bacterium
GAAGGCCCGCCTCCACCGCCGCCAGACATATCAGGAGGTGGCATCATTGGAGGTGTACTTTCTGTAGGAAATGGCATTGCACTCTGAGCCATAGCAGCGCCAACAGGATATGCAGCCGCTCCGGCATCTACGGGATATTGTTCTGCCACTCCTTCGTTCATTCCCATTTCGGCCTGTTGCGCAGCAATTGCCGCAGCAATACCCTTACTTGTAGGGATCTACCGGCTGCGGCACCTGGATGACTTCAAGATCCTTGAGCATCGTCAGCACGTCCGAGATCGAATAGATGTGGTCGATCTTGTCGCCACGGAAGCGCAGCCACGAGAACCACAGCACGTTGAGGTCGTTGCCGGTCGGCTGGACGCCCATGTAGGGTCCGCCGGTGTGCTTGCCGTGGTGATGGCACAGCACGCAGATTTCGTCTTCGCCACGGCCCCAGGCCTTGAGCGTGCGATAGATGCTGGGCGGGAACGTCTTGTACAGGCCTTGCGGCGAGGTCTTCCACACGAAGTACGTGCCCAGATCCGGACGGTTCGGATTGTCGTAGGTCATCGTGTCGGTGTTGAAGTATTCGTCCATGCCGTCCCAATCGCCACGATTGATGACTTCGTGGAGGTTCATCCAATGCTCGGTCATGAACTTCTGGCGCGGGGTCAGGCCTGCGGTGATTTCGTCACGCTTTTCCTGCGACAGGACGAAATCGGCTTCGGTAAAGGGGGCAAGGCC
>JAZKBJ010000203.1:736-2361 GCA_040388685.1 Pseudomonadota bacterium
CTCCTAAGGTAGTCCGCGTGTCGGCGGGGGTGTTCGGGCATGGCCGGAACAACATCCCGGCGGGCGACCCTTTCTTTGGCGAGCGTACCCCGCGCTTCAACCTACCTTTGGAGAGGCGGTTGTGCGTCGGCGCTCATGCCAACCTCAAAATGCGAAAAAATACAGATCGAGGGAGAGCGTGCATGGCCATCAGTGTTCAGGAAATGTCCGACCGGTTTGAAATCCAGGATCTGCTCGTCGGTTATTGCTACGCGGTGGACGCGCGCGATTTCGACAAGCTGGACGATTTTTTCACCGCTGACGCCTTCATCGATTATTCCGAAATGGCCCTGTTCAAGGGCACTCTGGCCGAGACCAAGGCGTTTCTCACTGCCAGCTTCAAGCAGGTTCTTGCTGCGCAACATGTCGTCTCGACCACGCGCTACGAATTTGCGGCAGACGGCCAGAGCGCAAAGACCAAGACCGTCTGCTACAATCCGATGACCGTCACCAATGGCGCTGAAACCGACACGATGATCTGCGGGCTGTGGTACATCCACGACCTGGTGCGCACCCCCGATGGCTGGCGCATCGCCCGGCTTTACGAAGAAAAAAGCTACCTGATCGGCGTGCCAGACTGGCTGAAGGACCAGATGGGCTGATCCTGCCTGCCTGCCACCCTATCCAAAGCCAGACCGGAAAAACCGATGCAGCGCATTCTGAACGTCTTGTTCCTTGTCATCATGCTGGCGGCAGGTGCCGCGCTGACCGCGCTTGGCGGGCAACTCGCCGGCCTTGGCGGCTCGCCGTGGTATCTGGTGAGCGGGCTGGTCATTCTGATCACGGCAGTCCTCGGCTTGCGCCGCAAGGCCCTCTCGATCCACCTGTTCTGGGCATTCCTTGTCGCCAACCTTGTCTGGGCGCTGTGGGAAGTGGGGATCGACGGCTGGGCGCTCGCACCGCGCCTCGCCATGCCGCTCTGCCTCGGGCTATGGATGCTGTCGCGCGCCTACCGCGCCCACGTCGGCATCACCGCGCCCCTGCCCGCCGGGCACCTGTTGTGGCGCGGGCTTGGCCTTGGCGTGGCCGCCTCGGTCGCTGCGCTGTTCTGGATCGACGCGACGCCCCCCGCCACCAGCGATGCCTACGGTCCCGCGCCCACCTCGGCGCAGGACGGCGAATGGATGTCCTATGGCAACGATCGCGGCGGTTCGCGCTACTCCGCGCTCGCCCAGATCACGCCCGCCAATGTCGGCAATCTGGAAAAGGTGTGGAGCTTCCACACCGGCCCTGCCCCTGCGGGCAGCAAATCCTCGTTTCAGGCCAACCCACTGAAAATCGGCGACAAGGTCTATATCTGCACCGGCGCCAACGACGTCATCGCGCTCGATGCCGAATCGGGCAGGCAAGTCTGGCGCAACCGCACCCGCACCGATCCGCACGGCGTCTACGGCCTCACCTGTCGCGGCGTGACCTACTATCAGGTGCCCGGCGCCACCGGCCATTGTGCCCAGCGCATCTACACCGCCACCATCGACGCGCGTCTGCTCGCGATGGACGCCGGCGACGGTCGCAGTTGTGCAGGGTTCGGAAAGGATGGCGTGGTCAGCCTGCTCGAAGGCATGACACCGGTTGAAAAGGGCTAC
>JAZKBJ010000203.1:2371-2792 GCA_040388685.1 Pseudomonadota bacterium
CGGCCATCGCACGCGGCAAACTGGTGCTGGGCGGCTGGGTCACCGACGGCCAGCACACCGGCGAACCTTCGGGCGTGGTCCGGGCATTCGATGCGGTCACCGGCAAGTTCGCCTGGGCGTTCGATGCAGGCAAACCCGATTTCCACGGTATGCCACCAGCCGGCCAAAGCTTCACGCGCGGCACGCCCAACAGCTGGGCACCGATGAGCTCGGACGATGCGCTGGGCATGGTCTATGTCCCCACCGGCAACGCCACGCCGGATTATTTCGGCGGCCACCGCACCGCCAACGACGACAGGTTCTCCAGCTCGGTGGTCGCGCTCGATTCGGAAACCGGCGCGGTGCGCTGGTCGTTCCAGACCACGCACCACGATCTGTGGGACTATGACCTGCCGCTCACCACCCTGGTGGAGGTGAAGAA
>JAZKBJ010000203.1:2802-3809 GCA_040388685.1 Pseudomonadota bacterium
GGGATCAAGGGCCTGCTGCAGCCGACCAAGCGCGGCCAGATCTTCTTCCTCGATCGCGCTACCGGCAAACCGATTCTCCCGGTTCGGGAAAAGCCGGTGCCGACAGACGGCGTGCCAGGCGAGCGGGTTTCTCCGACCCAGCCCTACTCCGTCGGCATTCCGGCGTTCGGCGGCCCGCGCCCGGCTGAAAAGGGCATGTGGGGCCTGACCCCGATCGATCAGGCGATGTGCCGCGTGCGTTTCCGTCAGGCCCGATTCGCAGGCGACATGACTCCGCTTTCCACCAAGAAACCGACGCTGACATGGCCCGGCTATCTCGGCGGGGTGGACTGGGGCGGCGTCTCGGTCGATCCGGTGCGCCAGTTGATGATCGTCAACAACAACCAGGTCGCCAACTACAACCGCCTGATTCCGCGGGCGGAAGCGGACAGGCAGGGCGTCAAGCCGATGACCGCCGCGCATATGTCGGACGTCGGCGGGCCGGTAGCGCAAAAGGGCGTGCCCTATGCCGCGCACATCACGCCATTCCTCTCGCCGCTGGCGATCCCTTGCCAGCAGCCGCCCTATGGCCATATCAACGCGGTCGATCTGCGCACCGGCAAGTTGGTGTGGACCCGCCTGTTCGGCACTTCACGCGACAGCGGCCCACTAGCCCTGCCGACATTCCTGCCGATCCCGATGGGCGTGCCCAATATCGGCGGATCGGTGACGACGCGCAGCGGGCTGGTGTTCATCGGCGCAACGCAGGAACACGCCTTCCGCGCCTATGACGCGGAAACGGGCCGCGAACTGTGGCGCGCACGCCTGCCCGCGGGCGGCAATGCCTCGCCCTCGACCTATTGGTCCGCCAGGAGCGGGCGGCAGTTCGTGGTGATCGCGGCGGGCGGCCACGGCGGGATGCTCTCGGGCGAAAGCGACGAGATCGTAGCTTATGCTTTGCCGCGCAAGTAACTGATAAATATCAATGTTGGAATGTTTCCCCGGGGAAACATTCCAACAGACCAGCA
>JAZKBJ010000203.1:3819-5867 GCA_040388685.1 Pseudomonadota bacterium
TACGAACGCATGAAGGAGCGCCTGACGCACGAGATTGAACGCGAGTTCAAGCCCCGGCACATCCCAATCCAGCAGCGCAACCCGGCCAGTGCTGCCCATCGTGACGTAGGCCGTCCGGCGGTCCGTGCCACCAAAGGCAATGTTGGTGGTCAGGAAATCGGGAATCGCGATCACCTCGGGCGCGCCGCCTTCGGGCGGGAACACCAGCACTGCGCCGATGCCGGGCGAGGCGCAGCAGATCCGCCCGGCGCTATCGACCGCCAGACTGTCGAGGTACATTCCCGGCCCGGCGCGCCCCACGATCGAACTGCCATTGGGCATGTGCGAGGCCGACGTGTCGATTACCCCCGGCCCCGCCAGCCTGAAGCTGATCAGATGCCCCTCGAACGTCAGCGCAACATAAAGCGTCTTGCCATCAGGCGAGAGGCCGACACCGTTGGGGCCATCGAGCGAGGGCACCACCTCGCGGATTTCAGAGCCATCGGCCTTGGCGTAATAGAGGGCACCGCGCATACGGGTGCGGCCCCGGTCGCGCCCGAAATCGGTGAACCAGAACCCGCCGGCATCATCGAACACAATGTCGTTCGGCCCCCAGAACGGCGTTTCTTCGCTGTGGGCGTAAAGCGTCTCGAACGCGCCTGTTTCCAGATCGACGACCTGGATCGATCCCGGCGGCGTGCCGGGCGGCGCTTCCAGCGGCAACAGTCCGCCGCCGGGCAAGGTCATATGATCAAAGCCGCCATTGTTGCACACATAGCATCTTCCATCCGGGCCGATCGCGGCACCGTTGGGGCCGCCACCAAGCTCGGCAACGGTTGTCCTGGTGCCGTCGGCGGCAATGCAGGTCAGTCTGCCGCCCAGCACTTCGACCACGATCAGACTGCCATCGGGCATCGCCACCGGACCTTCGGGAAGCATCAGCCCTTCTGTCAGATAACCCTTGATCGCATCGGTCATGGCCGTCTCCCAATTGCCTTTTGCTCAGGCTATCGATCAGCGAGCCAAGGGCACCCCACCGCATGGCAGGTGAGCGCGCGACCATTGCCCGGCTTCGTCCACACAAGGCCCACCGGCTCCTTCCAGGCGTTACGAGGACACCATGACCGAAGCTCTTTCGAAGCTGAATTTCCGCGATATTGGCGGGTTGCCGACAGCAGGCGGTGGCATCGTACGCCCCGGCATCATCTATCGCTCCGAAGGCCCGGCCAGCTTCGAGCCGGTCCACCGCGAAGAACTGGCCGCGCTCAAGATCAAGCTGGTCTGCGATTTGCGCTCCGCGGGCGAACGCGACAAGGACCCCAACGACTGGGCCGATGCCGCCCGCCTGCTCAACCTCGATGTGACGGCCGACTTGCGGGTCAAGACCAACAACGGTTGGGAAGCGCTGCGCGAAGATCAGTCGCCCGAGACGATCCGCGCTGCACTGGTCGGCAATTACGCATCGATCCCGTCGGCTCTGCTCCCGCACCTTGCCCATCTGGTGGAATCGATCGTCGGCGGCGAAGTCCCGATGCTGGTTCATTGCACCGCGGGCAAGGACCGCACCGGCGTTATGGTCGCCCTGCTGCTGCGAGCGGTTGGCGTGCCCGATGATGTGGTTATCGCCGATTACGAACGCTCGGACGTCTTTGCCAGAAACTTGCGCTTGCGCGGCGGCATCGAGGAGCAGTTCATGGAAGCATTCGGCTTCGTCCCCACGCAAGAACTGATCGATGCGATGATCGGCGTCGATGTCGCGCTTCTAGAAGCAGCGTTCGAAGTGATCGCGGCGGAATACGGCGGGCTTGACGGCTATTTCGCCGCCGCCGGAGTGGATGCGGCGCTGCTGTCACGCTTCCGCGAGACCATGGTCAGCCACGCTTGAAGAGCGCCGGGCAGCGCGCTTAGGCGCTGCCCGGCGCCATCTCGTTCAGGACCACCGGCTCACGGCACTTTCAATCGAGAGCGTTTCAGGCGCGCCAATTCCGCCGGGCATGGCGGAAAAGCGCGGTGCGGGCGCGGGCTGGCTGATTCCGCCATGCCCGATGAAACTGGCCCGCGCTGTGTTG
>JAZKBJ010000204.1:0-8186 GCA_040388685.1 Pseudomonadota bacterium
TTCGGTGCCGACAAGCCCTGCACCCATGATCAGCACCCGCGCGCCGTCGGGCAGCTTTTCGCGGAACTCGCGGTAATGATCGAGCGAATTGACCGCGATCGCCAGATGCGCGGCGTCGCCATCGATCGGAGGACGGATCGGGTCCGCGCCGAGCGCCAGCACCAGCTTGTCGTAGAAGACCGGGCCGCCGGTGGTCAGCAGCACTTTGCCTGCGGTATCGATGCCCTCGGCCTCGCGTCCGCACCGCAGATCGAGCTTGAGCTGCGCCGCCATCTTTTCGCCGGGCGTAGTGACCAGCGTATCGGCAACCTTGCCCTTGGCCAGCGCGGTTGAGAGCGCGGGCTTCGAGTAAAAGTGCCCGTCGTCGTGGGTAACCAGCGTCAGGCGGGCGTCCGGCGCAAGCTTTCTGAGCTCACGCAGGACGCCGTAGCCCGCAAGGCCACTGCCCACTACGACGACATGGGGGACAACATGGGATGCAGTCGCGGTCATGGCGTTAGAGGAAGATCGCCAGGTTCGACATGCCCAGCGTGGACTGGTCGACGATGATCTCGCGGCGGGCGAGCTTGTAGGCACCACCGACCATACGCCAGATGTCGCGGCGTTCGGCGCTCAGCGTCTCGTTGTGCGCAACATCGAAGCGGCTGCGCTCAACGTAAAGGTAGCTCGACACTTCGTATTCGCCAGCCGTCTCGCATTCGGCAACGCGGGTGTTGGTGACGAAACGGCGCGTGCGCGATGGCGGATCTTCGGCCCATGCGCTCTTGGAAAGACGCCCGGTGCGCATCAGGATCGACTGATAGTTGTCGTCGAAATGCATCATCGTGCGCATCACGTCGCGGTCCTTGTTGGGACCGTTGCGTGTCAGGCGGACGGGCGCGGTGTAAAGCAGGTCTTCCTCCAGCATCGCCACCCAGTCGTCGAACCGGCGCTCATCCAGAGCGGCTGCTTCGTCATACAGCGTTTCGAGAATGCGGTTGTAGATCTCGGAACCCAGCGGCACCCGGTTGGTCGAGACCAGTCCCCGCATCACGCCTGCCTTTTCGACAGCCGCGGTCGCATAATTTACCATGATACGTCCTCTTCCAAGACTGTCAGAAAATCAGGCTTCAGCCATCAGGTTGTAATAGGCCATCCACCAGTTCCACTGGGTGTCGTCCTTGGTGAAGCCGGGGTAGAGCAAGCCGCCGCCCTTCCAGCCTTCGGGACGTTCATGCCCGTGGAGCGCCTGATACTTGAGCGTGATGTCCTTGCTGACCACGCCGCGCGCATTGCGCATGATCTGCGGCCAGGTGTCGGCATCGTCCTGTTCGATGATGCCCGAGGTGCCGGTCTGCTGGATCGAGTTCTGCAGCATGTCCCGCTTCACCTGCTCGGGCGCGTCCTTTTCGGCGAAGATGAAGTTGACGAACTCCACCTTGTCAGGACCGCGCGGCACATAGGTGTGAAGGGCCAGCGCACCTGACGAGCCGCCATCGGTGCGCGGGGCAAAGATGAACGCGACAAGGATGTTGGGGAACAGGCCGCCAACCTGCGGCGGGATCGTGGCGAGCTGTTCGACCTGATCGGGTGACAGGTTCTTGAACAGCTGCGGGATCAGTTCCTTGGTGATGCCCGGCGGAGGCAGCATCGAAAGCCGTTCCTCGACCGATTTGCCTTCGAAGCTCATGTCCGAAAACATCTTGAAGGTCTGTGCCGCTTCAAGGCAGCGCAGCGAATGACCCTGCTCGCAGCTGACATCGACGCCATACATGCCCGGCGCGTTGTCGTAGATCGACTCGGCGGTGCCGCCCATGATGCCGCCTTCCATCAGCGACCGGTGCAGGGTCAGCGTGTGGAAGCCGTCGGAGCCCGACTGTTCGCCGGGAATCTTCCAGTTGCACGGCAGGACGAAGCGCTGCGGGGGTCCGAGCATTTCGAGGCCGGAATCTGTGCGGCAGAACAGCTGGTCGAGATAGTACTTCATGTCGCCGAGATATTCGTCGAACGAAGGGCCTTCGATGTCCCAGGTGGCGAAGATCAACCCGCCATAGACCTGCACGCGCGCCTTCTTGAGGCCGAGCTGGTCCTTGCTCATCCGGTTGCCGTGCATCTGTTCCTTTTCAACAGGTGCGCCGATGAAGCTGCCGTCGGGACGGAACGCCCAGCCGTGATAGATGCAGCGGTGTGCGTGGGCATTGCCGGCTTCGGCGGTGCACACTTTCATGCCGCGGTGCGGGCAGACGTTGAGCGAAACGTGAATTTCGTCGTTGCGGTCGCGGGTGACGATCACCTGATCCTCGCCCATATCGCGCACCACGAAATCGCCAGCCTTGGGAATTTCGGTATCGTGCGCCAGGAGCAGCCAGGTCTTGGCGAAGATGCGCTCCATCTCGAGTTTGTAGAGCTCTTCGTCGCTCATGACCCGCAGCATGACTTCGTTCGTATCACGCTTGACGAGATCATCGAGTGTCGCGCCGTCAGACAGCGTGAACGTTGCTTTTTGAAGCATGATCCTCTCCATCGAATCTATCGAAAAATTCTGTTGCAACCCTTATACAGGTTGAACCAAATGTGTTCAACCTGTAATCGTTGGCCCGAGAGGAGAAAACCATGTCCAACCGCTTGAAAGTCGTGATCGATAAGCCCGCATGCTGCGGCTATGGCGTCTGCGCCGAAATCTGCCCGGAAGTGTACAAGCTCGACGAAAACGGCATCGTCTATGTCGATGACGAGATCGTGCCCGAAGGCCTTGAAGACCGTGCCCGCGAAGGCGCCGAAGCCTGTCCGCAGGCCGCGCTCGCCATCGTCGAAGCATGATGCAGACCCAACTCCGGCGGACAGGCTGCCGCCGGAGCCAAGGCCGGTTTCATCGTTCCATCTGACCTGCGAGCACTTGCGCGACGCGCTGCGATTCGGGGATCGAATCGATGCCGATGCGGCGGTCCACTTCTTCCTCGAACCAGTAGAGCGCGCGCTCCTGATAGCCGAAGGTCAGGTGCGGGATCGTGCCTTGCGTCAACGACCGCTGGATCGAGCGGAACAGGCACAGATCTTCCGACAGAATGTTGCGCACAATGCCGTTCATGGCCTGCCAGTGCTGCTTGTCGGCTTCGGTGTCCACATCCCAGCCCATCAGGCGGACTTCCATGATCGACTTGTCCGGGCCTGCAGGCCAGAAGCTTTGCAGCGAGAACCCGCCGGGATCGAGCGGCAGGGCGATCGTGCATTCGCTGAACACGTCGGCAACATTGTCCGGCTTGTACAGCTGCTGGTCAAAGATCGAATCGCCCTTCTTCTTGCGCGTGGCAAACCGCATGTGGCCGTTGGCAAACAGCGCGATCACGAAGCTTTGCGAATTGAGGTAGGGGGCGAGCGTCTTCGCGTGGACGGTGGCGACGTGATAGATTTCGAGGAAGTTGTGCAGCGCCAGCTTCCAGTTGCAATCCATCTCGACAAGTAGCCGATCTTTAACGACCATGTTCTCGATCGGATAACCGACCTTCTGCGCCGATTGGGGCGCCAGGAAATCATCGAGCGGCCCAGCGTTTTCATCGAAGTTGATGAAGATCATGCCGCGATTGACCTCGCACCGCACCGGCTTCAGGCTGTTGTCGGCCTTGTTCAGGCAGGTGAAGTCGTGCTGGTCCGGAACCGATTTCAGCTCGCCTTCCAGCGAATAACCCCAGGCGTGATAGGGGCAGACGAACCGCATCGCCTTGCCCTTCTGTTCAAGCAGGAGCGCCGATCCGCGATGGCGGCAAGCGTTGTGGAAAGCCCGGATCGCGCCGTCCTTGGCCCGCGAAATGATGACGGACTGGTCCAACTGGTGAAACAGGAAGTATGACCCGGCTTCGGGCAGTTCCGAGATGTGACCGGCCAGCAGCCAGTTCCTCATCCACAACCCATCATGCTCAAGCCGGGCAAAGCCGGGATCGGTATAGCGGCTTGAGGGGACGGGCGGCAGATAGGGGAAATCGGCCGGATGTTCGGAGCGCACAAGTTGCGCTTCCATTGTCCGGTGCAGCAGGTCCAAGGCGTCGGTTTGCATCGCACTTCTCCTGGGAAAACGGGGGTCAGGCGTCTGCCATCTTCGAGGCGGAAGGATCATCGGGCGTGACCGCGCCGAAACAGCTCTGGGCGAGGAAGCTGCAGCTATATTCGCGCACTTCGGTGAACTTGCCATCGCGCAGCTTGAACACGAAATGATAGGCGTTGTTGTAGCGGCGGCCGTTGAGCATCTCCATGTCGGTCTCGGCCTCGACCGCAACCCGGTCACCTTCCGCCGTCATTTCGAGAACCTTGAGCTGGATCGGCGATTTGAGCACCGTCGACATCGTCGAGGGCACCTTGGAAAACTGCTCGCGGTTCCAGTTGTAGAGCAGCCATTCGGGCTGGCGTGCCATGGTCATGAAGTTGAAGTCTTCGGCGGTGGTCGCCAGAATCGCCGCCTCGTCGCCGCGATTGACCGCTTCGAACCAGCTGCGCACGACGGCCTTGTTTTCTTCGATTCCCATTGCTCTCATCCCTCTGTGCCCGCCGTTCGGAGGCGGCGGCTTGTTACATGCGGACGCTACGGCCTGCTTTGGCGGGAGGATGAACGTCGATTCGAAATTCTCGCCTATCCAAAGGGGGGCGTTACATTGGCAGAGTTGGGGTCTGTTGGCTGCGCGGCACCTCGGCCGCAGCGCGATGGTCAGGCTGCCGACAGAGCGACCGGGTCCGGGAGAAACAAGGATATGCCCACGATAACAGGGTCCAGTGTTTCGGCGGTCTACGACGTGCCCGACAGCGGCGGAATGGATTGCCGCGTGGCAGGACGCATGGTTCTGCCGCGCGCGACAGTGGAAGTGCATCACTACCGCTTCACCGGGCCGCAGAGCGGGGTGTTCCGCTCTGGGCGCGGTTTCCTCGATCTGGCGCTGTCGCGCCGTCCGGGCGCGCCGCAGGGGCATTATACCGCTGCGCCTGGAAAAGGACCGCTGCCGATGGGCGACATCATCTGCATCCCCGCCGGACAGGATCTGGAAACGCGCTGGGGCGAGGGCGAGCAGATGTCTATCTGCTGCGGGTTCGATACGCTGCTCGGCGGCGATGATGACCTGATCGCCAATTGCCACACGCTCGATGCTTCGCTGGATGTGCGCAGCCCGCACGTGCGCGATGCGCTGGTGCGTCTGGCGCGCGAGATTGCCTGCCCGGACTTCGGCAGTGCCCTGCTTGCCGAAGCGCTGCTCACCCAGGTCGGCGTGGAATTATACCGCTATTTCATGCGCAGCGGCGGAGGGACCGGTGATGGCGAAAGCCTTGCGCGCCTGAGCGCCGCCCAGATGCGCCGGATCGACGAGGCCATCGAGCAGCCCGGCAAGCTGCCCGGTGTGGCCGAACTTGCGTTGCTGTGCGATGTCAGCACCCGGCACTTCTTCCGGTTGTTCCGGGCGACGACCGGGCAGACGCTGGCTACCTATGCCGCCGAGCGCCGCATCGCGCGGGCCAAGGCGCTGCTGGTGCAGGCACGCCCACCGATCAAGGAAATCGCCTGGCGCTGCGGGTTCGAAACGCCCGCCGCATTTTCGGCGGCATTCCGCAAGGCCGCCGGTGTGACGCCCAAGGCGTTTCGGCAGGCGGTCTGGCGATAGCAATGGCTGTGCCGCGCGCACGATAGGCCTTGGTTCAGCGGTCCGGGATACGGCAGACTGTCCGCGCACAACAACAAAGAGGAGAGGCTGCTTTGCCGACGAACATGTTCGATCTTTCGGGCAAGGTGGCGCTGGTCACCGGCGCGAACTCCGGCCTCGGCTTTGCCTTCGCGCGGGGCCTTGCCAAGGCCGGTGCCGATATCGTCATCTGGGGCCGCCGCGCCGACAAGAATGCGGAAGCAGCGGAAAAGCTGCGCGCCTATGGCGTGCGGGTGATGACCGACAGCGTCGATGTGCGCGATGACGCCGCGATTGTCGCAGGCGTTGATCGCGCGGTGGCGGAACTTGGCCGGATCGACATCGCCATCGCCAATGCCGGCATCGCCACACAGGTGCCGTTCGTCGACATGACCCGCGAGGCCTATCGCGAACTGATCGACGTCAATCTCGATGGCGCCGTGTTCACGCTGCGCGCGGTGGCCAAGCACATGGTCGACCGCGCCATCGCGGGCGATCCCGGCGGTTCGCTGATCATTTGCGGGAGCGGCTCGATCGCGCAAGGCGTGCCGACGCTGGCGCATTACGGCATCGCCAAGGGCGGGCTCAATTCGCTGGCCAAGGCCTTGGCCGCCGAACTGGGGCCGCACGGCATCCGCTGCAACGTGATCGCGCCCGGCTTCATCGAGACCGAGATGACCTTTGCCGACCCCGAGATCGGCGCGATGATGGCGGCGGGCGTTTCGGCGCGCGTCCCGCTTGGACGCATCGGCCAGCCCGAGGATCTGGAAGGCGCGGCGGTCTATCTCGCCAGTGACGCGGCGCGCTATCACACCGGCGATACGCTGGTGATCGATGGCGGCAAGCTGTTCGCCAACTGACCACCAAAGGACCGAGACGATGTTTGCCCGTCCCAATACGCAGCACAGCCAGGTGGCCTATGTCACGAATAACATGGACGCCGCGATAGAGGCGTTCCGGCGGGAATATGATTCGCCGGGATTCTATGTCTTCACCAACGCCAATTCCGGGTCGGATGAGAACGGCGAACAATTGAAGATCGCGCTGGCCCGGGTGGGCGGGGTTGAGATCGAACTGATCGAGCCGATCGGTGATACCGCGCCGCTGTTCAGCGACGTGCTGCCGGGCGGGGATGACCTGGCGATCCGCTTTCACCATGTCTGTTTCAGAGTTGAAGGGCCGCTGGAAAACTGGGACGCGCATGTCGCGTCGCTGGACTTTGACAAGCACCCCATCGTGTTCAAGGGCGCGATGGGCGATATGATGCGGTTCATTTACACCGACGAGCGCCGGACACTGGGCCACTATGTCGAGCATGTGTGGCTGTCACCGGAAATATATGCCCAAATCCTGGCAGCGACGCCGACGTATCCACCTGCAAACGCCTGACCTGCCGGAGATTTTCCTTGCGTGATCCGATCGAGCTGACCGTGGACGTGACCGATGCGATTGCCATCGGCATGCCTGCCCACACTGCCGTGACTGTGTTCCTGCCCGATGATGGTGCGCTGGCCGACCCGCCGGTGGTGTGCTTCGCGTTCCCCGGCGGTGGCTACAACCGGCGCTACTACAGCTTCGATATGCCGGACGGAAAGGGCGGGGGCGAGGCGGGATACCACACCGCGCGCGGGTGGATTGTCATCGCCTGCGATCACCTCGGCTTTGGCGATTCGACCATCCCACCTGACGAATTGCTCGATCTCGATGTGATCGCGGCGGGCAACGATGCGACCGTGCGGCATGTGATGGAGCGGATCGCAGCGGGTACGCTGACGGATGGCTTGCCGCCCATTGCCAATGCCACCTGCCTCGGCATCGGCCAATCGATGGGCGGGTGCTTCGCCGTGGTGGCGCAGGGCAATCACGAAACGTTCGATGGCGTGGGTGTGCTCGGTTACAGCGGCATCCATACCATCGTGCCGACGCGGCCCGGCCAGCCCGAAGCGGCATGGCCGTGGGTTTCGCGCCGCAGCAAGCCGGGCGCGCCAAAGATCTACAACCTTGCCCAACTTGCAGCATCGACCGGCCCGCAACTGGGTGATGCGGCGGCATTGCAGGCCGCAGCGCAGGCCGGCGAACATCCCTTCCAGTGGTCGTTTCACTATGACGACCAGCCCGCCGATATCGTGGCGCTCGACATGAAGGCCTCTGCCGGGCTGACCGATCCCTTGCCCGAATGGCGCTCTGCCACGACGCCGGCCTGCGGCATCACGATGGTTGCACCGGGTGCTGTTGCGCTGGAAGCCGCATCGATCCGGGTGCCGGTGTTCATCGGCGTGGGCGAGCGCGACGTGGTGCCCGATCCCTGGGCCGAACCGAAGGCGTTCAAGAGCGCGACCGACATCCAGCTCTACGTTTGCCCGCGCATGGCCCACATGCACAACTTTGCCCACACGAGGACGCAGTTCTGGGCACGGATTCACAATTGGGGCGAGGGCGTGGCGGCGCAGCGGGCGCTGGCGGGTTAGGGCGCGACCAAACGAGAGGCCATCAAACCCACCCCGCTGCGACTAACGCTTCTTGCAGAAGCGCAAGTCTCGCTCCCCTCCC